>SBHD01000066.1 GCA_006226345.1 Bacteroidota bacterium | reverse complement strand
ATCCGCTCGATGATCAGCGCATCGCCGAGTACTTCCCAATGTTGTTTGAACTCGCCGGAACTGAAGTCAACCGGACGGTGCATATGCCAGGTGGCCTTTTCCCAGGTGGTTGTGCGTTTCTCCATCCGCTCTGCATCTACCCGTACGGACTTGTCTCCCTGGAGCGGCCAGGCGATATGCTCCAGTTGAAAGAGGCTGTCGGTATGGAATTTTTGGTAAAAGGCTTTAAAATCTTCCGGTAGTTCGACCGCGCTGGCCTGTGTGGTTAGTTCCGGTGATGAAGGGGTGTTGGATGAGCTAGATGGGTTTTGGCAGGCCGAAAATGCGGCACAGAAAACTACTAATACGAATAGACGCAGCATGTTGGTTGGTTTGACAAAGAGAAAGAGGAGGGGCAAAAATAAGAGCCCGGATTCAAACGTCGGTTTCCCAACTATATTTGCGCGGATTATTCACTCCATGAATTTCAGTTCCCGTATGAAAGGGGTCACCACCATCGCCTTGTTATTGCTTTCCAATGTGTTTATGACCTTCGCCTGGTACGGACACCTGAAATTTCAGCAGTTATCCTTTTTCCAAAAAGCCGGTCTTGTCGGTATCGTTATTGCCTCCTGGCTGATCGCTTTTCTGGAATATTGTTTTATGGTGCCGGCCAACCGCTTGGGTTACCAGGGCAATGGAGGTCCGTTTACATTGGTACAACTTAAAGTGATCCAGGAAGTCATCACCTTGTTGGTATTTACCGGATTTACCCTGGTGTTTTTCAAAAATGAGCCACTGAAATGGAACCACTTTGTCGGTTTTGTCTTCCTGGTACTGGCCGTGTATTTTATCCGGAAATAACCGCCGGGGTTCGCGCACATTTCCGAACTTAGCCCCAAACCTGACCCGGTGGAACCCGAAACGAAACCCGATACGCAACATCCGGAACTGAATATTACGATCCTGTCGGCTGGCGCCGGCAGTGGGAAAACGTACACCCTGACAGGCCGCATGGTCGACCTGCTGAAAAACGGCGTGCGCCCCCGGGGGATCATCGCCACAACCTTTACCCAAAAGGCCGCTGCCGAACTGCAGGAGCGCGTCAGGGGACGATTACTCGCATCCGGTATGCTGGAAGCGGCAAATGAACTGGGCAGTGCCCTGATCGGTACCGTGCACAGTATCGGGGTCCGGCTGTTGCAGCGCTTTGCTTTCGAGGCTGGAGTGTCGCCACTGGTAGAGATCATTGCCGATGACGATCAGCAGCGGCTGTTTAACGAATCGCTTTCCCAGGTACTTTCTGAGCAACGTATCCATACCATGAATACCCTGGCCGACAGGCTGGGACTGACCAAAAAGAAAGATGGCGAGCCATACGACTGGCGACGGGATATCCGGCAGATAACCGATGTGGCCCGGGCTAACAACTTTTCCCGGGCCGTACTGGAAAAAAGTAAACAGTCTTCCTGGGAAAGTTTTGAAGCGTTGTTACCACCGGTTCTGGAGCAATCCGACCTGAACTGGAACAATCGGCTCCTGGCCTTGATCGACCAGACTGTCGCTGCCCTGGATGACAATGAAGCGGATGGCACCAAGACTACCCGGGATGCCGCAGAAGAGATCCGGAACCTGCAGCACCAACTGAAATGGCGCGGCGAATTGTACTGGCACGAGTGGGTGAAGATCAGTAAGGTAAAAGTCGGCGCCAAAAGCCGCGACCTGTTTGAAGACCTGCGCGAGTTTGCCCGCAACCATGATGCGCATCCTAAATTCCGGGACGATATCCGTCGGTTCCTCGAACTGGTCTTTGACATTTCCATCGACGCCCTGGGGGAATACGAACTGTACAAAAAGAAACGTGGCCTGATCGACTATACTGACATGGAAACATATGTCAGCCGGTTGTTGCGTATCGATACCGTACGCGAAACACTTCGTCAGGAACTGGACTTGTTGCTGGTCGATGAGTTCCAGGATACGTCCCCCATCCAACTCGATATATTTTTACAGCTTAGTCGTCTGGCCCGGCATTCTATCTGGGTCGGTGACCCCAAACAAAGTATATATGGCTTTCGCGGTGCTGAGCCGGCGTTGATGCAGGCGGTGATCGAAGCCACCGGAGGGGTAAGGCCGGAAAATGTACTGGGCCAGTCCTGGCGAAGCCGCCCGGACATCGTTTACGCGGTGAATGCCATTTTTACTAAGGCGTTTGATCAAATGCCACCGGAGCAGGTAGCACTCGAGCCGGCGTTGGACGATAAGGAACTGAACATGCCTCAGGCCCTTATGCACTGGCATTTCCGGAACGAGCTTGACGACCGTCGGGTGCCTGGAAGTCCCTGGATGGAAAATTGCATTGCGGCACAAATACAGGTGTTGCTGGACCGGAAGATCCCTGTCCGCCGCAAGGGCACCAAAGGCGTGCTTCCGGTTAACCCGGGGGACATCGCTGTCCTGTGCCGCAGTAATGCCGGCTGTGATAAAATGGCAGAAGCCCTGCACCGCGCCGGTCTGAAAGCTGCTATCGCCCGTGCCGGTCTGCTTGCCACACCGGAGGGCCGGCTGGTACTGGCCTGCCTGAAATACCTTCTGAATCCGGCTGATGCCCTCAGTGCCGCAGAGATACTTGCCCTGACAGGCATTCAAACCCTGGACCAACTGATCGATGACCGGCTGAATTACTTGCAACAAGTGGAGCAGGGAGGAGATGCCGGACGCTGGGCAACGGAGCATGTATTCATTCGCCAACTGCTCCAATTAAGGCCGCGTACCGCTGATCTTAGTGCGTCCGAGATCCTGAACCTGGCACTGGATGAACTGGACCTGCGCCGGATCGTCGTGCGCCTGGGCAATTCCACCCAACGGCTCGATAACCTGGATACCTTCCGCCATTATGCGCTGGAGTATGAATCGGCCTGTCAACGGCTGCATGCTGCAGCCTCCCTGGGCGGTTTCCTCCTTTGGCTGGATGCACTCGGCCGGAGCGGACAGGACTACCAGGGTAGCGGCGAACGGCCGGATGCTGTAAAGGTGCTCACGTACCACAAGAGTAAAGGTCTGGAATTCCCGGTAGCGATCTGTCACAACCTCAATGACCGGCTGCGGGAAAAGGTCTGGGGGATTAATCTGGTGTCGGAACAGGATAAGCCGGACCTGGACGATATATTGGGGCATCGCTGGCTGCGGTTTTGGGTAAACCCATACGGCGATCAATGGCGGAATACCCGGTTGGAGGAAACCCTGCTGGTACAGGATACCTGGATGCAGGCGTCGCAACAAGCCCGGGAAGAGGAGGCAAGACTGATGTATGTCGGCCTGACCCGTGCCCGGGATTATCTGGTCTTTCCCACGAACCCTAAAGGTACTCCCTGGTTGAACCGTGTATTCAACCAGGGCGATGCTGATATACCGACCCTGGAGCCGGACGGTACCGAAACACCTTTTGTCTGGAATGGTCAGGTGCTACACTGTATGAATGAACCACTGTTCATGCCCAGGGACTTCCCGGAGGTGCCGGTACGGACCGAAGCAGTTTCGTATCACCGCGAGCTGGCGGGCAGACCCTTGGTGGAGCGGGTACCGCAACGTATTGACCTGCACCTGGAGTGGCCTCCCGGATTTAAGTACACGCTTGGCGAACCTCAGGCTTTTGCCAGTTGGCTGGAGTTTACCGGTGAATATACGCCGGTGCTGTCCCGGGCTGCGCAGACCTTTCTGGTAGCGGACGATCCGGCACTTGCGAAAGAACAACGGCTGGAACTGGCACAGTTGCAGGCACATATCCGGGGTGTTGCAGACCAGTTGGATGCCGGCAGAATGCTGGTTCAGTCAGAGGCATTCCGGAAGTTCATAAACAACAGTTATTCAGGAGCCCAATGGCACATCCAGTTTCCTATGGAGGGGCCACAGGGGCGGAGGTGGTTGCGTGTGGAAGCCGACTTGCTGGTTATCCATGCGCATGGTGTGGCGGTATTCCTGTTTGCCGGTTTTGCCGACAGCATGAAAAAATGGAAAGACCAGGCGAAACCGGTTGCCCAGGTTGCGGGATGGATCAACCGGCTGTTGCCGCAGGCTTTCCCCGGAAAAGACCTGCAATACTGGCTGGTTTACCCCCTGGAAGGGCAGGTGGTGGAATTGCTGGTGCAGCCGGTGGAGTGACATCAGGCGCCGGCATGCTCGGTTTGTTTTTCTGCTTTCCAGTTTGTCATTTGCTCTGTAATGAAGTGTAACGCCTGTTTCCAGGCTTCGCCTAACTCCGGAGTGTACATATCGCCCAGTTCTTCCCGGATCGTTTCCAGTAGGACTTCTTCCACTACCGGGTAGTACTCCGGCCTTACCCCGTATCGTTCATGGCTTTTTCCAAGGGCTTTCAGGCCCATGACCAGGTACTCCGGCCGGCTGAGCGAATACACGATCCCGCCCAGCATATGGGTCAGAAGCCGACCTTGTGCTGCCATATCGTTCTTGAACAAGGCCCGGACGCCAGGCGCTTTCACAAACACATTTTCGTAAAAACGCATCGCAAATCGCTCTTCATTCTGCAGGATAAGGTCGAGAGAGGATTGCAGTTCCAGGTTCATATCGGGTTTGGTGAAGCCGGTTACTTCAAACAACTCGGTTTCAAAGTCCTTGCCGGCCAGCTGCTTACTGAAACTCTTACCGATCTTCAGGGAATCCTTGGGCAGGCTCTTCAGGATCGAATTGGAGATCAGGATGGTCGCTCCTGCTTCCTTGGTGCATCCCTGGATACGGCTGGCTACATTGATCGGATCGCCCAAAACGGTAAACTGCCGGTGTTTGGGATGACCCAAATGGCCAACAAAAGCCCGGCCGAAGTTGATCCCGATCCCGATCCGGAATTTGGTATCGAAGTCCTTCAATTCAAAACGGTTGAGCCGTTCGATCGCATATTGCATACCCAGGGCGGCGCGCACGGCATCCTGGCAATTCTTTTCCCGGGACCCGCCGGAAGTGCCGAAGATCCCGATAATCTCATCGCCCACATACTGGTAAATAATCCCGTTGTTCATCAGGATCGGATCGCCCAGCACCGTATAGAACCGGTTGAGCATATGGGCCAGGTCGTAATGCATATGTTGTGATGTGATCCGCGTGAAGTCGCGCATATCACAGAATATAGTGGCAATACTGCGCAGTTCTGCTTCTCCGTCCGGAATGGTTTCGAGCTGCAGTTTGTTTACTTCAGCACTGGCCCAGACGAGGCGTTGGATCTTTACGTCGCCGTTGATATGACTCTGGCAGGCAAGCCGGATGGAAGGATCCCACCTGCGCAGGTGGGCGGTTTCACGTTCTATAGCGGTTCGGGGCGACATATTCTGGTGTCCTTCGATGACTCGGATCCGGCAGGTCGTGCAACGACCGTTGCCGCCACATTCATGCAGGTGTGGAATTTGATTTTGAAGGGAAATATCCAGCAGGGAGGAATCCGGATCCTGAGATTCTACCAGTTGATTGATACCAGTGTAAAGAATTTTTGCCATCCCGTTCGTTATTTAGTTTGAAGTACGGCATTGTGCCATACCTGACAACAAAGAACACCTTGATTATATAAAGGCCGGTCGGCAAATGATTGGTTGGCCGGGTAAAGTGAGCGGGTGAGCAGTTTAAATGAGCCGCGTAGATGCGTCAAAATCCCGGTTTGCGCTGTATCCGGTACTGGTTTTCAACCTGATTTTATGTACAGAGTTGGCTTTTTTATCAGGATATAGGCACTTTTGCGCTCAACAAACACTGTTAATCAAAACATCTTATCTTCAAACAAACAGATATGAAAAAGGCTGCATTCTTAATATTCGTACTTACTGTCGGAAGCGTAACACTTGCCCTGGCCCAAAAGGAACAAACACTGGCCAACAGCAACAAAACCAAAGGGGGCTTTGGCGGACCGTTCTTCCTGTTCAGTCAGGCCGACGGCAAAGCCGGTGGCGGTGCTGGTGGCGGTGGCGGGTTTATCATCGACGATTTTTTTATCGGTGGTTTTGGTCAGGGTGAAGCCTTCGGACAACGCCGGGTCAACAACCGGAGTTACGATGTCACACTTGGTGGCGGCGGTTTCTGGTTAGGCTACGCCTATCCTTCCTACAAGGTTTTGCACCTGTACAGCACCCTGAAACTGGGATGGGGGAGTGCAGCGCTCCGCCGCCGGGATGATGATCCGTTTGATAATGATGACATTACCGATCAGATCTTTATGGTAATCCCGGAAGTAGGCGCCGAGATCAACCTGATCCACTGGTTCCGCCTGGGCCTTACCGCCGGATACCGGGTGGTCGGCGGACTTCACGATCTGCCCGGCTTTGCGTCCCAGGACTTCAACAGCCCGGTCCTGGCCGTTACGCTTCGTTTTGGCGGATTCGGGTATAACTGAAAGCGCCGGATTCCGGCGTGACCCCCGTATAGCCCATACGGTACCCGTACTTTTCACTACATCCTATCGCCCGATGCGCTATTTGACGATCTTCTGTCTGGTCCTGCTCTTGCCGACCGGGGCAGGTGCCCAGCAGGTTACCTGCATGACCTATAATATCCGGTATGATAATCCGGCCGACGGTGAAGATGCATGGCCGGTACGCCGTGATTTCCTGGCGGGTCAGCTCCACCTGCATGCACCGGATGTGTTTGGGGTGCAGGAGGCGCTCAAACCTCAATTGGATTACCTGTTGGCACAACTCCCGAACTACGCCAGTGTGGGGGTGGCACGTGATGATGGCCGGGAAAAAGGGGAGTATTCAGCCCTGTTGTACCGTACCGACCGTTATGTGGCAGAGGCTTCCGGTACTTTTTGGCTCTCCGTGACACCGGATACGGTCTCCACCGGCTGGGATGCAGCCATGCCGCGTATCTGTACCTGGGCAGACCTCCGGGATACAGCAACGGGAGCCAGGTTCCGGGTCCTGAACACCCATTTCGACCACATCGGGGAAAAAGCGCGGGCACGGTCTGCTGTCCTGCTGTTGGATTTCCTGGCCAATTTAAAAGCAGACAGGTTGCCGGTGGTGGTGATGGGCGATCTGAACTGCGAGCCGGGAGCGGAGCCGATTACTATTCTTTCGGAGCAATTGCAGGACACCCATGCGTATTCCCAGGTGCCGCCTTTTGGGCCGGAAGGGACATTCAATGGCTTTAATTTCCATGATCCGGTCACCCGGCGCATTGATTATATTTTTGTTTCCGGAGACTGGATCGTGGAGCAGTATGCCGTGCTCAGCGATTCCCGGAATTGCCATTATCCTTCCGATCACCTGCCGGTATTGGCCCGACTTCGGTTGCGCTAGTGTCCCGGTATTGGTGTTTTGCTTTAAAATTTGGCCACCTGCTTTCGGGCTGACCTGCCGTCCAAACCGGTCACTTCCACCTGGTAAATGCCGGGGGGCCACATTTCAGTATTCAACGTTGTTTTTTCCGGGAAGGGGCCATGGCGGTCTATCACTAATTTGCCATCGGGCGCATACACCCGGATGTTTGTAATGGAATGAGTGCCGCTTTCCAGGTAAAACGTTTCCCGGAAGGGGGATGGATATATTTGAACCGGGAGCGGGGCGGTCCCCGGACCGGGGAGTGCCGGGATCACGGTTTCGTCCAGTTTGACCCCGGCTTCCATTGCCTGTTCTAGCTGGTTGATCACCAGGACGTCCCGGATTTCCGGTTTGAAACGGTCCGGATGACCCGCCGGCAGGTTGTTTTCAAGGAAGAAGGTGACCGTGCAAAGTTTGGCCGGCAGTCCAAGGGCCGGGAACTCCGGCAATTTAGTTTTGTCCGAAATGCCGATCTCTACCACCCCGGGCGGGACGCCACGTGCCAGGGCAAATCCGCTGGCTCCGGCCGCTACCAGCAACTCATCGGTGTCCGGGAAACTGACCCGGGTAAGCTCATCCCGGACCAGGCTTTCATCAAAGGTTAAAACAAAGGAAATGCCGGCAGGGATGGCTTCCAGCTGAGAGGTTTCCGGGGGGGTATATAACACTTCGAGCCGGAGGGAATCGCCGGCTTTTACGGTATCAGAGGCAAACCGGAATTCCAGTTCCGGTTTGGTAAACACCATCAGATCCGATGGCGGCGGAAGGTAAGGCGTCGACGCAGGCACTGCCAGTGTATGCGTACTGTCATAATGCAGCTGGATCGCCAAGGCATCGGCCTCATCTACTATGCCATTCCCGTCCGAATCACAAAACGCGAGGTTGATCCCGGTGCCGGGTAGAGTCTGAGCCCAGGGCTCGTACGGGTGCGCTTCCCAATCCACACCCTGGTATTGGGGGAGCCTGGGAATGCCTTCCTGTTTATAGGCCATGCCGAGGGCCAGGATATCCAGACTGCTCACCCGGCCGTCGTTGTTGGCATCACCCGGACAAACCGCAAATGAATCCAGCGGTTGAAATAAGACAACTTCATCTATATCGACTTCATACTCGAATACGCGTTCCAGGGTATCGAGAAATAAAACATCGGTCACATCGATCTTAAAATCTCTCCAGAAGGTGTCCGAACGGACGATGACATCTTCAATAATAAACTCAAATACACCCAACGGGCGTGAAAAAGACAGACGGGGGGCGCGTCTGCCTGCGGCGCTGAACTCGACCTGGCCGGGCGACACAGCACGGGAATCGGCGAAGCCGGTGGCGCCTGCCGCAAACAACAGATCGGTGGCTGCCGGCTCAAAGAAAACCCGGGTCAAACTATCCTGGATTACGAATTCGTCAAACTCCAGGCGGAATGCTACGCCGAACGGTGAAGCCGGTTCCGGAAGCCCGAATGGATGCACATAGAAGACGCTCAGGCGAAGGGTGTCACTGACCCCAACGGTATCCCGGTCGAAGGTGAATACCAGTCCGGGAACAGCAGTGGTGGGAGCCGGTTCAACTGGCAGGTAGGGCGCTGGCGGTGGGAAGGATGCATTTTGCAGACTGTCGTAATGTAATTTAATTGCCAGGACATCGTCGTTCGTTACGATCCCGTCGCCGTCGCAGTCGGAGAATCCCGCGTTTACCCCGGTCTGCGGCAGGCTGCCTGCCCAGGGCGTGAAATCCATTGGCATCCAGTTGAGTCCCTGGGTTGGCCTGGGAGGCCCTGTTTTACCGGTATTCAGGCCGATTGCCAGGAGATCCAGGTGGTCTACCCGGCCATCGTTATTGGCATCGCCCGGAAGGAGTATGTTTTGACTAAACAGGCTGAGGGGAAGTAGCAGCAAAAACAAGACATTTGTTTTCATAAGGAGAGCTTTTAGGCGTGGAAATGGCGGGAACAAGCAGTATTTTGTGTCAAATTTAACTTTTTTGGCAAACTAACGCCCGGTTCGGGCCGGCCATGCATCAGAGCAAACTGCTACAATTTTTACGTACATTTTCCAACCGGCAGTTCTCCCAGTTCCGGGATTTCCTGGCATCTCCCTATTTCAACAAAGGGGCTGATGTAGTTGCTTTTTATGATTTCATTGTCTCCTATGCGCCGGATTTTCAGCACAAAGCATTGGAAAAACAGGGGCTGATTAAAAAATTCAAGTCTGATAAGCCGCTCTCTGACAAGCGTTTGTCTTATTTAATGAACCAGTTGCTGGGTCTTGCCGAAACATTTGTTGCTGTAGAGACCTTTCAGCAAACGCCTCTGGATAGTTCTTTTGCCCTTCTGGGGACCTTATCGCCTGGTGATCTGCCCCGGCATTATAAATCCGCTCTGGAAAAAGCCAAAAATGCATTGGACGGCTTCCCTTTCCGTAATGCTGAATTTTATGCGGAATCGTATCAGCTTGCAGCCTTGGTATATCAGGTCAGTGATCCGGATCAACATCAACAGAATGCTGATCTGCAGGCTGCATCAAATGCTTTGGATACCTACTTTATCGTGGAAAAGCTGCGATACTGTTGGGTGATGGCCAATTTTGAATACATCCTCAACATAAAATATGATTGGCAGATTGGCACCTGGCTTTTGGATTATCTGGATAAACACGAACCGGAATTGCCACCGGCGGCCGTGATCTACCGGCTGGGCATACGGATGACCCAGGAACCCGAACAGGCAGCTTATTTTTTTCAACTTAAGGAACTGCTGGAAAAATACAGTCAGGAATTCAATGCCAACGAGCGTAAATTATTGTATACCAGTTTACTCAACTATTGCATCCGCCGAATCAACCGGTTCAATGATCAGGAGTTCTCGCAGGAGTACCTGGAAATCAATAAACAATTATTGGCCAATGGTTTTTTGTTCGAAAGTGGTCACCTGCCACCCTGGCGGTTTCTCAACCTGGTTAACACCGGCCTTCGAAATGGCCAGGTTGAATGGGTGCAAAACTTTATTCAACAATACCGGGACCGCCTGCCTGGCGATTATGCCGAAGATGTGAGCCTGGCCGCACAAGGGCAATATTATTACCACTTAAAAGAGTATTCCAAAGCACAGGTTCTACTCAATCAGGCCAATCCCCGCGATGTTTTGCTGGCTGTGACTATCCGAAACCTGCTTACCCGGATTTACTATGAAACCGGTGAAACGGAACTGCTGCTGTCCTTTTTGGAAGCGTACCGCGTCTACCTGTTACGTCAGGATTTGCTCAGTACACAAATGAAACAACAAGCCCGCCGGTTTGTAGATTTTACCCGCAAACTAGCGAAGATCGGTCGCCCGGAAGCGGTACAATTACACAAACTTCAGGAAGACCTGCCAGCTGCCAGTGAAATCTATCACAGAGACTGGCTGGCCATGCAGATCAACCAGAAGATGGTGGAATTCAACGTGTCATCGTAATCGCTTCGTTAGGGACTATCTTTTAATACAGATCTTTACTGCCAGAGTTAGGGAATATGCTTCATCAAGTTTTGCGCCTGATACTTCTAAGTTTAAGAGCCCTATTTGGGATGATAATCCAGCTTGCAGATATGGTTTGATTCCAATTAGTTTCAGTGCTGCCAGGTCTTGCATTTGGACAGTTCCATTGCCGGGGCTGATTGTCCATTCCTGATCAATAAACCGCGCTAGTGGAGCACTGGCCTTTTTTTGAATCAGCACTCCGCCCACACCGAAAAAAGGTTGAAATATTGGATTGTCTGTCGGGTAATAACGGACTGCCAAAGATGCCAGAGTTTGTTTGATAGTTGCCTCTGCAGTGCCTTCAAACACCTGTACTTCAAATACCGGGTCGGGGTTTGTTATATCAATTATATCGATAAAACTGGATACGGTGACAGGAAAACTGGCCCGCGTGGCGAAACTGCCATTGCTAAACTGACTGTGTACCGCCCAACGTTTCCAAAGAGGGATTACCAGGTCTGCGCCCCAGCCCCACAACGGCTGTGTCTGAATGGACTCAAATGAACCTGGGCCTGAAGGAGTGCCGAGCCAGACTTCTCCATTCATGTTTTGGAACAAGTTATTCCAAAGTACCGTGTTGGTATAAAAACTCTGTTCCAGCTGGGCGAATTGCTGCGTGCTGAACAAACCGTTCGGAATGGCTGAGTTCCAATACTTGCTGGCGTTGACCCCAACCATGAGAAAAGGGCGGGAATACCGGGTGGGGAGTTTAAACGCCGGTCCGGCGAGGCCTGTGCCTTCCAGTTTTTGCCACGAAGAGGTTTGTTGGGCAAATAAAAAAAAGCAGGGGAGAAGTAACAGTATACAGGAAAAAAGGATCCGATGTTTCATGATCAAAAGAGTTAATATTTATAGCCTTGGGTGAGCGAGAAGCAAAGGCAAGCAGGCAAAACACATTGGTTTTCGGGTATTTATCCACGTGATCACCGGACCGTTGTGCTATGTTCTACGGCTTGCATTCTGCCGCCTGCCTTTGCTTTTTGTCAGATATCGTTTTTCTGAATGACTTTGGCCGCAATGCCTACCCCTTCAAAGGAGACCCAAAACGCCTGGATGCCACCATCAATCTGGTCTTTTTCGGGCTGGGCCAAACTGGCGTAGTCTCTCCCGGTGGATCTGGCAAACTCGTTGACTGTGTTTTCGCGAAATTGCTCCAGTTTGTAGCTGTTGCCGGTGAGGGCCGCTGAAGCGATCCAGAAACTATGTTGGATATTGGTTTCGCGTTCTTTTTCAGGATTGCCACTAAAGGGCGTTGAGATAGTTCCTGCTGCTTTTTGCTCTTCAAAAGCCTGTGTGATCCGTTTCAGCATATCAAGTAAAACAGGCGCTGCTGCCTCCGGGTGCCGGACCGGATCAATGGTATACCCAAGCGGAATATCGGTGCCCGGATAGGTCACAGTAACCACGTTGTTACCTTCGCCGGCAACCGGCACCCATCCATCGGCAGCAGAAGGCTGCCAGTCGGTATCCAGACCCGGTACTGTCCGGGTTGGCGGAAATACTACTTCCGGCGGATAGGTATCGGCAGCAACCGGATCGTCGACCGTGATCCAGGTGGATACCGGCGGCATATTAACACCTGCCGGTACGGCAAGGGCAAATATATTGGCACAGTTGCCATAAAGCAGGATCGTAAAGGTTCCGTGAGGCGGTACCAGGTAAGGACCGGTGGCAAGTGTGACATAGTACTGGTATTTACCGTCCGACGGTATGAACATAGGTAATAAGGCCAGATAAACGGGTTGGCCGGTTGGATTGAATACGACCAGATCTGCGATATGCCCGGTGGTCTGGCCGGTGCCGCGCGGGGTATATACCAGTTCTTCCCCGGAGGCAGTGCCCTGATGGTAGATAAGTTGGTTATCCTTTAGTGTTTGTTCGAGCGCATCGGTCCAGGGCTTCATTTCGCCATTGCGGGCGACCTCTTTTTTGATCTTTTCCAGCTCAACCCGGACGGCCCGTTTCACTTCTTCCGGATTGCAGTGGTTTTTTTCCGCAGCGGTATTGGCGGTTTTTTTCAGGCGGTCCACGATCTGGCCTTTTTTAGAATTGCCATCGGTGTCGGCCTGGTCCAGCTGTTTTTCGAGTTTGACCGCTGCTTTCATGCCTTCCGATTGGTCCAGGGCCTCCTCGTATGCGGTGCGGGCCTCTGTAGCTGCTTTCTGTGCGGCATCCGCTGCTTCCTGTGCTTTATCCTTTGCCTCCTGCGCGCGTTTGTCATTCGGACGCTGGTCAGCCCAATTCGCGGCTTTTTCGGCAGTCGATTTGGCTTCGTCGGCCCATGCTTGAGCATTTTCAGCGGCTTTCCGGGCTTCTTTAATTGCCTTGGCCAACGCCTGCATGTCAGTGCCTTTTGGTTTTTCGCAATCCAGTTTTTTAGCGGTTTCCTTCGCGTTGTCGCGCTGGGCTTGGGCTTCCTTCGCCCAGTCTTGTGCTTCTTTTACCGGATCCTTGGCTAGTGTGGCTGCAAGACCACTATGGAGGAAAAGGGCAATCAGGAAAAGACGGATCAAAACTTGTACGTGACGCATAGCATGGTTTATTTAAATGAATAAATGTGTTGTCTGACGGTGGTACAAAAGTCCGGCCCGCAGACAGGCTATGCCAGTACACTTTTTCCGGGGTTTTAACCTGTAAATTCAGTTGAGGGAAGCGAAGTTGGAGTTGTTGGAATTTGGTAAGATGTTGATTTTTAGTTGTTTGTGCTTCTTGATGACGCGTACAAAAAAAAGGCACTTTCCAGTTGGAAGGTGCCTTTTTCAGGTGGTATTGCCGGGTTAACCTACGGCCTCGGAGTTTTCGGTTTCGGCAACTATCCAGCCCATGCTCTCAAAATTGGCGCGGTAATCCTCCGGCACAAAGAGGCGATCCTCCGGATTGGGTACCGTGTAATACAATTCGGGCGCTAGCAGGTTTTTGCTGCCTGGCCGGGAGAGGTCAACGACATAGCGGGTCGGGGGCTTACGCCGGCAGATATACCGGAGTTCGAAGGGCGCCAACCGCAATGGGTCTTGCGGATCAAATACGCCCTGGCCAGACAGTCGGGCGGTCTGGACGGCTGCCCGGGATTTTTTCAGCCGGGGACTCTCCTGTACCGTTTTCCAGAACGACACCGGTTCCGCATGCTCCGGCAAAAAAGGCTGGCCGGTCAGAAAGGGCTGCACATTCGGCCATACAAAAAACGGGTATACTGCGCCGGTAGCCAGCAGCCGTTCATTGTAACTGAGCGTAGTCAGGCTATCCCGAAGTTCCGGGTCGTCGAAGTTTTCCCGTCCGCTGTGTAAAAAACACAATACCTGTCCCGCATTATCCATGAATTCGTGCGCGAAGGCCATGAAAAAGGTATAATCACCGGCTGGCCGACCGCTTTTTTCTATATCTTCCAGGATAAGTCGCTCCAGAGTCCGGTGGGCATATTCGGCATGACGGGCGTGATTGGCTGCAACATCCTGGCCGCTGCTGATCCGTACATCCAGATCCAGTTGCAGGCCGGGGTGCAGCGTCAAGCCCAGGCGCCAGTTGCCGCTGGTAAAGAACGCTTCCCAGGCTTCGTTTTTCAGGTATTCCATTTTTCCGGAGTCAGGTATCCGGGCACGTGCTTCAGCGGAGTCAATACCCAGCAGGCGGACATCCAGGTTATCCGACAGACCGATCTGGATCGTATCGCCATCGGATACGACCTGCCGGACAGTGCCGGTTTGGTTCCCATAGTTCCCAAGATGACCGGAACCGACCTTGAGTCCGTTATCGCTACGTTGAAAAGCGTTCATGATTCAGGGTGTTTTTGGTTAAAAGGAATGCCCTCCCTCGTCCTGTTAATGGCACTTAAAATAGTCAAATGGCTCCAGGCAATCCGCGCACTTGAATAAGGCTTTGCAGGCAGTAGAGCCAAATTGAGAGATCATTTTGGTATTGGTGGAGCCGCAGTATGGGCACGCAAGCGCTTTGGTTTCGCCCAGCAATGCCTTTTTGTTCATGGTTGGTTCGGCGGGAGGGGCGATGCCAAATTCCCGGAGCTTTTCACGGCCCTGCTCGGTCAGCCAGTCCGTCGTCCAGGCGGGACTGAGCACCGTGGTGATCTTTACGTGGTCATATCCGCCTTCCTGCAAGGCTGCCCGTATGTTTGTTTCGATCATGTCCATGGCCGGACAGCCACTATAGGTTGGCGTAATAACCACTTCAAGCATATTATCGGCTTCGTGCCAGTGGATATTGCGCAGGATGCCCAGATCGGCGATGGTCAGATTGGGTATTTCCGGGTCACACACCGTTTCCAGCAAATGTCCTGCTTCCACAAGGTGCTCAATGGCGGATTTTTCGGTATGAACTGCCATAGTATTTGGAATATTTAGTCAGATGTAGGAATTGGCCCGGGTAGAACCCCTTTTAGCCAGCGGTTCTAAGAGCGTGTTTAAATTTAACATTTGGATGGCAGGGCAGGTAAATTTAATTCTGATCAAGGCATTTTTGCAGCCATATGCGGGCAATACGGTAAAAAAAATAACGCCGAGCAGGATTAAATTGGCCGGCCTGACGCCAAAATGTTAATTTTAAACACG
>SBHD01000012.1 GCA_006226345.1 Bacteroidota bacterium | reverse complement strand
GCCTCAATCAGATTAAAAATGATCTATAACAAACTCCAAAAGCCTAACTCAAACAGCCTCTAACACAGGCAGGTGCGATCCAAAATAATTTATTCAAAGCGAAACGGCAGCGGTTCTTTCACAAACCGGGTGAAGAGCTTGGGATTCAACTTTTCCCGGCCGATTTTTCGTCCTACTTTTGCCGCGCCTTGATCTTACAGGCCTCCCTCTGACCATTTTACAAACAGACCATTTTTATGGATATCAATAGTCGCATATACGTCGATTCGGAAATCGGGAAACTTAAAAAAGTCATTGTCCACCGTCCCGACGAGGGCATCGCCCGGATCACGCCCAAAAGGGCGGGAGAGCTGCTTTTTGATGATATCGTACACCTGCCAAACATGCAGGACGAGCACGATATATTTATCAATGTATTGCGGGCCTTTCTGGGTAAGGAAAATGTGCTGGAGGTTGGAGACCTGTTGGCGGAAAGCACCCGCGATGAGGAGAGCAAATATGAGGTGATCAACAAGATCACCGATTTTGAGGAACTCCCCTACTCGTTTATCCCCCGTCTGGCCGGACTTTCCCCTGAACAACTGGCCGACACCCTGATCACCGGATACCTCGAGCCGGAAGACCGTATCCTGTTTGACCCTATCCCCAATTTGATCTTTACCCGCGATATCGCGGTAACGATCAAAGATTATGTGCTGATCACCAAAGCGAACAAAACAGCCCGTTTCCGGGAGAATTTCCTGACCCGGCTGATCTTCAGCAGCCACCCGGTTTTCCGGCGTCTTAAGGCCGATGGCAAAACAATCAACCTGAACAGGGTCGATAAATTCCCACCTTCCAAAAAGGGCGAGATCCTGAGTATCGAGGGAGGTGACGTCATGATCCTGAACAAGGATTACCTCCTGATCGGCTGCTCGGAACGCACCAACGATTATGCGTTCCAACTGATCAAAAACACCTTGTTTGACCGGGGAATCATCAACAACGTTGTCCAGGTCAATATTCCGGCCGAGCGCAGCTATATGCACATCGACACCATTTTTACCCAGATCAGCCGGGACCATATGGTCGGATACAAACCGATCGTACAGGATGGCCTGGGGTCGTTTGTAGATGTACACCGGTCCACCGGGGAAGAAGTAGAATACCCAAGCCTCAAGGATTTTTTACTGGCGGAGGTTAATCCCAAGATGGAGTTTATCTGGGCTGGCCGCGGGGAAAGTCCCTACCAGGAACGCGAACAATGGACAGACGGCTGCAACCTGGTTGCTCTGAAGCCCGGTGTCGCCATTACATATGACCGGAACCCGATCACGGAAAAAGCCTTTAAAGAATTTGGCTACAAGGTGATCGGAGCGGAAAAACTGCTCCGGGAGATCGCCAATGGAAAGATCTCACCGGAGAAAGTGGAAAACACCATTATTACCATACCTTCCAATGAACTTTCGAGGGCGCGGGGTGGCAGCCATTGCATGACCTGCCCGATCGAAAGAGATGCAATTTGATCATCCTGGAACAACCAAAAGAGCCACTTCAGCAGTAGATCAGCAGGGTGGCCAAAAGCCGGCAAACCAGGTACAAACACGACCTTGCTATGTACAGCCATGATTTTCAATTGCGGGTACGGTATGGAGAAACCGATCAGATGGGCTATCTGTATTACGGACGATATGCGGAATACTTTGAAGTAGGACGTGTGGAAACGATCCGGTCGCTTGGCATGAGTTATAAAGAGCTGGAAGAGGTGCATGGCATTTGGCTGCCGGTGGTAAGCATGGAAATGCGTTTTGTCCGGCCGGCTTTTTACGACGATCTGCTAACGATCCACACGGAAATCCGCAAAATGCCGGATTCCTACATTACCTTCCATACCGAACTCTTCAATGAAAAGCGTAAATTGATCAATGCCGGCACCATACGATTGTGTTTTTTTGCAGCAGCCGAGAAGAAAGTGGTACCGGCTCCGGATGAGCTGCTAAGCAGGCTAAAGCCTTTTTTTGAATGACACGATCATTGATCAAATCCGATATATAACAACCGAATCTGCCGACGTGAATATTGGCGAGTACATTGAACGCACCGTACATTACTTTACCCACCATCCGTTATGGGTTAAGCTACTGACGTGGTCCAAAGAAAACTCGCTGCCTGGGCTGAAGCATATCCCGCTGTACAACCTGGCCGTTTTCGTACAGCGTGAAACACAGGATGATGCCATTGTTACCCGGGCCAACAGTATGGCCTTTGACTTCTTCCTGGCCATCTTCCCCTCGGTGATCGTATTATTTACCCTGCTGGCGTACACGCCACTGTATGCTACCTTCGATGACGTACTGCGGGATTCCATTGACCAGGTCATGCCGGGCAGCGCCGGACGAATGGTTTTTGCCACCATAGAAGATATCGCTACCCGCCAGCGAAGCGGACTCCTGTCATTTGGTTTCCTACTGGCGATCTGGTTTGCCTCCAATGGCATGATCTCCATGATGCGGGGGTTTGAAAAAGAACATCATCTGACTTTCCGGCAGCGTACCGCCATGGAAAAGCGCCTGATTGCCATTCAACTGACATTTCTGATCGGACTGGTGCTGGTGGGGGCGGTAATTTTTGTGATCCTGGGTGATACCATCTTGAGTTATGTCTTTACTTACATCAGAGCGGATATGCTCACCAAAATGCTGGTGTTCCTGTTTCGATGGATCGTTGTGATCATGCTTTTCTACGCCGGCTTTTCAACTATTTACAGGTATGGTGCGGCCACGCGCCGGCGGATCCCGTTTTTTAATCCGGGGTCCCTGATCGCGACGTTCCTGTCTATACTGATCTCCTGGGGTTTCTCCTTTTATGTGGATAATTTCGGCAGTTATAATAAGATATATGGCTCGATCGGCACCCTGATCGTCCTGATGGTCTGGCTCCAGCTCAATTGTATGATCCTGCTCATCGGGTTCGAGGTAAACGCAGGTATCGCCGTATTGCGCGACCTGCGGCGCATGGATCAGGAGAGCCTGCAGAAAAAGCAGGGGTACTCGGGCTGAACCGCCCGTTTTATGGCAGCAAACCGGTAAATACTGCGGAAAAATGAGAACCAAATCCTGTTTTTCCTTGTTCTTTGCTGCCATATGAAAGACATTCGGCATATCCACACCTTAGGCGGCCTGAAGGCCAACGGATACCAACCTAAAAGCGTAAAAGAAGAACTCCGAAACAACCTCATTGAGAAGCTCCGAAACAAGGAAACCATCTTTCCTGGAATTTACGGATTTGAAGATACCGTTTTGCCGGATGTCGAACGCGCCATTCTCAGCCGGCATAATATTCTGTTACTCGGGCTGCGCGGCCAGGCAAAAACCCGGATTGCCCGCATGCTTACCGGTTTACTCGATGAATACGTACCGGTAGTGGCAGGCAGTGAACTGAACGATGACCCGCTTGCTCCGATCAGCCGCTATGCCAAAGACCTGATTGCCGAAAAAGGCGACGACACCCCGATCGAATGGCTGCACCGGGACGCCCGTTATGTAGAAAAGCTGGCAACACCGGATGTCAGCATCGCCGACCTGGTTGGCGATGTCGATCCGATCAAGGCTGCCAACCTGCGTCTGCCATATTCAGATGAACGGGTCATCCATTTTGGTCTGATCCCCCGGGCACACCGCTGTCTGTTTGTGATCAATGAACTTCCCGACCTGCAAGCCCGAATTCAGGTCTCCCTGTTCAATGTGCTGCAGGAAGGCGACATGCAGATCCGGGGCTTCAAACTGCGCCTTCCGCTCGATGTTGAGTTTGTATTTACGGCCAACCCCGAAGACTATACCAACCGGGGTAGTATCATCACGCCCTTAAAGGACCGGATCGAAAGTCAGATCACCACCCACTACCCTACTTCGATCGACATCGGCCGCCGCATCACTGAACAGGAAGCCCGGATCACCGGTAACCAGCGCGACTCGATCCGGGTGCCGGACGTACTAAAAGACCTGATCGAAGAAATTGCCTTTGCCGCCCGCGACAGCGAATATGTGGACAAGAACAGCGGGGTCAGCGCCCGCCTGACCATTTCCGCCTATGAAAACTTATATTCTACTGCCGAACGGCGGCTGTTAATCAATGGCGAATCCGGTACAACAGCCCGTATTACCGACTTCTGGGGCGTGATCCCAGCGCTCACTGGGAAAGTGGAGATGGTATATGAAGGCGAACAGGAAGGCCCCTATGTGGTAGCGCTCCATATTATCGGCATTGCGATCAAAAAAGTCTTTTTGAACTACTTCCCCAATCCGGCCAAGCTGAAAAGGGGACAGGAACGCGATCCGTACGGTGTGATCCGTGCCTGGTTTGCCGCTGGAAATACAGTTGATCTGCTGAACGACCTCCCCGGTAAAAAATTCCTGAAGGAACTGGATCAGGTTGCCGGTCTGAAAAAACTGGCCGAAAGCACCGATGTTGGCAAGGAAGACATCACCACGTTCATGGAACTCGTGCTCCACGGACTGGCGGAATTTGAAGTCCTCAACAAAGACGTCATCCAGAACAAGTGGGTATTTAAGGATTTCCTGACAGATAGCGGGCTAAACGATGAGGATGACGAGCCGGACATGCGCGATCTCTTTAATTAAATGTTGAAAGAATAGCGTTACTTTCGCAGGGCAGTGCCAACTTTTTCGGACTAATTTCGCTAACCGGAAAGCAGGCTGGTAAATAAACAGATTGGGCAGTTTTTTCGTAACGGCATGCAGCCTGCTTTATTAACACTATGATCAAACATGTTCGGAAACACCCAAAGAAGAAGGGGCGGAATTTCGCCCAAACTGATGATCGCGGTCGTTCTGGCCGGATTTGCACTCTCCAAATACTATTGCAACAGTTCGTTTAACGAGATCACCGGGGAAAGCCAGCACATCAGTATTTCACCGGAACAGGAAGTAGCCATGGGCCTTCAAAGTGCTCCGCAAATGATCGCCCAAATGGGTGGTGAAGTACAGGGCACCCAATATGATGCGCTGGTGCGCCGGATCGGGCAGCAGCTGGTCGACCGCACCGATGCCAGCAACACGGTTTACCGCGGTCAGTTTGAGTTTCACCTATTGGCCGACCAAAAAACCATCAATGCCTTTGCCCTGCCCGGCGGCCAGGTCTTTATCACGGCCGCACTGCTTAGCCGGCTTTCCACAGATGGCCAATCGATCGATGAAAATATGCTGGCTGGTGTTCTGGGCCATGAGATCGGGCACGTAGTTGCCCGCCACAGCGCGGAAAAACTTGCACAAATGGAACTTGCCCAGGGACTGACGGGGGCTGTTACGATGGCCACCTATGATCCGGGGAGTCCCAACAGCGGGTACATCGCCCAGATGGTTTCCAATATGCTGCAACTGAAATATGGCCGCGACCAGGAGCTGCAAAGCGATGATCTTGGCGTCCGGTTCATGTTGCAGGCCGGTTATGATCCGGAACGCCTGATTGATGTTATGGAAATTCTGAAACAAGCTGCCGGCCCGAACCGGACACCAGAATTCCAAAGCACGCACCCCGACCCGGAGAATCGTAAAGAGCATATTCGGGCAGCCATAGAAAAATACCAGGGGCAATAGCAGTCCCTTTGAATGGTCTGCATTGCATTGAAACACAAGTGCGCCGCCGGAGTCCTCCGGCGGCGCACTTGTGTTTCAGGCTGTCTATCTTCCGAATTTACTTTTCGGGAACATTTAGCAGCTGTTTAAATTAAACTACATAGCCTAGTCTGGCTTTTTGTCTGCGGAAATAGGCCCCGGACGGTTGGCAATGTCCCAGGCGGTGTAAAAGGCCAGCTGAGCCCGTTTGGCAGCAGCAGCAGGATTGATCTTGTCGGGTGTATCTGTGGCCTTGTGGTAATCAGCATGTGTTCCATTGAAGTAGAAGATTGCCGGTATACCCCGCTCGGCGAAATTGTAATGGTCACTACGCTCGTAATAATGGTTCGGATCGTTGGGGTCGTTGTACCGGTAATCCAGTTCCAGGTTGGTATAGGTATCATTGGCATATTCGTTGATCCCTTCCAACTCCGAACTGAGGCGGTCGGCCCCGATCACATACACATAATCCGGGTTGTCGGCATGCCGGTCATCCACCCGACCGATCATATCGATGTTTATATCCACCACCGTGCGGTTGAGTGGAAACATGGGAAAATCGCAGTAAAACTTCGATCCCAGCAAGCCTTTCTCTTCTCCGCTGACGAGCATACAAACCACACTCCGCCTGGGGCCGACACCTGATTTTTTGGCTGCTACAAAGGCCCGGGCGATCTCCAGCACACCGGCAGTGCCCGAAGCATTATCGTCGGCGCCGTTATAGACCACCTCATCCACCCGGCCGAGGTGATCGTAATGCGCGGTGATGAACACATACTGATCCTTTACCAGGTCATCAGTGCCTTCAATAAAACCGATCACATTGGAGCCTTCCAGAGTTTGTCCCTGTTTTGCCATCCGGACCTCAATGGAAGCCTTCACTTTTACCGGTTTGAATCCTTCGCCACTGCGCAGGGAAGCGTGGGCATCTTCGGCTTTCCCGGATTTTTTACCCATAATGGCATTTGCCACCTCCTGGGAGACAAACATATTGCTGATCGGCAGTTCCTCATTCGGCCCTATTTTAGCGGCAAACGGCTTCCAGCCGCGCGTGGACAGTTGACGGCGGTTTTCCCGGACGTTCTTTTCAAAATCCGGATCAACGATCAGAGCCATGACCGCGCCCTTTTCAGCGGCCAGCTGCACTTTTTTCTTCCAGTCGAGCGACCAGGCCGACCGGAATTCCGTTCCGGTGATCAGCGATTTGCCGTTATTGTCCATAGGTTCACCGTTGTAAAACACAACAGCTTTTCCTTTCACATTCGTCTTGCCATAATCGCTGTACTTGGGGTCATCGATCCCATATCCGACAAAAATGATATCCTTGAACTCCATCAACGGGTTGTCCAGGTTATTCGCGGGAAAAACGTAATAATCCCGGCGGTTTTTAAATTCCTGACCACCCACTTTAAGGCCCAGGTCCTTCCAGGATTCCCGTTTGAGGGTAAAATTTTGAAAATAGGTTTTGCGATCGGCAACAGGCGGCAGACCCATGTCAGCAAACTGCTGGGCAATAAATTCCGCAGCCATTCGCTGCCCGTCCTCTCCGGTTTCCCGGCCCCCCATAGTATTGGAAGCCAGGGTATCGATCAGCATTTTCATATCATCCGAAGTGATCGACTCGCCATATGGCCGGGCATCCGGAAGTTTGTAATAGCGTTTTGCAGGCCGCTTGGTTGTTGGCGCTTCCGCATTTCCTGATTGCGCACTTACTCCAGCTGCAAAAAGCAGCATTACCAGTACTATTCTAAGTTTCATATCTAACATAAAATTTGGAAAATGTACGATTCCGTTGTGCCGGGCCATTGGCCAACCATTCCCATGCATGCCTTAACAAGTGGCACCTAAAGGCCTGTTGACTGCAATTCCGGCTTGTTTAAAATTATCCGCAGGCAATCTTATCAACCCGGCGTCCATGCCGTCCGCCCTCAAATGCAGTGGCAATGAAGATGCGGACCATGGCCTGGGCCAGTATTTCCGTAACAAAACGAGCCGGTATGGCGATCACATTGGCATTGTTGTGTTGCCGGGCCAACGCCGCGATCTCTTCCGACCAGCAAACGGCGCACCGGATGCCCTGGTGTTTATTAGCTGTCATGGCGACTCCGTTCCCGCTACCGCAGATCAGTATCCCGCATTCCGCCTGTCCACTCTCAACGGCCTCGGCAACGGAATGTGCAAATTCCGGATAGTCTACCGACTCCAGCGAGTGTGTACCAAAATCCTGAACCATATGCCCCTGGCGTTGAAGCATGGACACAAGCCCGTCCTTGTACGGAAATCCGGCGTGATCGCAACCTATTGCTATTTTCATGCACTGGTGATTTGATTGAGTGATGAAGTAATTGGAGGCGCAAAGATATAGGATTAACAGATAGGCGCCTTTGCTCATTTTGGCGATTCGCCTAAACCCCTGTTTTCACAGGTAAACGTACTTTTGGCGCCGGTTGTTGAAACTCCAGCCTGCAAGCCGGCTGCAAAACAACCCGACAACCAAAACATTTGCTTCAAATCTGATAATATGCGCAATTTACTTTCCCTCACGCTTTTAATTCTTTTGTTCAATCTCCGGAGCACGGCGCAAACTACCAACCCAAACGCTTCCCGGGATGCCAAAATTTCATTGGCCCTTCAACAAGAACTGGACCACGGCCAGCCAGTTGACCTTTTGATCCTGTTTCGCGATAAGGCTGATGTTAGTGGCGCCTATCAACTTAAAGGCAAAGCAGCCAAAGGCCAATACGTATATACCAAGCTCATCGCCACCGCTGAAAAAAGCCAGGCCAATGCCCGCCGACTGTTACGGGAACGGCAAGTATACACCAACAGTTTTTATCTTGTAAACGCCATTGCCGTACGCGGTGCCGATGCCGGTCTGGTACAAGACCTGGCGCGGCTTCCGGAGGTAGCGGCACTAACCACCGATCCTGAAATCACCTTTCAGGAGCCGGTTTACACCTCCACTCTGCCTGCCGAACGCGGCGCGATAGAATGGGGGATTGAAAAAATAAATGCGCCTGCCGTTTGGGCTTTGGGATACACCGGCCAGGGTATTACCGTAGCCGGAGCCGATACCGGATATGAATGGTACCACCCCGCACTTAAGCCCCATTACCGGGGGTACAATAACCAGGATGGCTCTGTCGATCATAACCATAACTGGCATGATGCTATTCACGAGATCAGCCCGTTGAGTGGCGACAGCATCCCGGACCCGGCCAACAACCCATGTGGTGTGGATGCTACAGCTCCCTGCGACGATCACAACCACGGCACCCATACAATGGGCACGATGGTCGGTGATGACGGACAGGGTAACCAGATCGGTGTGGCGCCCGGCGCCGATTGGATCGCCTGTCGCAACATGGAACGTGGTAATGGAAAGCCCTCCAGTTACATCGAATGCCTGGAGTGGTTCATTGCACCGACCGACCTGAATGGTCAGAATGCCGATCCGGCAAAAGCCCCGCATGTGATCAATAATTCCTGGTATTGCTCCGTCGGTGAGGGATGTACAGATCTGACGGTGGACGAAATGCTACGGCAAACGGTCATCAATCTCCGTGCCGCAGGTGTAGTGGTGGTGGTGAGCAATGGCAATTTTGGTGGTTCCGGTTGCAACAGTACCTGGGCCCCTCCGGCTTATTTTGAGGAAAGCTTTAGTGTAGGCGCCACCGAAAGCAACGATACCATTACCGGGTTCAGCAGCCGTGGACCGGTTACGATCGATGGCAGCGGCCGTTTAAAACCCAATGTCGTAGCACCGGGGGCCGGTGTGCGTTCCAGCATACGAAATGATGGATATGCACATTTCTGGGGAACCAGTATGGCAGGCCCGCATGTAGCCGGCCTTGTAGCCCTGGTACTCTCTGCCCGGCCCGACCTTGCCGGAGAAGTGGAAACCATTGAAACGATCATTGAGGAAACGGCCATACCCAAGTTTGATACTGTGGACTGTGGTGGTGTGAGCGGGCAGGCCTACCCCAACAACACCTACGGCTATGGCCGGGTAGATGCATTGGCAGCCGTAAACAAAGCATTGAGCATTAGTGCCACAACAACACCGGACCGTTTCCCGGTGTTAGCAGAGATTTTCCCGAACCCGACCTCCGCCCTGAGTTTCATGCGCATTACCAATTTACTTGCTCCAGCCCAACTGGAACTATACAATACCGGCGGTCAATTGGTCTTCCGGCAAATGGTATCCAGCGCTCCGGTTCAGCAACTACGGCTTGACCTGACCGGGTATCCGCAGGGTTTGTATATCTGGAAACTACAAACAAATTCCGGCCTGTTGTCCGGTAAACTGATCCGGCAATAAATCCGGTTGGGAGAAGTTCACCTGAAGGGGATTTTCACCTGCTGAAGGGGTTAAAATTTTTTCCCCTTTCAACTTTTTCCAACCTTTGTCGGGTAATTAACGGACGCACGCACTATGCATAAGATCGATATGCACACCCATATCCTGCCCGAACGGCTGCCAAACTTTGCAAACAAGTTCGGTTATGGAGATTTTATCCACCTGGAACACCATAAAAAAGGGTTCGCCCGTATGATGAAAGGCGACACCTTTTTTAGGGAGATCAGCAGTAATTGCTGGGATCCGAAGGTTCGGGTGGGCGAATACCTGCATTTCCAAACACCGGTGCAGGTGGTTTGTACGATACCGGTAATGTTCTCGTACTGGGCCAAACCTGCAGACTGTCTGGATCTGTCCCGTTTCCTGAACGACCACCTCGCGGGAGTCGTGGAGGACTTTCCGGAGCATTACATTGCCCTCGGCACCATTCCCATGCAGGATACCGACCTGGCCATCCAGGAGTTACACCGGATCAAGGAATTGGGATTCCCGGGTGTGCAGATCGGCTCGAATATAAACCAGCAAAACCTGAGCGACCCGCAGTTCTTCCCGATATTCCAGGCATGCCAGGATTTAAATTTGGCGGTGTTTGTACACCCCTGGGAAATGATGGGGCAGGATAAAATGACCAAATACTGGCTCCCCTGGCTGGTAGGCATGCCGGCTGAGACCAGCCGGGCGGTCTGTTCGCTTATCTTTGGAGGTGTAATGGAGCGGCTGCCCAATCTCCGTTTTTGTTTTGCACATGCCGGTGGTTCCTTTATCCCGACTGTCGGCCGGGTACAGCACGGCTTCGATTGCCGGCCCGACCTGGTAGCGGTGGACAACGACAAATCGCCGCGGCATTATCTGGGCCGGTTCTGGGTAGATTCAGCGACCCATGATCCACAGTTACTGCGCTATATTCTTGAAGTAGCCGGGGAAGACAAGGTATGTTTAGGCACTGATTACCCATTTCCGCTCGGCGATCTGGAAATTGGCTCCTTTATCGAACAGATGAACCTGCCAGAGTCAACTGTAGAAAAGATCTTTTATAAAAATACACTGGAGTGGTTGTACGGGACCCGGGAGTAAAACACCCCCAAGGGTGAGTCTGCTACCCAATTGGATAAACCCCAAAATGATCACTTATGTATTTGCTTGGACTTGATATCGGCAGTTCGTCGGTGAAAGCAGCCATTGTCGATGCCCGGAGTGGACACTCCCTCGGTATCGCCCACGCACCTGCTGTGGAAATGGATATTCAGGCACCTCAACCAGGATGGGCAGAACAGTCTCCCGGGGACTGGTGGCAACACTGCGGCACCGCTGTCCGGGCTGTCCTTCAAAAAACAGCCGTTCCGGCTGACCAGGTCGCAGCTATCGGCCTCTCGTATCAAATGCACGGCCTGGTTACGCTGGATGCCAACGGTGCAGTATTGCGCCCTGCTATTATATGGTGCGACAGCCGAGCAGTAGAACTCGGAGAAATGGCCTTTCAGGCGCTGGGCGAGACCTATTGCCTGGAGCACTTTCTGAATTCACCGGGAAATTTTACCGCATCCAAATTGAAATGGGTGAAAGAGCAGGAGCCCGAACTGTTCGAACGTATCCGGTATTTTATGCTGCCGGGTGATTACATAGCCTATAAGATGACAGGAGAACCCGCCACGACCATTTCCGGTCTGTCGGAAGGTATTCTCTGGGACTTTCAAAACAATCAGCCAGCCACCTCTCTGCTCGAGCACCTGGGAATCTCCAAAACCCTGATGCCGCCACTTGTGCCCGCATTCGGCGACCAGGGTAAACTGACAGCGTCGGCTGCTGAAATGTTGGGATTAAAGCCCGGCATACCGGTAACCTATCGGGCTGGTGACCAGCCGAACAATGCCGTAGCGCTGAATGTACTGGAGCCCGGCGAAGTCGCTGCCACCGGCGGAACTTCCGGAGTTGTGTACGGCGTGCTCGACAAGCCGGTATACGACCCGCTTAACCGGGTAAACAGTTTTGCCCACGTCAACCACCGGGCTGCCGCCCCCCGTATAGGCGTATTGCTCTGCATCAATGGTGCCGGCATCCAGTACAGCTGGATGCGAAATAAAATGACGGGAAAAGCCCTGCCCTACCCCGAAATGGAACAGCTCGCCGCTGCTACCCAGCCTGGTGCGGACGGCCTGCGGATCATTCCCTTCGGAAATGGAGCAGAACGGATGTTGGGCAACAAAACAATGGGCGCCCAAATAATCAACCTGGAATTCAACCGGCACCAGCAGGGACATTTGTTCCGGGCTGCCCTGGAAGGGATCGCATTCTCCTTTGTATATGGCATGCAGGTATTCCACGAACTCGGCCTTAATGTCGGTACCATCCGGGTCGGAAACGACAACCTTTTCCAGTCGGCTATTTTTTCCAGCACTATTGCGCAACTGATGGATGCCCGGATCGAGGTACTCGAAACTACCGGTGCCGTTGGTGCCGCCGTAGCTGCCGGCGTGGGCATTGGGATTTATGGCAATCCTGCAGACGGGCTTGGCCGACTGAAACAGGTTCGCGTTTACGAACCCGACGCTTCCAGTGCCAACCTGAAGCCGATCTTTGCAGATTGGTCCGTCCACCTTGAAAAAATGATCAGTAGATAGAAACTATAAACACTTTATGGCAATGGCAAACCAGAATTCAATTCAAACCATAGTTGGTGCACAGGAATATTTCAAAGGCATCGGCAGAATCCCGTTTGAAGGACCTGAGACGGACAATCCGCTGGCGTACCGCTTTTATGATGAAAACCGGGTGGTAGCGGGCAGGACCATGCGCGAACATTTCAAATTTGCGGTTGCCTACTGGCACACCCTCTGTGGTACAGGAGGCGATCCGTTCGGAGCACCGACCAAGGCCTTTCCCTGGTTGAATGTACAAGACCCGGTGCAACAGGCAAAAGATAAAATGGATGCC
Source organism: Bacteroidota bacterium (assembly GCA_006226345.1). Classification (GTDB taxonomy): domain Bacteria; phylum Bacteroidota; class Bacteroidia; order Chitinophagales; family Saprospiraceae; genus M3007. Next base: position 2,581 of record SBHD01000012.1, on the reverse strand, counting down.
GCCTTTGAGTTTATCACCAAACTGGGACTACCCTATTACTGCTTCCACGATTTTGATCTGGTAGCCGAAGCAGACACACTGGCTCAAAGTGAGCAGCGGCTGCAGGCGATCGGAGCGTATGCCCGGGAAAAAATGAATGCCTCCGGGGTTCGACTCCTTTGGGGAACGGCCAATTTGTTCAGCCATCCGCGGTATATGAACGGTGCAATGACCAACCCGGATTTTACAGTGGTCGCGCATGCCGGCGCCCAGGTGAAGATGGCCCTCGACCTGACGATTGCCCTTGGCGGTGAGAATTACGTATTCTGGGGAGGTCGTGAAGGCTATCAAAGCCTGCTCAATACCGACATGAAACGGGAACTGGAGCATATGGCCCGTTTCCTCCACATGGCTAAGGATTATGCCCGCAAACAAGGCTTTGCCGGCACCTTCTTTATAGAACCCAAACCCATGGAGCCCAGCAAACACCAGTACGACTTCGATTCGGCCACAGTGCTCGGTTTTTTACGGGAGCATGGGCTGCTGGATGACTTCAAACTCAACGTGGAAGTGAACCACGCCACGCTTGCCCTGCACAGTTTCCAGCATGAGCTGCAGGTGGCAGCCAATGCCGGAATGCTGGGAAGCATTGACGCTAACCGGGGCGATTACCAGAATGGTTGGGATACGGATCAATTTCCGAACAACGTATATGAGATCACGGAAGCAATGCTGGTCATCCTTGAATCCGGGGGCCTGCGCGGCGGCGGGATCAACTTTGATGCGAAAACGCGGCGGAACTCAACTGATCTCGTGGATCTGTTCCATGCGCACATCGGCGGGATCGATGTGTTTGCCCGCGCCCTGCTTGCTGCCGATGCCATCTTGCACCATTCAGATTACCGGACACTCCGCCGGGAACGGTATGCATCCTTTGACAAGGGCGACGGAAAAGCATTTGAATCCGGTCAGTTGCAACTGGAGGACCTGGCCCGGATGGCAGCGTCTGCCAATGGAGACATTGCGCTCCAAAGCGGCAAACAGGAACGCTTTGAGAATATCCTGAACCGGTTTGTATAACCTTCCGGTTCGGGAATATCATTCCGGATTGCCTGTTTGAGCCGTGATTTTTACCGGTTCAGCATGTTCTATTTTTAATTTCTGCACCAGCCCGGCACTTTTGGCCTTGTAAACAAACACTATCCTGGTGCTATGAAATTAAAAATCCTATTACTGCTTTTGGGCTTATCACTCACGGTTTCTGGCTGGAGTCAGGAATCAACTTTTCAGCATACGCTGGCTCAAGCCCGCCACATGGCCGAAACCGGTCAGTACAAACAGGCTGAACTATTGTACGATCAACTGCTCCGTCAGGAACCCGACAACCTTCAGGCACTGGTAGGCGCAGGTTACAATTACTCCTGGAGTAAGGACTACGACAAGGCGCGCCTGAAGTTTGAACGCGCCCTTTCTCTGGACGCCCGGAATGCTGAAGCGCTCATCGGACAGGGTTACAACAATGCCTGGGCCGGGAAATATGAAGTGGCGAAACACTCCTTCGAAGCCTTGCGCACAGCGGACCCGGAAAACCCGGAGGGGCTCAAAGGGCTCGGTTATGTCCACCTCTGGGCCGGGCAACCTGCCGCAGCAGAAACATATTTCATGACACTTACCCGGAATTACCCGGATGAAGTGGAATACCGGATTGCCCTTGCCCAGGTATACCTGGCAAAACACGAGCTTAAAAATGCCCGGATTGCCCTGCAAAGTGCGCTTCAACTGGACTCCTCCAATCGTACGGCCAATGAGCTGATGAAGCGGACAAAAGGCATGGCGGCCCCGCTTGAACTCGATATCTGGGGCGGCTATTCCAATACAGAAGGAGAAAGCAAGTTCAGCCTCCGCACCTTGCAACTGACCGGACAGGTAAGCCAGAAGGTGCGCATGTACCTGAAGTACGACAATTCGCTGACCACTGACCTGGCTGCTCTGGTGCGCGCAAGCCAGGATGCACAGGCCCTCTCCCTGGGTACAGCCATTGGCTGGAACAAACACCTGACCTCCAGACTGGAATTTGGTGCGAGACTGTTGCCCGACAATGTAACACAGCAACTGGTGAATGGCGAGCAGGTATTTTTCTTTGAGAACGGTATGTTGCTGAAAGGCGGCGGCTTTTACGGCTGGAGCGACAAAGTGGCCGATGAATGGCTTGCGTACGCCGGGTTCCGGGTTCCCGTAACCAACTGGTATGCTGTCGAGCCTTATTATTTCCGCTCACAAGTGGAAAATGCTCCAGGTCCGGAGGGCCGGTTCATGTTGAACAATCAGTTCAGAAGTCCAAATGGCTATGAACTTAACCTCGGACTCTTTTATGGAAAAGCAGCAGTTACCGACAGTGCATCTGAAGACCGTATCATGGGTAGTTATGCCACCGCTATTCTACCTCTTAGTCAGGTGATCTGGGGACAAATTTCTGTGCGGTGGGAAGAAACTCCGTTTGCCGACCTGACCGTAGTTGCTGCCGGCATCAAGATCCGGCTGGAGAAATAAGTCCTATCCTTTTTTCAACGAAAAAACCAGTATCAACCCATTGACTGTAAGC
>SBHD01000062.1 GCA_006226345.1 Bacteroidota bacterium | reverse complement strand
CATAATTATCCGAAATATGCTGGATGATCTGCTCTTCGGTGAATTTGACCATCTTCTTGCCGGTAGCCCAGGAATAGGCCTCGCCAGCCCGGGCAAAGAGCAGTCGGAGGAAATCATATACTTCCGTCACCGTACCTACAGTGGAGCGCGGGTTGCGGCCGGTTGTTTTTTGTTCGATGCTGATAACGGGGCTCAGGCCGGTCACCTGTTCTACGTCAGGGCGCTCCATTTCGCCGATAAACTGGCGCGCATAGCTGGACAGTGTTTCCATAAAGCGCCGCTGTCCTTCCGCGTAGATCGTATCGAATGCCAGGGAGCTTTTACCCGAGCCGCTCACGCCCGTTACGACCACCAGCTTGTTTCGGGGGATGCGTACATCGATGCTTTTAAGGTTATGCACCCGGGCATTGATGACATCTATAAATTCCTGGGCGGATTCGGGCGATGCTGTTTCTGCAACTGCCGTCGGTGAAGTAGATTTTTCAGAATTGGATCGTGCCTTGGCCATGATCAGTTCTTGCGGTAGGGATGGTTATTGCGCATGCCGTGCATTTGAGGCGGATATCTTCCCCTGCTCCTACAAATGCCGAACAGGCAAAGATAGGGAGAACATGTGGGCTCGTAAAGAGTTTTTAAAACAAAAGGTTTGAATATTTTTTTGGCGCGTATCCGACACAACCGGAGGCGAAACCCTTAATATTTGTGCTTATCGCCAGGGGCAATACAAAATTTTGAAATAAAATAGTTGTTTAAACAAATTTCCTGTAGTTTAGCTTATACCTTTGCAGGGAAAACGAAATGAAAGCGTAAAGCCTTCCCGTCCGGAACCATGCGGGAAGGCTTGCTTTTTTTCAGGCACTTCCTTTTTATCTTTTTCTTGCCGGCAAAAACGCCGCACTATCCCGCATTTTAACAAGACTGTTTACCTCAATAGCATTGAACTGCCCTATTTTTGGCGGCTCAAAATTCATGAACGTCCCAATGTCAGCATTAGCCCAACGAATTGAACACACGATTCTGAAACCAGACTGCGCCATTCAGGATATCAAACGCATTTGCAACGAAGCTATTCGCGGCAACTTTGCGGGTGTGTGTATCCCACCTTTTTATGTGCGGGACGCGCGCCGGATCCTTGGCGAGGAAAGCCCGATCAGTGTGGTGACGGTTGTCGGGTTTCCGATGGGCTATACGGCTATTGCGGCTAAAAGTGAGGAGATCAAACGAGCTGTCGACGAAGGCGCCGACGAGATCGATGCAGTGTTGCACATAGCAGCGCTAAAAAGCGATAATTGGAACCACGTCCAGCATGATATAGAAGGGATTGCACGTGCGACGGCCATGCGTGGCCGTAAATCGAAACTTATCCTGGAATGCGGACTGCTCACGGAAGATGAGATCCGCCGGGTCTGCGATATCGCCCGGGAGGCCGGTATCCATTATCTGAAGACCGGGACGGGCTTTCACGGGTTTCCGGCAACCGTTGAAATGGTCAAATTGCTGAAATCCTGTGCAGATGCGGAGATGAAAGTCAAAGCAGCGGGAGGTATCCGTACAAAGGAGCTGGCGGAGGCACTGGTTGCGGCCGGCGCCGACCGGATCGGTACGTCCGCCGGATTGGCATTGGCAGGCCTCTAAGCATTTAATGTACCTTTGGAACAAACAACCGATCATGAAAATACGGATCAACAGGTTGGTAGTGATAGTCATGGCTTTGATGGCGGTTTCCGGCCTTCAGGCGCAATCGGTGCAGCTAAATGCCGATCCGGAGATCGAACAGCTGGCCAACGACTGGATTCGCGAAAACCGCAACAACCCGGGTATTGAAGGCTGGCGTGTGCAGTTGTTGTCCACCACGGATCGCAGCCGGGTGGAAGCCGGAAAAAGGCAGTTCCTGGGCCTGTATCCAACGGTGCCGGCAGATTGGGTGCACGAAAAACCGTATTACAAACTCCGGGTCGGTGCATTCCATACACGATGGGAAGCGCAGGCGTTTTTGATGGTGCTGGGTGATACCTATCCCGGTGCCTACCCTGCCCGGGACCCGAATATTCACCCCAGAGACTTTTTAGAATAACCCCAAAACAGCGGCAACGGCATGCGTGGATTCAGAAAGACGGCTACCGGTATCGGGGATCTGGACTATATCACCCTTACCTGCTACATCGCATTGGTGATGACCGGCTGGTTGATGATCTATGCAGTCAATTACAACGCTGAGGCACCCTGGGCGGCAGTGTTTGACCTGGGAGAGAGTGCCGGCAAACAATTGTTCTTTATCGTCGTCTGTACGGTTATCCTGTTCTTTATTCAGATGTCGGACTGGACGTTCTGGCGCACACTGGCTTTTCCGATCTATTTATTGTCTTTACTGCTGTTACTGGGTACCCTGGTTTTTGGCCGGGAAGTGAACGGCGCCAATGCCTGGTATCAGTTTGGTGGTTTTTCCTTTCAGCCTTCTGAAATAGCCAAGTTCAGTACCAGTCTGGCCATGGCGGGCTATCTGAGCGCCACCGGTGTGACGTTGCGCGATACCAAATCGCGCATGTATGCGCTGGGCATTTTCCTGGTGCCTGTATTGATCATTCTTCTGCAAAAAGACACGGGCTCCGCGCTGATCTTTTTTTCGTTCCTGCTGGTGCTGTTTCGCGAAGGCCTGCCTTCTTTCTGGTATGTATTGGGCTTCGGAACGGCATTGATGGTTATCCTGGGGCTGTTGTACGAAGTACAAAATGTGATCGCAGTACTGATCCTGGTTGCCAGCTTCCGGCTGATCAGCATCCACCGGAATACCCGGCCGTGGTGGATCGCCTTTGCGGTCGTGGCGGCCCTGTTCATTTGGTGGCAGGATTTGTTTGCCTGGATCGCCGAACTGAAACACCCGCCGGTTCCTGCCGATCCGGCTGCTATTGAAACCCCGGCGCCGGTACCTGCCGAGGCTGCTGCCCCGCTGATCAGCCCTTTGTGGGTCGTTGTGCCACCACTGGTCCTTTTCCTGGCAGGTTTTTTCAAAAGTTATATCCGGAAGAACAATATAATCCAGCGCCGGCTGCAGTTGATGGTA
>SBHD01000228.1 GCA_006226345.1 Bacteroidota bacterium | reverse complement strand
GTTATGTGTGCCGGTGCACTGGCCTGGGCCCAGATCGGCCGGATCGTCTATGGCGCATCCGACGATAAAAAAGGGTTTATGCGGTTTGGCGGAAAAAGCCTGCTGCACCCGAAGACGACTGTGGAGATGGGGGTGTTGGAACAGGAGAGTGCTCTGCTGTTAAAGGCATTTTTCCGGAGTAAACGCGAGTAAACAGGAAGGACGACCAGGTGCTGAAAAAGCATACGGCTGATCGTCCTTCACTCAAAATGCATTATGCGGGCTTGCCGGCTAGGTCAAAATCTGCCGGGAAATGCCCTTCTGCCACTTTCTTATTGGCATAGATCCGGCCGACCTGGATCAGTTGTTCCACCATTTCAGCCTTATCCATCGCACGCATTTTCGCAATCGTTTCGTCATCGAACGGCAGGTGCGGTTTGTCTTCCTGCGTACCGTCGGAATAGGTCTTCGGCTGCTCGAGATAAGCCTGATACCGCAGGTAGTGCAGTTCGGGCTTTCCGGTGATCAGGTCGTCATACAGGTCGCCGATCTCCGAATCGATCTCCCTGGAGGTCGGGCTGTTGCTAAGTGCCTGCAGGAGCAGTTCATTTTGTTCGCTGGCGTCGGTCATCAACATGTCCGGTACGGTGGCAGCCCACTCCAGCATGTTATTGTCCGCCATTTTGGTGGCATCCACGACTTTGGTATAGGTGCCGGTACCGATCGAAACCAACATCAGTTGGTCAGCCCCGGTGTTCCAATGGAAGGGGAATCCTTTGAGGGTAGCCAGTAGGTACAGCTGCATTGCCGGGTTGTTGGCCATGCTCACACCACCATCGATAAAGGTTGCTTCGCGGTCGCCGATATTGATCCGCTGGGGCAGGAAATAGGTTGGGGCTGCCGTACTGGCCCGCACCACTTCCCGGAGCAGGTAGTCTTTGTTTCCATGCTCACCCGGTCGGGTGGGCTCGTAGTATTTGGCTTTGGGGTGGTTGATCATGGCCCAAGAACTGAACGTATCGGCGCGTTTGGCATTGATGTTCAGGCCGGTGCGGATCGCGTCATCGCCCAGGCGGATGTCACCAAACAGGTTCTTTAATTCTTCCTGCAGGGGCTGATCGTCGTAATTGGCCTTGAGTTTGGACCCGATCTGAAAGACGCTGTATTTATTGCCGAAGATCTTTCCGCCCAGGCTTTTATACAGGTCGATCGCTTCGGAGGTGCTGCGCCCGGTCGCCAGCAGCGTGGCGATGATCGCACCGGTACTGGTGCCACCGATCAGGTCAAAATAATCACACAACAGCAGGTTAGGATTGTTGTGCCGTTCGCGCAGAATGGTCTCGATCTGCTCCAGGAAACCCAGAGAGATCGCGCCGCGGATACCGCCACCGTCGAGGGCCAGCATGCGTTTGGGACCTGGTGCAGTGAGGCGGGCAAGCAGTTTATCAGACATGTTTCAATTGGCTGTTTTCGTAAATGAAATGTTTGTGCGGTAAATATAGGGGCCTTTGGCTGGTAAAACTACATCTGTGCGGCAGCAATAATGATTTTTTAATCTGAAAAAGCAGAACCAGGCCGCAACAGTCCGGTCCGGATGACTATCGGACATATTCCCATGCCGTCTTATAACTACCGTGTTCGGCACAATAATCCAGGAAGGCCTGGTAAAACTTGTTCTGTCCGATGGTAGCCGAGTCTCCGATAACCACCAGCAACATGCGGGCGCGGGTCATCGCTACATTCATGCGCCGGTAATCCTGCAGAAAACCGATCTCGTGCCTGGGATTGGACCGTACCAGGCTGATATAGATCACGTCGCGTTCCTGCCCCTGAAAACCATCTATGGTATTGATCGAAAGGACCGGGGCTGGGTACTCCAGATCGGCGGTGGCCTTGTTGCGCCTGGCGGCCATCAGGGGAGCGAAAACCGGATCTTCCCGGAATATATTTTCCAACTGATTCACCTGTTCGCGGTAGGGCGACAGAATGCCGATGGTGGGCAGCGTGATCTCGTGCGGGCTGTTTCCTTCATTCGCCGGGTTGACTTCCTGTTCACCACTCAGCCAGTGGAGCAACTGGAGCAGGTGTTCCCGCACCAGCAGTGCCTCCTCGGTATTGTAGCGGCTCAATGCCTGGTGGAGCCGGCCCTTGCTTTCCTGCAGCCGCTCCTCAAAACCGCAACCGGCTGTGTCGATAAAGAGCACAGGCCGTTCTTCCTCCGTTGAAAATAAACGATCCGGATGTACGGGATGGATACCGGTAGCCAGCGTCCGGTCCGCTACACTCGCATGTGCTTCCAGGGCGCCGCCGTAGAAATACTGGTTGGAGAAGTCCATGATCGCCTGGTGCATGCGGTATTGCACATGGAGCAGGGATACATGGTCGGGAAGTAGGGTCAGGCAACGTTCGATCAGGGTGGTTGCCAGTCCCTCCCGGGCTGCTTCCGGGTTTTTAACAGTGGGTGGCAGCTGGAAAGGATCGCCGGCCAGTACCAGCCGGCTGCACTTGGCGATCGGGATCCAGCAGGCCGGCTCGAGCGCTTGTGCCGCTTCGTCGATGATACAGGTCCTGAATTTCAGGTTGTCCAGCAATGGATGGGCGGCTCCGACCAGGGTGCAGGTAATCGCCTGAGCCGAGCTGAGTACTTCATCGAGCAGCCGGGCTTCCAGGGTGTTGGCCCAGGCTTCCAGTTCGCGGGCCTGTTTTTTCAGGTGCTCGCGTTCGCGGCGTGCGGTAGCGTTGAACGTGCGTTTATACTTCCGTGCCTGCCGCCTGTATTCGGCCGCTTCGATCTTTACCTTTTTGATGTTTTTGGCTTCCGGATGGTGGGCCAGCATAGCGTCCACCGTATGCCGTACCACACTGTCGTCCACCCGGCTGATGTTGCCGATCCGCACGACCTGCAGACCCCGGTCCGCCAGTCGTTCGGTGAGCAGGTCGGCGGCGGTATTGCTGGGTGCCGTTACCAGGACGGTGTTTTCGGTACGGGCCAGCCGTTCGATTGCTGCTACCAGCGTGGTGGTCTTACCGGTGCCGGGCGGGCCGTGAATGATCGTTACATCCCGGTTTTCCAGGATTGCCTGAACAGCGGCTTGCTGGGAAGGATTCAGGCCATTAGCCTGGTCGGTTGCGGTCGGGGGCTGCAGGAGTATGCGTTCCGGGTCCGGTCTGGATTCCGAAGGATGCAGGCTGGAGGTTCCGGCATCCGGCGCTGGACTCAGCAGACGCCGGAGTTCGGCAAGGCGGCTGCCCTTGGCTGACATGACTTTCTCCAGGGCGCGCTCCATTTCCCGGTAACTGCGGTCGTCAAAGAGCATATCGACTCCCATCTGGCCATCCGACAGCCAGTCGGGGACCTCCCGGCTGTTGAGGATGATCTTCATGCGATTGCGCTCTACATAGTTGATGATCCCCTGCTTTTCCTGGTGCTCTTCCTGGTCCGACTGGGTAAAGAGACTGACCGTTTGGCCGGAACGCAATTGGTGGGGCTCGTCCAGGTGCGTGGTGCGCTCCACGACCACAAAGGCTTTGTCCCCGATGGCGAACCCGGTCTGCACAACCTGCAGCGGATACCAGGTATACCCTTGCTCCACCCGTTCGGCGAGCGGGTGCTCACGGACCAGTTCCAGAAAGAGCTGAAAGTCCTGTTCGCGTTCCTGGCGCAACAGTTCAAGCAGGTTTTGAAAATGCTGGGTATCCGCCATATTAGGGGAGGGAAAGTCTGGTGGTACGATATAATTGGCAAAAGTATAAAGCTTGTTCCAGGTTGGCGGAATTTTTAGTTGCCGGATCAAGCCGTATTTTGCAGCCACGAAGATCACCATGTTTCACTTTGAGTTTTAGATTTTGACTTATGAATCGGACTTTCCTCCCGGCCGGCTTTGCCCTGCTCCTGTTGTTTTTGTTCAGCACCCCAACCGTTTTCGCTCAAAAAAGAAAAGCGATTCCGGTACCGGCGCCTGACCCTGTTTATCCAGAATCCCTTTATAATGCCCTGGAATGGCGCTGCATCGGGCCATTTCGCGGCGGCCGTTCGGCGGCTGTGACCGGTGTGCCCGGAAAGCCCAACCTGTTCTACTTTGGTAGCACAGGCGGCGGCGTCTGGCGCACGTCGGATGGCGGCCGGACCTGGGAGAATATTTCCGACGGCTTTTTCGGTGGTTCAGTCGGTGCCATAGAAGTAGCACCCTCCGACCACAATGTCCTGTATGCCGGCGGGGGAGAAGTGACGGTACGGGGCAATGTCAGTTACGGGTCCGGCCTGTGGAAAAGTGAAGATGCCGGGCAGACCTGGAAGTTTGCCGGACTGAAAAACAGCCGGCATGTGCCCCGGATCAGGGTACACCCTGGCAACCCCGATCTGGTGTATGCGGCCGTGCTGGGCGACCTGTTCCGGTCGTCGGATGAACGGGGCATTTACCGTTCGAAAGATGGTGGCAAGACCTGGGAGCGCATCCTGTTCGTCAATGCCGATGCCGGTGCGGTAGACCTGTGCATGGACCCCACCAATCCGCGCATCCTGTATGCCAGTACCTGGCGGATCAGGCGTACGCCGTACAGCCTCAGCAGTGGAGGCGCCGGTTCGGGCCTGTGGAAAAGCACTGACAGTGGCGACACCTGGACTGAGATCACCCGAAATGAGGGCCTGCCGCAGAAAGACACCATCGGTATTATTGGCGTTACAGTCTCACCGGCCAATCCAAAGCGGGTGTGGGCCATTGTAGAGGCGGAAAATGGCGGGGTATTCCGGTCTGATGATGGCGGTAAAAAATGGCAGAAACTCAATGACGACCGCAACCTGCGCCAACGGGCCTGGTACTACACCCGGATCTATGCCGATTCCAAAGACGAAGACAAGGTGTATGTGGTCAACGTGGCCTATCATGTTTCCAAAGACGGAGGCAAAACATTCACCACCAAACGGGCGCCCCACGGCGACCACCACGATCTTTGGATTGCCCCGGAAGACTCCCGGCGTATGATCATCGGCGACGATGGCGGCGCCCAGATCAGCTATGATGGTGGCGATACCTGGAGCACCTATCACAACCAGCCTACCGCACAGTTTTACCGCGTAACCACCGATAACACATTTCCCTACCGGATCTACGCTGCCCAGCAGGACAACAGTACCGTACGCATTGCCCACCGTACAAGTGGTGCAAGCATCGATGAACGCGACTGGGAGCCCACGGCTGGCGGCGAATCGGGCCATATCGCCGTTGATCCCAATAACCCGGAGATCGTTTATGGCGGTTCCTACCACGGCTACCTGACCCGGGTCGACCACCAGCGAAAATCCGAACGCACAATCAACGTCTGGCCGGAAGACAATATGGGACATGGGGCGGAAGATGCCAAATACCGGTTCCAGTGGAACTTCCCGTTATTCTTCTCGCCGCATGATCCGAAAAAACTCTATGCCGCTTCCAATCACCTGCATGTATCCACCAATGAAGGCCAAAGCTGGCAGACCATCAGTCCGGACCTGACCACTAACGACAAAGAACGCCAGCAGTCCTCCGGTGGTCCGATCACCCAGGATAATACCAGCGTGGAATACTATTGTACCATTTTCGCAGCCTGTGAATCGCCCTATGAGCCGGGACTGCTCTGGACCGGAAGTGACGATGGGCTGGTACAGGTATCCCGCGACGGCGGAGCGTCCTGGACCAATGTTACACCGGCTGAAATGCCGCAATGGTGCATGGTTAACAGTGTGGAGCCCGATCCGTTCCGTAAAGGGGGCCTGTACGTGGCTGCTACATCCTACAAGTCCGGCGACTACAGCCCTTACCTGTTCCACACCGCCGATTATGGAAAATCGTGGCGGCGTATCGTCAATGGTATCGATCCGGAACATTTTACCCGCGTCCTGCGCGCAGATCCCAAACGTTTGGGGTTGCTCTATTGCGGCACGGAAGCCGGTATGTATATCAGTTTTGACGACGGCGCCAACTGGCAGCCTTTTCAACTGAACCTGCCGGTTGTGCCCATTACTGATCTTGCGCTTAAAAATGACAACCTGATCGCCGCTACTCAGGGGCGCAGCCTCTGGATGATCGATGACCTCACTGTACTACACCAACTGGACGAGACCATTGGGAGCAAGGATTTTCACCTGTTTCAGCCTATGCCTGCATACCGCATGGACGGACGGCAGGCCCGCAACCTGAAAACAGCTGGTACCAACCATCCCGGCGGAGTGCTGGTGCATTTTTATCTCCAGGCTGCTCCCGGTGAAAAGGATACCGTTCAACTGAGTATCCTGAATGTCGCGGGTGATACGGTACGCACCTTTTCCAACCAGTCCAAAACGGATAAACTGCCTGAGCTGAAAGCGGGGGGCAACCGCTTTGTCTGGAACCTCCGTTATGCAGGTGCCGAAAAGTTTGACGGACTGATCCTGTGGTCCAGCAGACTTAATGGCCCGCGGGCAGTACCGGGTGCCTATCAGGTCCGTCTCACGGTAAATGGCCAAAGCATAACCCAGTCCTTTGAGGTGCTGGCAGATCCGCGGGCGACCATTCGGCAGCAGGATTTTCAGCGGCAGTTTGACTTTGTCAAAGCCTGCTCCGATAAACTTTCCGACATGCACCGGGCGATCAAACATATCCGCATGGTGCGAACGCAAATGACCAACCTTAAAAAACGATTGCCGGAAGCGGACAACCTCAAACCGTTGCGCGAACAAATGGGCACCCTCGATTCCATGATGACGGCAGTGGAAAAGACCCTGTACCAGACGAAAAACCGCTCGGGCCAGGATCCGCTGAATTTCCCTGTTCAACTGAATGACAAACTCGGAAATCTGATGGAGATAGCCGGGAACGGCGATTTTCCACCGACCGACCAGGATATGGAAGTACAGAAAATGTTGTTCGGGCTGATTGACGCCGAATTGGAAAAATGGCAGTCGATCCGGGATACGCAACTGCCTGAATTAAACCGGTTGATCCGTGAACTGCAAGTGGACGTTATCCGGGTGGAATAGCGTATTAACTTTAAATGCAGCCAGACAAAATGTCGGCATGCGAACAACTGATAACATGCCGCCGGCAGGATCGCAATATCCTGCCGGCGGTTTACATTTATTGCAGCATCTATCGAAACGGGAGGTGAATCCTTCTTTCGCTATTAACTGCACTTAAAACACCATGTCATGCAAGTACGTACTTTCCTGTCCTGGACGCTGCGTCTGATCGCAGCCATTATTCTGGCCCAAACGCTGTATTTCAAATTTACCGGCGCGGAGGAAAGCAAATTTATTTTCAGTACGATCGGTATGGAGCCCTTGGGCCGCTACCTGGTCGGAGTATCCGAACTGGTAGCAGCGCTGCTCCTGGTTGTACCGCGCACCGCCTGGCTGGGCGGACTTATGGGTCTGGGCGTTATCGCCGGGGCGCTCTTTTTTCACCTGACCATTCTGGGCATAGAAGTACAGGGCGACGGCGGCACCCTGTTTTACCTCGCGCTGGCTGTATTCGTTTGTTGCCTGGGTGTGGTGGTGCTGCATCGCGATACGGTGCAGGAAAACATACAGCGCCTGTTGGGGAAGGCCTGACCGGAATTAGTCAATATCCAGGTATTTTTTAGATACCCAGCGGTCGTCGAGGCTGATCTGGCCCCAGTTGCCATCTTCGGCATAAACGAATACCTCTTCGCCTTTGGTGACCTGATTGACGATGTTAAACTGGGTGCCGGGGCCTGAACGCACATTCAGTGCAGTCGCATTGACCGTTGCACGCTGGACAGCCTGTACATACCGGCCGGAAACCCACTCCTGCTTGTTGGCTGAGATGCGGTACCAGCCAGACTTTGTTTCATAAACCCGCAGGACAGAGCCGTATGGCGTGGCATTCATTTTCCGGGCTTTGGCGGTGGGTTGGTTCCGGATATTGAGCCAGGTGGCGGTGACAAAACCGTATTGCAGGAGTTTTGGCGGTGGGCTGACAGGTTCGCCTTTCACGGCTTTTTCTACCAGGGGCAGGAAATGTTTCTCTGCATCGGCCACTTTATTTCCTCCAAAAAAATGAGTGGTACCGGGACAGGACTTGGTAGTGCCGCTGCCATCGGTACGGGCACCGGTGCGCAGATCGAACCAGTGGTGGTATACAATGCGTTTGGAACTGACCGGGATGTTGAACCGCTTGCACAGGGCCGCCGTAACGGCAATGATCGCGTCGCGCTGGGCCTTGTTCATTTCATGGCCGTCGGCGTCAAAATTCCCTATGTTTTCAATACAGATAGAATTGGCATTGAAGCCGAAAATGCAGGCCGGCGAGTGCTCCAGGTTGCGGCCGGTAACGATCTGGCCATCGGGAAAAATGCTGAAATGCTGGCCGATATCCATCCATCCGTTCACATTTTTATGGAAGTTTTGCATACCCCGTTGCATATCAAAATGGTTCTCCCCTTTGAAATGCAGGTAGTTGGGCGACCAGGTATGGTGCTGCTGGACGTATAACACCGTTCGTGCGACATTCTGCTTTTTGATCCAGCCTTCAAATTCATCGGGGGACAATTGGGTAAAACCAAATTTTTCTGTCATTCGGTCCGTTTTTTAAAATTCTGTTCAGATTGAAATGAAAATACCGGTTCTTAGGGCGGTATGCAGGCAAATATTACAAATTATCCGCATTCAGGGAGTCCGTACCACGGTTTTTTGAAAAACCGGCTGCCCATTCCAGCTGCCGTGCAAGTAATAGGTGCCGGGGGCGAGACCGGTCACGGACAGTTGTTGCCCCGGCTGTACTCCGGACCACCTGCGGCATATCCGGCCGTCTGTCTGGATCAAACGAAAATCGAGTGTGGAAAATATGGCAGCCGGCCAGTTTAATTGAATTTCAGCGCGGGCCGGATTGGGGAATACGTCGAGATCTGCCACCGGATTTGGGCCGGAAACGGCACTGGCTGCGGTCACGATCCCCTTGCGGTACCACAGCTGGCCGCTCTGCACATCGGCATATACCACGTGAAAGGCGCCTTGCTGGTAGGCAAGCGCCGGCACTTTCTGCGTGCCGGGAATATTGGTCAGGTTAGATATCTGCACCGGGAGGCTGGCTGCACCCTGGGCAGAAAAGGCAAACATGATCTCCGTGCCGTTCACCGGAATGCCGGTCTCCTCCCATACGACGCCAATTGTATCGGCCTGCCCGGCAATGTCAGGCCGGATCTGGGTGCCGAACGGGCTGACAATGGGAAACGTGAAACTGGAAGATGCCTTGCCAGTGTCGGTACCCAGGGTGCTGCCATGTATACGGGTGGTACCGGTACCGCGACTCATCCAGACAGTGACGAGGCTGTCGCCTGACAAGGTGGAGCGGGGAGCCGAGGTCGGGCAAACGGAAAGTACCCAGTCGGTGTCGTCAACATCGGCCGCCACATCAAATGTGTCACCCCCGTCGGTGCTGCGGCTGATCCAGATATCCCGGATATTTCCCGGGCGGAGGCTGCGGAATGCCAGCCATACCGAATCACCGGCCGAAATAATGTCGGACGGACAGCACTCGCATACATAGTCTCCATCAGCAGGTGCACTGGCCACTACCGGGGGCAGAAAACTTGCTCCTGCATCTGCAGAACGGGCAAGGTGGTAGACAGCATCGCTCTCATTTCCCGCTTCATACAGGTAACTGACCATCGGATTGCCGGCGTTATCGGCAGCTACGGAAGGCAGGGTGACGATCTTACCTGCTCCTGGTGTGAAAACAGCCACCGGATCTTCAAATGTCTGGCCGCCATCGACCGAACGGGCGAGATAAATGCCCGGCATAATGTGCTCAAACACTACATATACTGTGTCCTGGTGTACGGCCAGGTCCAGTCCGCCAAAATCGTAAATACCGGGAGTCCGGTTGCCAGTGCCGACTTCTACGGGCGTGCTAAAACTCCCGTTCGACCAGCGGGCCAGCCGGATGGTAGGCGTACTGCCGCCTTGTCCCCACAGGATCATCGGATTGCCGGTGTCGTCCAGTACCAGCCGCGGGGAGGCAGTACCCAGACCGGATGGCGCTACCGGGATCGGGTCCGACCAGTTAACTACAGCCTGAGCGGGTAAAAAGGTGGTGTGCAGCAGCAACAGCGTACAGATTATCAGCGATGTCTTTTGGTAAATGAATAGTTGCATGGTAGAGAACAGGTAGTAAAACAGGATAG
Organism: Bacteroidota bacterium; assembly: GCA_006226345.1. GTDB lineage: Bacteria > Bacteroidota > Bacteroidia > Chitinophagales > Saprospiraceae > M3007. Next base: position 5,366 of record SBHD01000228.1, on the reverse strand, counting down.
ATGGATAAAGACGGGAAAGCGGGATTTATCCGGGGTCAGTAAACAGGGGGGTAACATGTACCAGGTAATTAATATCGCTTAAAAGTAATAGAAATTTTACAAGCACAGGGACTCTGAGCGGAGCGGCAGTGGTAAGCGCATCCGGGTTGAATAGCAATTTTTTTCTTATATGTTAAGATTTTGGCGCGGTTTATGTAGATGTTTTACCGTTTTTGGGGTATTCTCGTATAAAGAAGCGGATTGCATCTTAAAGCTGATAGTGAAAAGCCCGCTCCGGATAGTGCTGATATCAATTTGTTGCTATCTTTGGCAGCCTGATTTCCGGGCAGAAGGACATGTGGATATGTTCGGATTTTTGCCGGATCCAAAGCCCTTTTGGGTTAACCGGCAAAAAAACAGACCTACTCAGATCCCGGAAGTTAGTTTTAATCGCAACCTGATACCGGTTTTCAGACATCATTCATCTGGTTTGATAATATCAGCTGGAATAGTGCCTGATCCAAAACATACAACAAGAGTAATCCTATGACAATTATCTACCCTTCCCGGTTCCGGGAGGTTATGCCGGCCCATCCGGCATTGTGCAGTATTCCAATGCCGCATCTTCTGTTCCGGCGTTGGCTTGGGTTTTCCGGTTTGGAGACCCTGTATTTCCGATTTCGTATTCAAGTGATTTTGCCTACTGCCGCTGTTCAGCACTAGAACAGTGTCGTGTTGTTGTTTTAATCTATTTTCCGGGCTTCCGGGCTCTGGTTTTCCCGCCTTTTTTGATATCAAAATTTTACCATTTAAACGCTCCGAGCATGAACAGGCGCCTGCATAACCTGCCCTACACCCGCGCGTACGCTACCATTTCTTCATCCCTTTCTTTTTTATTTATCCTGCTGCTAAGTGTGATGCTGGCAGTTCCGCTTGCTGCCAAGGTCACCAATAGCGTGGCCAGCGGTGATTGGAGCGCACCAGCGACCTGGGATAACGGGGTGCCTGCCAATGGCGACCAGGTCACGATCTCGGCCGGCCATACAGTGACGCTGACGGCAGCCATCAATTTTACCAACGCGGGATCTACCCTGGCGATCAACGGTACCCTGGACATGGGCACGTTTGTCTGCCGGGTACTTACGAACACTGCCAATGCGGGTTCGACCGTAATTCAAAAAACAACGGCAGGGGGCCCCGTAGCGGCCAACCTCCGTGGTGCTACCCTGACCATCAACCCGGGCAGTACCTACATATATTCGGGAAATCAGGCCGGCTTTATGGGCATACACCCAACCTATGGCCACCTTCGCTACGAGTCTGTGGCAGCAGGTCCGGGCGTTTTTGAGATAAATCTCAAAACGAGCGGTAACCTGACGATCAATAACTCCGGTGCAGGGGAGGTTCGTTTTGGCGATGCCCTGAACCGCTCGCATATCATCGGAGGCGATCTGCTCATCCTGGGCGGAAATGTGGCAGGCTCCAACGGCGCCTCCAATGTGCTTATCGATATAAACGGCAAATTGGCGATCGGCCCCGGCACGACCTTTAAAGCCTGTGCTGCCGGTGGTAACTGCACGGTCAACCTGGCCGGCAACCTGGAGCAGAACGGGACGCTCACCAGCCCCGGCGCAGGTATTTTCCGCATTGCATTCGACGGCACAGGAAACTCGGTCATTTCCGGTGTGGCGCCGGTTAGCCTGCCCAATATTACGGTCACCAAAACCGGCAGCGTCAATGTCGTGCTGGCACAACACCTGACCATTGGTAAAAACCTCCGGTTTATAAACGGCCTGGTCCAACTGGGTACGTTTAACCTGACGATCGCCCCGCTGGCTACGATCACCGATGCATCTGCTGCAAACGGTTATGTGTTCACCGACGATACCGGGAAGCTGATCTTTGAGCAAACCAACCCGGGAGCGGATTTTCCCGTCGGTAACGGCAGCTATACACCGATCTCACTGTCTACGACACCATCCAATACCGCTTATGGCGTACGGGTGGTCAACGGCTTTCTCGCCGAACTTTCCGGTTGTTCGGGCTTTGTTACGGATGACGTCGTGAAGAAAATGTGGGTGGTCACCCGGGAGTCCGGCACTGCCACTATCCTCAGCATGGATGTGCAGTGGAACGGCTCTGATGAAGGCACCACCTTTAACCGCAACGTTTGTGGTATTGTACAATATATCGGCGGCGACTGGGAAACGCCGGTCCCGAACGTCGCTACCGGTTTCGATCCTTATAAGCGTGGCCGCCTGTTCGCCGGCCTGGTAGGCGGTACTTTTGGCGTGCTGGATACCAGTTCGCTCATCAACATTACTGCACCGACGGCCTCCAGCAACAGCCCGCTTTGTGTAGGGGATTCACTCAAACTCAAGCGTACGTCTGCCGCTGTTATCGGGGCGACTTACCAGTGGTCCAAACTGGGCGGTGGCTTTAATCCGCCGCCAGGTCCGGATGCCAACATCGCCAATGTACAAACCAGCGATGCCGGCAACTATCAGCTGACCCTGTCCAAGTATGGTTGTAATTATTCTTCCACTTTTGTACCGGTAATAGTGCATCCGTTGCCGGATTGTATTATTTCGGGTGACGTGCCGGTTTGCGCCAGTTCGACCAGCCAGGTCTTTACCGGACCGGATGATATGAGCACTTATCTGTGGAGCATTTCGGGCAATGGCTCGATCAACGGCTCCACAAGCGGACAAAGCGTTGCCGTGGATGCCGGCGGCGGCGGGATGTTCGAACTTACCCTGGTGGTGACGGACGCCAACGGCTGCTCGAATACCTGTACACTTGAAGTAGCCATAGTACCGCGCCCGACCGGTGTCCTGAGTGGAACTACGACGATCTGTCCGGGCGAAAGCACCGATCTCAGTATCGCTGTGACCGGTACCGGTCCCTGGAGCGGAATGCTCAGCGATGGTACCATGTTCGGTGGCAACAGCAGCCCGATACTCGTCAGCGTAACACCCAATATGACCACGACATACACGCTCAGCACCCTGGAGGATGCCAACTGCGTGGCTACCGGCAATGACCTGATCGGCTCGGCTACGGTCACGCTGGATACACTGGATACCTTTGACGTGACCGGCGGTGGTGCTTATTGCGACGGCGGTGACGGGGTGGAAGTCGGCCTTGACGGCTCCGAATCCGGGGTGGAATACCAACTGTTCCTGGATGGCAACCCCGAAGGCAGTCCGGTCGCCGGCACCGGCGGAGCGATCAGTTTTGGCAACCAGACCACGGCCGGTACCTATACGGTTGTCGCTACCCGGATCAGCACCGGTTGTACGGGCACGATGGATGGCTCGGCTGTAGTGACGGTCAATCCGTTGCCGGTGGTGACGCTGGTCCTGCTGGATGACGAAGCCTTTGTATCCGAAACGAATGTACCTCTGGCCGGCGGTATGCCGCCCGGTGGCACCTACAGCGGCCCGGGAGTAAGTGGCTCGTCGATCAACCCATTGGCTGCCGGCCTGGGCATGCATGAGATCACGTATACCTTCACGGACAATAACGGATGTTCGAATTCCGCTACCGATATCTTTACAGTCATCCCGGAACCCGGACTGAATATACAGGTGGAAGCGCCGGACACGGTGGAATGCGGCGAGGAGTTCTTTGTGGACATCATTGCGGCTGCCGGGTTTGAGGATATAGGTACCCTACAGTTCAGCGTGGGATGGGACCTCAACACCTTTATGATCGTGGATGTCGCACCTGAACCGATCGAAAGTAGTATACCGCTGACCGGCTTTATTTCCGATACCCTGGTCTACTCCTGGCTGGATACCACCGGTACTTACGGGGCGAACCTGCCGGATATGTCGTTGTTGATGCGGCTGACCTTTAAAGCCCTCCATTGCAAGGAGAGTGATTCGATATCTATCATCGGGGTACCGCGGATCATTGAAGCATCTGACGATGGTTACAACATCGTACCCGTGACGCTCATTCCTGCCGGTGCGATCACGATTGAAGATACTATGCCGCCTGCGTTCACGGATTTTCCGGACGACCTTTCGGTGCAATGCGACGATGTGCCAGATGTAGCCGAACCCGGCGCGGAAGACAATTGTGATAATGAACCCCTGGTGGAATACCTCGGTGAAACGACCGACCCGGGCAACTGCCCCGGCAACTATACGCTTACCCGCACCTGGCAGGCTACCGATGCCTGTAACAATACCACGACGCGGGTGCAGGTGATCGAAGTAAAAGATACCCAGCCGCCGACCTTTACGGCTCCGGCGGATATCACTGTTTACCTGGATGAAAACTGCGAATACGATGCATCGGTGGGGGTTACCGGCGATGTGACCGACGAAATGGACAACTGCACACCGGCGCCGCACCTCGACGCTGCGTTCATGGACGAGTTTACGCCGGGGACCGGTTCGCAGGGCCTGATCACACGGACCTGGAAACTGAGCGATTCCTGTGGAAACAGCGCTTCCCAGCAGGTGCAAATGATCGTCGTGCGGGATAACACACCGCCCGAACTGGCCTGTCCGGGTGATATTACCGTTTCAGGTGGCGGCTCCAACTGTAATTTTGAAGTGGCCAACGGAAGCCTGGACCCCACTGCCAAGGACAACTGCGGGATTGCTTCCCTGAATTGGCAACTGGTCGGTGTGATCAACCTCTCAGGCTCCGGCTCGCTGGACGGTATCGTCTTCACTACAGGCATGACCACCGTGATCTGGACGGCTACCGATATTCACGGTCTGACGGCAACCTGCTCGTTTAAGGTAACAGTGGGTGAGTGCCAGGGTATATCCGGCAAACTGATCTGGAAGGGCGACAACGTTTCCGGTGTAGCACAGGCGATGGTAGAATTATCCGGCGACGCGATGGACCTCGATGGCCCGACCCTGGCTGACGGCCTGTACCAGTTGGACGGCGCCGGCAGCAATTTTGTGATCACACCGGAAAAAGCGGCGCCGCCGGCCGATACCATGAATGGTGTGGATGCGGCCGATGCACTGATCCTGCTCAAACACCTGCAGAACACCGTACTGATCACGGATCCGTATATCCTGATCGCCGCAGATGTAAACCTGGATAATGTAGTGAACGGAACGGACTTCGTGATCATCCGTTCGGCACACCTGGGTAGTCCGACCTACCGGGCGATCATCGGTGCCAAGCCATGGCGCTTTGTCCCGACCCCGGATCCGGGTCCCGGTTTCCCCGGGTATATTCCGCCGGCCAATCCGTTCTCCCAGCCGATACCGGAAGTGCGTACCCTGACCGGTGTGGCCGGTCCGGTGCCGAACCAGAATTTTTATGGCCTGAAAATGGGCGACCTGAATTATGATGCCGATCCGTTGTTGCATCCGACCGCACTGGCGCCGCTGGTGCTCCTGGTGGAAGAC
>SBHD01000311.1 GCA_006226345.1 Bacteroidota bacterium | reverse complement strand
GGATCGTGCCATGCTGCGCACGAGCGGCGTACTGTACTACACGCTGGAAACAGCTACGAACAGTGCGACGAAGAAGATGATCCAGACCAAGTAATGTCTTGGCGAATGCGTTTTGGGTTTTGAGTTGATTCCCGGCAGAAGAAGGGAAAGCTTCTGCCGGGGATGAAACCCAACTTGAAACTCAAAACGCATATATGGATACCAGGAATCGATTTTAACATACTTTAAAATCGGTTTTTGGGATGGCCTCTCTCCATATGTTGGAGGGGGGCTTTTTTATGTTTTTGATCCCGGGGAAGCGGGGATTCAGCAAGTATTCAGAGGTATGTGGATTTCGGGCGACCTGGCAGATGGAATGCCTGTTTTGTCATCCGAATCCGGTAAAAAACTGCGGGAAGGAGCATTTTTTTTCAGATGTTCTTAGGACTTTGCGGTTTTTGCCCTATTTTAGCCGAAATCGAACGTTTTTCAGGCGTTTTGTCGAATGATGAACCGCTTTTTAATCCATCGGAAAAACATAATCTCGTGAAAAAAAGAAATTTGGTAGTATACCCGCTATCCGGGTGTTAAGGTAGTGATCGTAGGCGTTGCCTGCGGCCACTACCTTTTTTATTGGCATTACCTGAAGGTGCATATTTAATACTCTGCTCTTTAGGTAGTTATATTAACAAGTTAACTTATCACCAAACGTAATTTCAACATGAAGAAAGCGATGGTAAAACGCGGACTGCGGGTTTTTTCTGCTGTGTTTATCCTCTTCGGAACATTGCTGCTGACCGCTACGCGTGCAGACGCCCAGGGTCTTGATGACATGCAAGGCCAGAACCTGAACTGGGTTTCGGAGGCCGAGGCAATGGTGGTGCTGGAGGCACAGATGGAACTTCTGGGTAATGACCTGGCTGTCCTCACGCCCGGAACGCCAACGTACAATGACATCTTAAATCACTTTACGTATTACAAGTTGATCTACAGTGAGCTGGAAGATGGTCAGACGACAACAAAGTTGGCAACGGATAAGAACCTGTTGAATGTATCCATGGCAAATGGATCTCAGGATACAGCGCCTATACCCGTCAATCTGAACCAGTTGTATAGCGATGCTGTAGCCTTATTGACAAATTAATCTTTGTAATCCTCTCAAACCTTAGTTATCGGAAAAACTTAAAATTTCTGTCTCATGAAAAGAAGAAATACATTTTTCTGGTGTTTGCCGTTCATTGGCCTGTTGCTGACCTTTTCAATGGCTACAGCACAGACGTTTAACGGCAATACCGTGAATACGGCGGGCAACTCTTCCATTCCCTCTTCAGGTACTGGAAGCTGTTTCTCCGCACCGCAAACAACCGGCGGTACGATTTTCCAGGCCAGTGTTTCCGGCCTGGGTGGGGGTGATGCATTATTGAGCATGACCCTGAACCTGACCCATACCTGGGATAGCGACCTGGATATTTTCCTGCGTGCTCCCAATGGTCAGATCCTCCATGTCAGTACGGATAACGGCGGCTCAGGGGATAACTATACCAATACGGTATTTTGTGATAATGCACCCATTTCCATCGCTGGTCAGTCAGCGCCTTTTACAGGTGTGTACCGGCCGGAGGGGACAATCATCTCTACTACCTGTGGTACCAATATCACTACGAATGTGAATTCCCTGGCTGCATTTACAAATGGCCAGAATGGTACATGGGAACTGGTGATCAAGGATGATGCCGGTGGCGATACAGGTACCATGCTGGGGTGGTCGCTGGTCTTCGGTGATGCCGGCTGTACGCTGTCCGGAGTATCCCTGCCTGCTTTGAATATTGCCGGCGACGATCCTGGTCTTTGCGGCGCATCCAATGTAAGTGTAACGGCGCCATCCCTGCCTTGCCAGGCTGCGATGGACGTAGCCGTTGACGGAGATTATCTGACTACGGTCAACCCGGGGCAGAGTTATGTCATCCCGTCTTTGGCCAGTGGTAATCACACCATTACCTATTCAATTCCACCCTGCGGCGGAGAGGCCAGTCAGGCTGTTATGGTTACGGATGGTGTTCCGCCTACGCTCAACTGTCCGGGGGATATTATCCTGAATTTGGGCCCGGGCGAGTGTACTGGCATATACACGTACAATATTTCGTGTGATGATAACTGTCCTTTCCTGATCACGGGTAACATAGACTTGCCGATCAACTTCAATAACGGACAGGCAGGTACGATGTTCAATGTGACCAACCTGACGGCATCAGACATGTTCATTACGTCTGTTTCACCTTCGCTGGATGGCGGCACACGGCCGGTTGCTGTTTACTATACGACTACGGCCTCAACATATGTGGGCAATGAAACGAATGCGGCTGCCTGGACACAGGAAATCGCCACTACCGTTGTGTCGACCGGTACGAATCCGGGTACACTGATCGACGGCCTGAATATCCCGTTGGCACCCGGCCAGTCCAGAGGTCTTTATGTGACCTGTACTACCAGTACGGGTTTGAATTATACCAATGGTTCTATTACCGTGAGCGATGCAAATATTGAGGTGTCCACTGGTGTCGGTAAATCTTATCCATTTGGTGCAACCTTTAACCCGCGTTCGTACAATGGTAGTATTGGTTATGCCATTGGCGGAGAATGTGAAGCTGTTCAGATCTCCGGCCTGGCACCGGGTGCTGAATATCCGATCGGTACGACGATCAACGTCTGGCAGACGGAGGATCTTGCAGGTAATACGACGACCTGCTCGTTCAGTGTAACAGTGAATCCGTACCTGAACGCGATCCACTCGCTGGTATGCAACGACCTGGTACAGGTATCTGTTGACGAAAACTGCACGGCCGTTATCGGCGCTGACCAGGTACTGGAAGGCGGCCCGTATGCCTGTTATGATGATTATATTGTAGAACTGGACAAAACGGCACCGTTTGGTAACGGTCCGTGGGTACCGGCTGTAGTAGGTCCGGCTGATATCGGCAAAACCTACCAGGTACGTGTAACTGATCCGGACACAGGTAACAAGTGCTGGGGCAACCTGAAAGTAGAAGACAAACTGGCTCCGGTACTCGATTGCCCGAACTACAGCATTGTCTGTAA
>SBHD01000057.1 GCA_006226345.1 Bacteroidota bacterium | reverse complement strand
CCCGGCACCTATATGCAGGCACGCGTGTTTACCCGTGAAACGCCGGTATGGACGGTTCAGGAAACGGCAATCGTCCGGCAGGGTGATGCCGCATATGTTTTTGTTCAGACAGAGACCGGGTTCAAAAAAGTGCCGGTTACTACCGGTCTTGCAGAAGACGGGTATGTGGAACTGCTGGAAATGGCGGATCTGGAAAACCGGAAGATCGTGCTAAAAGGCGCGTATTACCTGAACGGTCTGGGAGAAGAGGAATAAAAGGGTATAAGTTGGCAGCAAAACGCCAAGTAGCGGAACAATCTGACTCCGGCACCTGTCAGGATTGCATGGCAACATTACGTCCGGATAGGCCAATTTCTGTCCGCCGGAAAGGTACCGATATTTCCGGCGTGCCCGGGAATTTACCACTCAATCCATATTTTTCCGTTTCTTAGTTCTACTTTGTCACTTCAAATACAATCCATGGGAATATCCAATGTTCAAGTGGTACACCATTCCGGAAAGGTGTACTCCCTGGATATTGGATATTCCTCTTGGATATTATCAAAGTTGCGTTAGCCTGGTCAACCAATTCCCTTTACACATGCAGGAAACAACACAAATCGGCTCCGTACCCTGGACGTACGCGGACATGAAACAAGCCATCCCGGAATTTCTGGAAATCCACGCACAAAAACCCATTTCCGAAAATACCGGGGGCATGAAAGCACCCCACCTGTTTGCCACCTGGTTCATGCTCCGGCAACTGAACCCCCAGGTGGTGATCGAAAGTGGTGTGTTCAAAGGCCTGGGCACCTGGCTCATCGAACAGGCCGTACCGGACGCCCGGCTATATTGTATTGACGTGAACCTGAAAAGCCGCGAGTATATCTCTCCCAAAGCCGTGTATTACAACAAGGATTTTGACCTGGTCCACTGGGTAGACATCTACGATAAATCACAGGCGCTGATCTTTTTCGATGATCACCAGAACGCCGTAGAGCGGATCCATACGGCCAAACGGCTCGGGTTCAAGCACCTGATCTTTGAAGACAATTATCCGGCACAATCCGGTGATTGTTATTCGCTTAAAAAAGCCTTCCAGCATGCAGGCTTCCGCATGCCGGCGCATAATAATCCATTACTGGTACTGGGCAAGAGCCTGATGGGACACCCCCTGCCCCAAAAAGTAGCGCCCAACACGGAAGATGCCGCTTTTTTACGGGACACCCTGGAAGTGTATTACGAGTTCCCACCGGTCTTTAAACCCGCCAGAACCCGTTGGGGTGACGACTGGACAGAGGCCAACTATCCAACCCCCAAGCCTTTGTATGAACAGGCAGAGCATGATCACTTGCAGCTTTTCCTGAAGGAGGCCATGGATTACACCTGGATCTGCTATGCGCGCCTGAAATAATACCGCAGATTGCCTGTGCTAGGTTCAGATCACTTCAGAAACAAAACCGATTTCCTTTAAATCAAAAACGCAATAGCATGAAGAATTTGCTTTTTTCCGTTTTTCTGCTGGCATTCCTGTCGTTAGGCTGCGGTGGGAACCAAACCGGTACGGAGGCTTCCTCTACTGAGGCTGCCGAAACCCCGGAAGTGCAACAAGAGGTACAACAGCTCGACTCCCTGTCAATGGAGATCGAAGGTGCCAAAAATGACATCGACTCGGCTTCGGAAAATCTGGATGAACTGTTGAACGATCTCTGAACACACTAAACTAACACTAGCATGAAACACACTATTTTTCTACTGGCAACACTCTGTTTCCTAATCACATTCGCCCCCGCCACTTTTGCCCAGCAGGGCAAAGGCAATGCCAACAAACCCGCCAAGGAAAAAACCGAACGGGTAAGAGAAATGGACAAGGACAAAAAGATGGAGCAAAAGCGCGATCAAAAAGACAAGGCAGACCGGGAACAACCCGGCAAGGCCAATAAAGACCGAATGGAAAAGGCCGAACAAAAGAACCGCAAGGACGGCGACACCGACGAAGAAACCGAAGATTCAGAAACAGCGGACAAGCAGAAAAAAGAAAAAGAGAACCAAGGCAACGCCTACGGAAAAAACAAAGGCGATCTGCAGGGCCGGGAGTTTGGCCAGGAGCGGGCCCGGCAGGCAAGGCTGAATAAAGAACAAAAGGCCCGGGAACTGGACGAATCCATCTCTAAAGGAGAAGCCAAAGTAAAAGCTGCACGCGAAAAGATCAGGAAGTCCAAAGACGAACTGGAAAAGAAGAAGCGGGCTGGAAAGGTCTCTGAAAAAGAATACCAGGCTGAAAAAGAAAAGATCGACAAGGCTGAAGAGGCCACAAACGAACTGGAAGAAAAAGTAAATCAGGCCAAACGGATAGGCTCCTCCACCGAAACACCTGCAGAAGAGGGCGGGCAGTAATCACCTGCTGCTGAATATGCCGTTTCACCGCAGAGACGCGAAGACGCGAAGAGTTGTACTTCGCGTCCTCGCGTCCTCGCGTCCTCGCGTCCTCGCGGTTAAAATCACCGCTTCCAGTATTTTAGAACTCCCTCATATCCACCATATCATGAAAATCAAAGCAATTATTACCGGCACCACCGGCATGGTCGGAAAAGGCGTACTGCTGGAGTGCCTGGAAAGCCCCGATGTTGAGTCCGTACTGATCATCAACCGGCGGTCTATCGGAATGCAGCATCCGAAACTGACGGAACTCATTCACGCCGATTTTGATCATCCCGAACCACTCGGAGAAGCCTTGAAGGGCTACAATGCCTGCTTTTTTTGCCTGGGCATCTCTTCCGTCGGCATGTCGGATGAGGACTATTACCGGATCACCTACACCCTTACCACCCGGTTTGCACAGGTATTGTTGGAAAACAGTCCGGACCTGACGTTCTGTTATGTTTCCGGGACCGGCACCGACAGCACGGAGACCAGCCGCATGAACTGGGCCAATGTAAAAGGGAAAACAGAGAACGCCCTGCTGGCAATGCCGTTCAAGACCGGATACATGTTCCGGCCGGGTATTATCCAGCCACTGAAGGGCGTTAAAGCCAAGTCCGGATTCGTGAATTTTATGTATTTTGCCCTTACGCCGCTGGTTTTACTGATGCGGGCGATCAGTCCGAAATTGGCCACCACCTCTGTTAATATCGGCAGGGCCATGATCAATGCTGTTTTGCGGGGGTACGACAAGTCCGTTTTGGAAAACGGGGACATCAATAAACTGGCGGGATAAAGCCTTGATAAATGAAACGTTGCACCCTATTGCTCGCACTTGCCTTCCTGATATTTTCCTGTGCCAACAACAGCAGTTCCGACCACAGGGTACCCCGGCTCCGGATCTCCGAATTTCCGCTCCAGTCCAGTGTTCGGGCTATTGAAGTGGTCGATTCCAACACCGTATGGTTTGCCGGCAGCGGCGGGCAGTTTGGCTATACCCGGGATGGCGGCCAAACCTGGGTTATCGACAGTATTAAATACGGCGACTCCACCCTGGAGTTTCGGTCGATCGCTGTTACCGGACAGGCTGTTTACGTGTTATCCGTCGCCACGCCGGCACTGTTGTTCCGGTCGGCCGACCAGGGTCAAAACTGGTCGCTGGTATACCGGGAGGATCATAATGCGGCTTTTTACGATGCGATGGCTTTCTGGGACGACCGCGACGGCATTGCGATCGGCGATCCGACAGACAGCTGCCTGTCCGTTATTCTCACCCGGGATGGCGGGGCTACCTGGCAGAAGCTGCCCTGTAGCGCACTCCCGCCACTTGCTGAAGGAGAGTTTGCCTTCGCCGCCAGCAATACCAACATTGCACTGGTGGATGACCAGGTCTGGGTGGTTACCGGCGGCAAAAAAGCACGGGTATTTCACAGCCCCGACCGGGGCTTATCCTGGACGGTCTATGACACCCCGATCCGGCAGGGAGGCGCCATGACGGGTATTTTTTCCGCTCATTTTTACGACGCCCAAACCGGGGTCATCTTTGGTGGTGACTGGGAAAACCAGGAGCAGAACACGCAAAACAAGGCATTTACCTCAGATGGCGGCCGAACCTGGGAGTTACGCAGCGATGGTCGGGACCCCGGCTACCGGTCCTGTGTACAATTCGTACCCGGCAGTAACGGACAGGAACTGTTTGCCGTCGGCATGCCCGGCATTTCGTATTCAGCCGATCAGGGGCATTCCTGGCAGGAACTGGACAAGGCCAGCTATTACACCATCCGGATAGCGCCCGCCGGTAATGTCGCCTGGCTGGCCGGTAAAAACCGGATCGCCCGGATGACCTGGTAAGTGATCCGGCAGCACTTCTCCTTTCAGAGCAACAGGTTGCACATGCACCTGGAAACATGATCTCCCGGGCAGCATTGGGGTTTCTGATATAACATTCCGGCATAGGTTTGCTATTATTACAGTCCCAAACAGACTCTACAAATCATTACCTATGATCCGCGATTTCATTTCTGCCCGGCTGGCTGCCAATATCCTGTTGTTTTCCCTCGGCCTGTTGTTGCTTTTTCACATCCTGATCCTGCTCGGCATACTGCCTGGCGACATCATTTGGGGCGGCCGGGCTGAGGCTCCGTCGGACAAGCTGGTGCTTGAACTGATTGCGTTGGCCATCACCATACTCATGGGGATAGTGGTGGCAGCCCGGTTCGGGTATATCCCCGCCGGCAGCCTGCAAAAGCCCGTGCGGATCGCTATGTGGCTGGTGTTTGGATACTTCCTGCTGAATACCATTGGCAACTGGGCCTCCGAAGTGCGCATGGAAACAGTGGTCTTTACGCCGGTCACGCTGATCCTGGCGTTTTTCGCCTACCGGCTCGCCATTGAAAAATAACGTCTATGCACGCCAACGAGAAACTACTCACATCCTTTTACGAGGCTCTTCAAAACCGCGATCATGTCACGATGCAGGCCTGTTATGCCGATCAGGCCAGCTTCAGCGATCCCGTTTTTACCTGCCTGAATGCAGCGGAAGTACGCGCTATGTGGGAAATGCTCCTCACCCGGGGCAAAGACCTGGCACTTACGTTCCGGAACATCCGGGCCGATGACCGATCCGGCAGCGCCGAATGCACCGCGACGTATACATTCACCGCCACCGGCCGCAAGGTGACCAACCATATCCGCTCCGAATTCGAACTGGCCGACGGAAAGATCCTCAGACAACGCGATAGCTTTGATTTCCACCGTTGGGCCCGGCAGGCCCTGGGCCTTTCGGGCCTGCTGCTGGGCTGGACAGGCTTTTTTCAAAACAAGGTGCGAGCCGGGGCAATGAAGAGCCTGAAGCAATTTATGCAGCCCAACCGGTAAGCATGTTCTTTGGGAATACACTAACGGATCAAATCATGCAGCGAATTTCCACCCTGATCCTGGCCATGCTTTTCTGCCTGGCCCCTGGTTGGCACGGCCTGTACGGGCAACAAACAAAGGTGATACGGCCAGTCTTTACATCCAGTGATACGGCATTGAATGAGGCTTTCCTGTGGGCGCGCGGCAAAGCGTTGTCCTATGCACATGGCAATGACCCGGTCGGCCCCTGGTACGAAGCCGCCCTGCCCGGCCGGGAGGCCTTCTGCATGCGGGATGTGTCGCACCAGAGCCTGGGAGCCGCTATACTGGGGCTGGAGGATCATACCCGGAACATGTTCCGCAAGTTTGCCCAAAACCAGCGGGAAGCCATGGACTACTGCTCATACTGGGAGATCAACCGGTATGACCGGCCGGCCCCTGTTGATTACCGCAACGACCGGGACTTCTGGTACAACCTGCCGGCAAACTTTGATGTGCTCTACAACTGTTACCGGCAGTTTCTGTGGACCGGAGATTCCACTTATTTACAGGACCCTGACTTGTTGAGGTTCTACGAACAATCGCTCCGGGAATATGTAGATCGGTGGGAACTGGATCACACCCGGATCCTGCAGCGGGATCGCCGGTTGCACACAGACTCCAGTTTCTATTTCGGGAACAAACGCGGCATCCCGACCTATAATGAAGGCGGCCGCGGCGACACACGCCTGGGCATCGATATGACAGCCTCCCTGATCGCCGCATATCAGGCGTATGCGCAGCTGTTACGCCTGAGAGGTGAACCGGAAAAAGCCCGGGAATGTGAGACCAAGGCAGGGGAAGAAAAGGCATTTCTGGACACCTTCTGGTGGGACCGGGAAAAACAGACATACCGGAGCATCTGGTATGCAGATGAGGCATTTGACTACTTTATGGTAGGCAAGGATCAGGCTTTTCTGCACTACCTGCTCTACTTCGGTGTACTGGATGACCCGGCGAAAGCAGCAGCCATTATGGCAGCGTACGCACAGAGGCACGACAGCCTGATCGTAGAGTTGAAGTCCTACCTGCCCATCCTGTTTTATGAAAACGGGCAGTCGGACCTTGCGAACGAACTGGTAAAAGCGCTCTGCAGCCCGGAGAATAAGCGGCGGGATTATCCGGAGAATTCATTTACGGTGATCGAACATCTCGTACGTGGCCTGATGGGCGTGGAGGTGGATGCCTCCAGGCAGGAGGTCCGGACCCTTTCCAGGCTAAATGGCACAATGGATTGGGCCGCTGTCTGGCCTATGCTGCTCGGGACCATGCCGGGCATTCGCCATGACGGGAACTACAAGACCATGTTTTTCTTCGGTTCAAATTTCAACCTGCACGAACGCTATTCCTGGAAAGCATGTTTCTCCGGCAGGCATCCGTATATCTGGTTGAATGGTGAACAATTGGAGGCGGAATACGACCCGCAAAGGCAGGAAAGCTATATCCGGGTGCCGTTTCATTTTGGAGAAACATACACAGCCAGTATCCGGAATGACTAGGGTGTCACAGCCGCATTAAAGCACCAGTATCCCCAACAGACCCTTTTACATTTTACATTTTACATTTTGCCTTTATACAGCCATTCCGCCGCCTTGGGGAACTCCTGACCCCACCTGGCTTCGTTGTGCAGGCCTTCAGGGTCAATCTCGAGGTGCAATTGCACCCGGCTGGCGCTGCGTTTCTCCATCGTTTGTTTGAACCGTTTCGCATTCGTCAGCATGCCGGCACCTTCTTTTCCGCCGGCGTACAGGTAGATGCGGGTAGACGGATACGACGCGAACTGGAAAGGCTCGTAATAGACCCGTGGCGTAACCCACAGGGAGGGCGAGAAGACCATGAATTTGGAGTATACTTCCGGGAACAAAATGCCTGCATAAATGCTGATCAGGCCTCCCATGCTGCTGCCCCCGATGCCCGTGTGCGACCGATCGGGCAGGGTGCGGAATTCCGCGTCGATATACGGTTTCAGGGTTTCGGTAAGGAAGTGCGCATAATCCTTACCCAGGCCCTCACCCCATTTTTGGGAATCGTATGGGGAAAACTCCCGGATGCGCTCTTTGCCGCCGTGATCAATGGCCACCACAATAAAATCGCCATTGCCTTTTTCCGACAGGGCGGCCAGGTGTTTATCCACCCCCCAGGTGCCAAAAGGCGCCTCGTCTTCAAAAAGGTTCTGGCCATCCTGCAGATAGAGTACAGGATACCGTTTGCCGGACTTTTCGTAGTTCCAGGGCAAAAGGATGGAAATACGGCGCTTGGGACTGAGTTTGGGAAGTTTGAAGTGTTTGGACAGGATCCGGATATCGGGATAAAAGTCCGGGTTGTACCAGTCGCCATGGGCTTTCCATTGGGGGACGATATCGGTAACCTTGCCGCGGGGCACTTCCATCCGTCGGTTGACCGGTGGGTGACCGTCGGCGTCGAGTTCTTCACCATCCCAACCGCCTTTGACATATTTATACTCCAACGGCTCAGCATCTGGCAGCGGCGCACTAAACGCATACTCGTAATGCCCTTCCGCCAGCTTGCGCATGCGAAAGCGTTCGTCTTTGGTAACCCAGCCATTAAAATTGCCGGTTATAAAAACGGGGCGAGCATCATCGGCCTGTGTGATCAGTTCAAGCGTGAGCATAACATCGGTCTCCGCGGAAAGCGGTTCTGTGGCCGCAAACTTCAGAAGAAAATCGAAAACCAGACAGGGAATTTCCCGATAATACTGGTTCGGCGAAAGGTGCTGCCCCAGCCTGCAAACGAAACAGGCCGCATAGCAGGGTGATATTCAAGGTGCTATGCGGCCTGTGCGTAGCCGGGGCGTAGGTTCAAAATTTTTACGGTCGCTGTACTTCAGCACGCATCAGGTTCTCCAGGAAAAACTGATCGATCTTTTCAAACAGGTGCACCCGGTCCTTACCCCGTACGTTGTGCAGGTGTTCGGGGTATACGAAATAATCGATCTGTTTGCCTTTGCGCACACATTCGCGGATATAGCGCAGTGAATGCTGCCAAAGTACCACATCATCGGAGGAGCCGTGGATCATTAGCAGCCGGCCGTTGAGGTTGTCGATATAATTGAACAAACTGCTTTTATCGTATCCTTCCGGGTTTTCCTGCGGTGTATCCATATAGCGCTCGGTGTACATGATCTCGTACATCCGCCAGTCGATCACCGGTCCGCCGGCCACGGCGCACCGGAACGTGCCGGCTGCTTCCGGGCGGGTCATCAGCGAGGTGGTCATAAAGCCGCCGTAGCTCCAGCCAAACACCCCCATACGGGTGGTATCGACAAAGGGCTGGTTTTTCAGATACCGGGCGCCGGCGAGTTGGTCTTCCACCTCGGCGGTGCCCGACTGCCGGAAAATAGCGCTTTCGAAATCGAAGCCCCGGTTGGCAGAGCCCCTGCCGTCAAGGGTGAATACGATATACCCGTCTTCCGCCATCTTATGCATCCAAAGCGCGCCGGCACCCATCCAGGTATTGGCAACCAGTTGCACATGCGGGCCGTTGTACACGTACACCAGCACCGGGTACTTCCGGGCCGGGTCGAAGTTGGGCGGCAGGATCATCCGGGCATTGAGCTCCGGGCCACCCGGGGAAGGGATACGCAGCATGCGGGTTTCTCCCAGGATATAGTCAGCCACCGGGTTTTTAGCGCTGAATACGATCCGGCGATCCACCGGTTTTTTTACCGGAAACAGGTAGATGTTTCGCGGGGTGGTCTGGTTGCTGAAGTTATCCAGCATCCAGGCGCCGGTCGGGCTGGGGGTACCATTATGCATGCCCTCCGTTTCGGTCAGCCGGTTGATATCCCCTGATTTCAGGGTTGCCGACCACAGGTGGCGGTTCAGTCCGGTCTCGTCGGCTGTCTGGTAAAAACAGGTCTGCCCGTTTTCCGAAAAGCCCTCGAAACTGGTCACCGGGAATTCACCCCGGCTCAGGCGGCGCAGGAGTTTGCCCGTCAGGTCATACAGATACAGGTGATTGTAACCGTCCCGCTCGCTTTGCCAGACAAACTGATCGGTACGGCCCGGTACAAACTCGGCCGGGTGCTCAGGCTCCACCCATTTATCGCTGGTTTCCTCGATCAGGGTTTTAACGAATGCACCTGAAGCGACATCGTATTGATTGAGCCACAAATGATTTTGCCCGCGGTTGAGCACGGCGATCAGGATCGACTTATCGTCAGGCGTCCAGGCAATATTGGTCAGATATTGCTCGGCCGGCTCTCCGGTTTTTAAATACCAGCTCTTCCCGGTCTGGGTATCGTACACCCCCACCGTCACCTGGTGGCTGGTGGCACCGGCATACGGATACCGGATCATGCGCGCCTGTGCCGGCATGGAATCCAGTATGTAGACGGGATATTCCGTTACCATGCTCTCGTCCATCCGGTAAAATGCCAGGTACCGGCCGGAGGGACTCCAGAACGTACCCTTGGTAATACCGAATTCCTGGCGGTGAACGGACTCGCCGTACACGATACCTTCTTTTTCACTTTGTGCAACGCCGAGCTCCTTGCCGCCTATGTTTACCCACAGGCCTTTGTCGCGAGTGTACGCCGCCCGAAAGGTCTTTTCATGGATATCGGTATTGGCAGCATTGTCCGGCAGCGCGCATTGCCATTTCAGGCTCCCTTCCAGATTATAGGTATACAGGTCACTACCAGCCTGGAACCAAAACGATTGGGCATCCGTCCAGTGTACCCCCGGCAATGCCTTCAGTGTTTCGGCTTCCCGGGCTTCCAGGGCAGTGTTGATGCCGGTAAGCAGATCAAGCGTGTCAGTAGCCCGGTCGCCTGCCTGCACACGTACCATCCGCTCATCAGCAGCATACGTGAACTGGTCGGTACCAGGTATCCACTGCAACTGGCTCAGGTTTTCCGGTGAAAGCACCCGCGCTTTCATGATCGCGTCGGACATGGTCAGTTCCCGGTCCTGCGCTTGTGCCAGGAAAGCGAGGAAAAGCAATACAATGAAGAGGAGGTTATTTCTTTTCATATAGCATACAATATTGTTGAAGGGGGGTAAAGGTACGATAGCCGCAAGGGTAAAATGAAACGGGCTACTCCCGGTTTCGACCGAAGCCGGAGGCGGAGGGCTGTTCGCCCGGTTCGGGCATACAGCAGGAGATCGGAGTATGTCTAAATCCGGGATCCGGCCCTGCCCCGGGATAGCAGCGATACCCGAAATATTCAAACCTGTTCGTAAATATTAAGCCAGGCATGTAGATTTGTTCTCCGCCGTTTTGGTTCATCACACAAATTATTCAAATGAAAGGCCAGATTATTGAACAGATCGCCCAGGGCAATACGGAAGAAGCCATCGAAACTGTCGAAGGGGTACTGGAAACCCTTAAAGACGAATATTACAAGTGGGTGGCACTGAAATCCCGCTTCGGAAAACTGAAATCCGACAGTATTAAAGGTACCGTGGCCCAGGAAGATATGACCCTGGAAACCAACAAGATCCAGGCGCTGGTCATGGAATACTACAAGGATCTCGACAACACGATCCGGGAACATTTCCAGGAGTCCGAACAGTTTTCCCTGAACCACGAAGGGTTTCGCGACCGGCTCCAAAGCAGGCTCATGGAGAAATACCAGCTGCAGGAGCTGCTCGGCTTAGGCGATTCTACGGTCTATTACAAAGCAAAACAATGGAAAAGTGACCGGCTGGTTACGATCAAGGCCTGGATCAGCCAGAATTTCACGCATGAGGCAGCGGCCTTTTCAGAAAGCGAACGGATCCGGTATTTCAAACACCGCAATATTCGCACCGTGATCGACGACGCCGGAGCACATGAAGTACCCAAATACGTCATCCTGGAATATATCGACGGCAGCGACCTGCGCGCTATAGTAGAAAAAACAGGGCCGCGGCCGGTATACGAGTCCAAACGCCTCCTGCACAAGATCTGCGATGCCCTGTACTACCTCCACAAGCGAAAAAATTTCAGCAGCGACCTCCGGCCCAACCGCATCATGATCGACGAGGAGGGCGAACCCATTATGACGCTGGTCACCGGTTTCAAGACCCGTATCGATGCGAATTATTCGGAGATCCTGTCGGATTTTCAATATATGAGCCCGGAGCGGCTGTCTGCTAAAAACGGCATCCTGGAAGACGATGTCCGCTCCAACCAGTTCTCCCTGGGGGTGCTGGCTTATTTTTTGGTCACCGGAGAACACCTTTTCTCTGGGGAATCCCTGACCGAGGTGATCAATCAACGGCAACGTTTTTCAGCCGACCCGGAATACCGGCAGGCAAAATTCGATCAGCTGCGCGGACCCGAGGATTTTACCGGCATTATTGTCAAACTCCTGTCACTTGAAAAGAAAAAACGGTATGCCAATATCAAAGCGGTGATCGACGCCCTGGATAGCTGCAAGGTACCTTCCAGGTCCCATTACGAAGTGACCCGGGAAAGCTACCAGCGCTGCATCGCCCTGAACCCCGATTTCATCGGCCGGTTCCTCGATACGCTGACCGAAAAACTACCCGTCGCCAAAGAACGGCTGGACCCCACCAAAATTGACCGCAAACGCCTGGAGATCATGCTGCACAACAGCATCAACCTGATGATCGAGACCAATGTGGACGACAGTTACATGGACAAGATACGCCAGATCAAAGGCCATAAGGGACTCAACCGGGCGCACTACACCTCCTTCTTCGGGATATTCCTCGAGCACGTCGCTGAATGCGACTACATGTGGTCCAATGAAATCAAAAAATCATGGGACCTCACCCTTGAAGAATCGATCGACGACCTGGACCGGTAAGCCGGTTACCCGGCTTTTATTTTACGGATCACCAGCCGGTCGTATAAAAATATGACCAGCGCCGAGAACAACGCCAGCCCGGCGAAGATCCCCCACATGATGTCCGGGCGTTGGCTGCCATCGCGACCGAAGAGCGCATACAGCTGCCCCGACAGGATACCACCAAACAGGTTGCCCAGCGCCACACACCAGTAAAAATAGCCCATGTACATGGCTACCTTATCGGGCGGTGCGATCCGGCCGGTATATTCCTTGGCTTTCGGACTGGCCATCATCTCACCAAAAGAGAAGATGATAATGCCTGCCAGCACGATCCAACCGGTGGTACCGAAAACCAGCACGGAAAAGCTCACGACCGAGATCATTGTGCCCCAGAAGATCGTCGTGAACGGCTTCAGCCGCGTAACCAGGTAAGATACCAGCACCTGGAAGAAGATGATGGCGCCGGCATTGAAGTTGATCATGTATTCGGGATTGACCTGTCCTGCTTCCACCATGGAATTGTTCAGCGAAACCGCAAAATCAGTCATGCCGATCGAGTTAAGGAAATTGGTCAGTCCCGTCAGTACATCAGAGGTATCCGTAAAATCGCGGATATGCAGCGGAAGGGTATAAAAGATCTGGTTGAAGCAGGTCCAGAACCCTGACATCATCAGCAGGAAGAGGCCAAAGCGCCAATCTCCCAGCCGCATGGGCTGCAACAGCCAGGGAGTGTCCGGGCCGGCACTTTTCCGCACAATAGCGTCATAGGCAAAATTGAGCACTATCCAACCGCCGGAGATCATCCAGATATCGTTCCAGGTAAAGCTACCGTCGGAAGTGTACTTCGAACCAAGTACCAGAAACGCCAGCAGACCGAAGACAAAGAGGAAGAAGCGGCCGTTACCCAGCACTTCGACCATATCAGACAGTACTTTTTTTAGCGTTCGTGGATTTTCCGAAGCGCTTTCCGTCGTCGGGTCCTTGTAGAAAAAGCCCAGCACGATAAAGTTGAGCGCGATCCACACCGAAGAAGCGATAAATACATATTTCCAGTCCCAACCCCGCACGACACCGGCTACAATGGGCCCGAGAAACCCACCAATGTTTACCATCATGTAAAAGATCCCAAAGCCCATGGAGGCAGTCCGGTCACTGGTGACTTTCGAGATTGTGCCGACCACAATGGGCTTGAACATGGCTGCTCCAACGGCAACCAACATGAAAGCCAGAAAAAAGGTAGGGAAGGTCTTGAACTGCCCGAGCAGGAAATAGGCTGGAACCAGCACGACAAAAGCCCAGAACAACATACGCTTATAACCGTACCGGTCGGCCAATGCCCCGGATACGACCGGAAACAGGTACAGGAAAAACGTCACCACGCCCTGCAATACTCCCCGGTCCTGATCCGAAAACCCCAGGCCACCGCTTTCCACAGAGCCCGTAATGTAGAGAGAAGATACGGCGAAAAAGCCATACCAGGCCATCCGTTCGAAAATTTCCATCGTGTTGACGGCCCAGAATGTCCGGGGGAATTCTTTGAGGCTGATTTTCTTTGACTCGCTCATGCTGTTTTGTCGTTTTAGGTTAGGGAGTGGTCTAACGTTTTACGGCTGTTTATCACAATATTCGTTATTTTTATCACGGTAAAAACAAGAATATTCCGGCACCAAAGATGAGAAAAAAGTGGGTATCGGAAAATTTCCAAATATGCTCCTGATAATGCAGGAACCATTCGGGAACAGGTGCGATGGGGCCGTGTTGCTACTTCCGTTATTTTTATGCGCTAAAAAAACCACATGATGTTCAGGGCAAACCTCATTGACACACCGGACTACTACAAACTCCGCCGGCAATTACTTCTGTTCGGCTTTCTCCTGTCGGGTTTTATGGGCCTGCTGGCCAACTTTTATACCATTCCCCACCTCTGGCTGATCATCGTGCTGATCCTGACCGGACTGGTTTTTTATTACTTTTTCCAAACGCAAAAGGAGGTGACTGCCACCACCGGCAACCGCAAGATCGAGATCGACTCCGGTTACATCCGGGTCAAATCGAACGCCGGAAAAATACTGGAAGAGATTAACCTGGAACAAGCGGACAGGATCACGGTACAGGAAACATACGGGATCCCGGCAGAGAATATCCATGAAGTCATAAAGGAATTGCGGGGGGAGAACCTGCAAAATGTGCTGATCATCCACTATAAAGGGCATCAGCGACGTTTTGATTTTATACTGGATTCGTATTATATGATCGAACAACTGAAAAAGAGCGTGGACGCCTGGAAGGCATCCGGTATCCGGGTGGATGCCTCCACCCGTTGAATACACACCAGACCCGTTACCTATGTACCGATTACTCGTTTTACCCTTCGTTTTATGCTTACCGGGTGTACTCCCGGCACAGGTGGACACCAGCGATCCGCTTTTTTCCCAGTTGGAAAAAATGGACAGTATCCTGTTTGAGGCCGGCTTCAACAACTGCCGGATCGATGATATGGAGCCCTTCATCAGTGAAGATCTGGAGTTTTTTCACGATCAAAGCGGGGTGACCACCTCCAAAGCAGAGTTCCTCCAGGCAGTCCGGCAAAATATCTGCGGTGACCCGGCCCACAAACCGATCCGGAAGCTGGTTGCCGGCAGCCTCGAAGTATTCCCGCTCTACCAGGAGGGCGTGCTGTACGGCGCTATCCAGCGCGGCGTACACGATTTTTATATCTCCGAACCGGGTAAGGTACTGTATCAAACCGGTACAGCGCGGTTTACACATGTCTGGATCCTCGATGGTGAAAAATGGATATTAAAGCGGGTGCTGAGTTATGACCATCATGCACCGGACCACCGGGAAAAATAGCATCAGTCTTATGGCCATGCGAACCGAGATCAACCTGACCTTCCACCGCACCGATTTTGAAGCGATCTTTTTTCAAAACCGGCAGGACAGTTATATCCATAGCCCGACCACCAAAAAAGCGTTCCGCGACCTTCTGATCGTTTCCCTGTCGCTCCTGATCGTGCTGGCCGGCTGGTACTGGACCCGGCAACTGGGTTACGTGGTTATCCTGCTCGGATTTGTCTTCTGGTTCTACCTGTACAGTTACTGGCGAAACGCGCGGGCGCTCTGGCAATGGAAAAAACAGATCAAAGCCTTTCTGGATAAACACGATGCCGTACAAACGCATCAGCTGATCCTGACCGACGAGGCCTTTTCCATGATCCAGGATGGCAACCAGACGATCGAAAGGTGGTCGGAACTCAAACGGGCGGACCTGACCGATACCTACATCCGCCTCGAAGCCGGCGAACTGTACTTTTTTCCGCGAAAAGCGTTTACCGGCGAGCAGTTTGACGAGGTGAAACAAATGATCGCAGAAAAGATGCACCAACCATAACCCATTCAGAAACAGCGCATGCGAAAAGTAGAAACGAGTATCGAGATACAAGCCGGGCCAGACGCCGTTATTGCGGCCTTCACCGAACCGGAACCGCTGCGTGGCTGGTGGGGTGTAGAACGCAGCCTGGTGGAAAAACGCCCGGGTGGCTTGTATGTACTGGCCTGGCAGATCTCCGGGCAGGGTTTCGGGTATATTTCATCCGG
>SBHD01000001.1 GCA_006226345.1 Bacteroidota bacterium | reverse complement strand
GAGGTCAGAGATCTCAGGAGCCTGGTAGTCGGAGATGCCGACGACCACGGCGCGGGTGGTGCCGGTCGGGCCTGCCTGAGGCTGCAGCGGGGCAACGCCGCGCTCCTGGGCAAAGGCAAGGACAGTTGTGATCAGGGCAATTATGGTTAGCCTGCATTTCATTTGATCCGGGTTTTAGTTTGTTGCTTGGTCTGGGAAATATTTTTTCATCAAAACCTTCCACTCCGGCAAGGCTCGTAGCGTTGTGAGGTCTGAATTCAGTTGCATCCACTGGTAATTTTTGTACCCATTTTTCAGAGCTGTTTCCAGCAAATCAAAAGCCTCGGTGCTGTTGCCTTGCAGGCTTTGGAGGCAGGATTGGTTGTAATAATATTCTCCAGCCCTGGAAGGGTCTTTGTCAAATGCTTTCCGGGAGAAATCCTCCGCTTTTTTGAAATCACTCAGATGAGCGTAGAAATAGGAAATACGGTTATAACTGTCGGCAAGGTCCAGCGTTTGCGACAGGTATTTTTGAAATAGGGAGTCGGCTGTTTTTTGCTGCCCCGATCTATAGGCGGAACAGGCATAATAAAACCAGTTGAATTCGCTTTCAGGATTAAGTTCGACAGCCTTTTTGTGGTATTCCAAGGCCTTTTCCCAGTCCTTTTTTTCATCAAAATAAACCCCCATCAGGCTCTGGCAGAAGCCCCAATCCGGGAATTTTGCCATCCATTTTTGGACATAAGCCAAATAACCGGGAGACCTGACCGTTTGGGGCACGTCAGAGTATCGCTCTATATATTCCAGATTTATCCTTTTGGAAAAGGCCGTATCGATATAGGCAAGCGCGGTTTCGTAATCGCCTATATCGCGGTATTGATTCGCTAATAAATAATAGCCCCAACCGCTTTCCGGAGCATTGCGGATGCCCTTTTTTAAGACGGCCATGCCCTCCTCCTTTTGCCCCATATCATAAAAGAGCACCTCGCCCAAAACTAATGTTCCTTCCCAGTTTTCAATAATGGCGTCCAGGCGTTTCATCTCTTCCACCATGGCCGGTATTTTGTCAGGTTGATCTGATTTTCTATACGCATCCAGGAGGTCGGCATAAGCATCACCATCGGTTGGGCGCATTTTCAGTCGTTGGAGGTTGATGGCAATTCCCTTTTCGAATTCATTTGTGTGTTCAACATACAGGCCGGAAAGTTCGTTATAGGTTTCATTATCGTTCGGGCTTAGTTCAAGTACCCTAAGCCAGGTTTTTTCAGCGTCCTGGTATTTTTTCTGCACGAAATAAGCCCATGCGAGATACTTTAGCCAGCCTACATTGCGGGGTGAAATTCCAAGTGCTTTTAGGAACGTTTGTTCTGCTTGCTCATAATTTTTTCGGACTAAATGCAGCCAACCGGAAGTGGCATAGGCAAATGAAGACTCAGGCGCCATAGCCATCAGTTTCGCTGCATAAGATTCGGCCTCTTCCATTTTACCGGCAACCACCAAGGGCACAATTATTTGGCCGTAAGGCATAGCCCATGCAGGTGCCAACTCGATTGCTTTTTTATAATAGCTGGTGTCGTTATTCACAATAAGCCCTTGTTCAAAATAAATGAAAGCGGCATTCTCTTCCAGTTCCAATGCCTTCCGGATCAAGTCTTCGCACTGTTTATCCCAGATAAGTGATGAATCCGCCAACGAAAATGTGCGCCATGTAAACCGGATACGTATATCCACCGCATCAAAATAGTATTGTTTCGCCTTCAGGGTCTTGTACATGTAATGGTCCTCGCCCAGCAGTTCCGCTGCTTTTTCCAGGTAGCGTACAAACTTGGTGTATTTCAAGTCTCCCCTGAACTGTGCGGCTATTTCCTCCTCATCACTCCGCAAGTAAGCATTGATGGCCTGCTGCGATTCATCCTGCAATGCCGTGGCCAGGTTGCGCTTCATGATGCCGTGCAGCCGTTCCAGTTCGGGCACGTTGGAAAGCTCGGTGTAGAGGTCGTAGGCGCTGGCGCCGGCGGGTTCCAGCAGATCGCCTTTTTGCACAGCCGTCGTAAACTGTTTGTATTTTTTTTGCCAAATGCTGTCGGCGCCGGCAAGCAGCACTGTTTCAAAACCCTTGGTCTCGATAGTAGCGATAACAGGTAAAGATTTTTCTTTTTGCTCCCGCAATGCCAGTAAACTGGCCTCGTCGACATCGGTGAGCACAGTCTTCATGCTGCCCACAGTCAGGGGTATCTGCGATTGGGGGGCGGTTTCGGCAGGTACTTTCGTTTGCAGATACTGGCCGATTTCCAGCAGGTTCACCTGCTTGTCAGCATTGCCGTCGGCCAGGCCCGTCAGGCCCTCGATCAGGTGGTAGGAAAAACAGCCGCGACCGCCGCCCCACTGCTCGCCTTCCAGGCTGAATTCGTCGGGCTGGCAGGAGAGTATCTTGATCTCGTTGGCAAATTGCCTGGACAGGTTGGCCGCCGTGGCCTGCGCCCCGCCGATGTCGCTGCCGGCCAGTTTGCCTGCGCGGCAGGCATCGGAGATCATGACTACCTGAACGCCCTGATCGGCCAGGGTGGAAATGATATCCTGCAAAAAAATGAGCGCAAAAGCGCCGGCCAGGTAATTGCTCGGCGGCGAGTCGTAAGTCAGTAAAAAGCCACGCTGAAACTTGGTACGTGTTTCCACATCGCCGTGCCCGGAAAAGTAAATGATGGCCCGGTCGCCGGCCTTACAATCTGCAATGAGCCAATCCATGGCGGCTGCGATGGCGCCGGTGGTGGCGGCTTTGTTAGTCAGCAGATTGACGTTTTCCGGCGGGAGCAAACCGCCGGCGGGAGATTGGAGGTAGGCTGCGAAGGCTGTGGCGTCGCGGTCGGCGAAGCGGAGGTCAGGGATATTGTCGTCCTGGTAGTCGGAAATACCGACTACGACGGCGCGGGTAGTGCCGGTTTGCGCCGTTTTAGTCCCCTCAGCCGGAGTTATCCCGCGCTCCTGGGCGGGTGCAAGGATGGTTGTGAACAGAGCAATTATGGTCAGCCAGCATTTCATTTGATCCGGGTTTTTAGAGGTTGTTCGGATTTTTTACTTCTGGGCTACGAACGGCTAATTTTATTTTTCTCATCG
>SBHD01000025.1 GCA_006226345.1 Bacteroidota bacterium | reverse complement strand
GAAAAATAAAATTGGCCGTTCGTAGCCCTGAAATAAAAACCCGAACAACCTCTAAAACTTCATTCGCGGGTGAAACAAATAAATGGTTTCCTTTAGGTATTCGGTGTCAAGATGGGTGTAAATCTCTGTTGTGGTAATGCTTTCATGGCCTAGCATATCCTGTACAGCCTTAAGATCGGCACCGCCCTCTACCAGGTGTGTGGCAAAGGAGTGCCGAAAGGTATGCGGGCTGATGTTTTTGGTAATACCGGCCTTGGCTGCGAGGTCTTTTATGATGTAAAAAACCATTACGCGGGTCATCCGGGCGCCCCGGCGGTTGAGAAAAACCATATTTTCCTCTCCACTCCTGATATTGGTCTGTGCACTCCGGATGTGTTCCAGGTATTGCTCCAGGTATTTGACCGCTTCGGCACCGATGGGCACCAGTCGTTCCTTGTTGTTCTTGCCCAGTACCTTGATAAACCCCGCAGGGAGAAAAAGGTTGGAAATACGCAGGTTGACCAGTTCGCTGACCCGCAGGCCACAGGCATATAGGGCTTCCAGGATCGCCCGGTTGCGCACCCCCAGTGGGTCACTCATGTCGATCTGGTTCAGCATTTGCTGGATCTCATACACGGTAAGTACGGATGGCATTTTACGGCGCAGCCGGGGCCCTTCCAGCAACTCTGTCGGGTCGTCATCGAGCAGGTCTTCGACTAGCAGAAACTTGTAAAATGCGCGTAACCCGGAGATCAGGCGGGCCTGCGAGCTGGCCTCCAGCCCCAGTTTGTTCACCCAGTGAATGAACCGCTCCAGGTCGGCCTGCCGGACCTGGAGTGGCTGAAGATCGATCTTTTCGATCTCCAGGTAGCGGATAAACTTGTGGATATCGCTGAGGTAAGCCTCCAGGGTATTGGCGCTCAGCGAGCGCTCCAGGGTCAGGTAGGTTTGAAATTGGTGCAGTGCAGCCGGCCAGTTCATACGGGTACAAACATACGCTTACAGATCGGGTTGATTGCGCGGACGCAGCAGTTCGCGGTTATAACAATCGTGGAAATGCCGCACCTCAAAGGTCGGAGGCAGTCCCGGCCAGTCGATATAAAAGCTTTGTATCGGCAGTGCTTTCGACCATTCTTCCACGCGGATCTCGATCCGGTGCTTTTTTACAGGGGCTTTTTCATTTTCAGGCCGGGTTTCGGATACCTGACTGAAAAATACCGGCAGACCGCTCGCCTTGCTGATCCCGAACCGGAGGTGTTGCCAGTTGACGCCGGCCGTGTCGAGCGTCCAATCGGCGCCAACCAGCGTGCAGGCCGTTTGGCCGATCAGCGTATCGCCGAGGGTTTGGTAGGGTGGGGTGCCGAGGTACTTGTCCGGTCCGAGATACTTTTTGGTTTGCTCCTCATGGAGCAGCAGGGGAATAAAGAAGAAATGCTGCAGCCCGCGCAAGATATATTCCTCGCCCAGTTCACGGCTGTCGTAGAGCAAGGCCAGGGTGTCGTTGCGCAGGTCCAGTTTCATACGCCCGTCGAATACCAGGTGTTGGGCCACCTGCAGGCCCGGGTAGCGGGTGGTCATATCCACCTCGTACTTGAGGCCTTCGCTGCCATCGAGTTCTTCATAGCGGGTAAACGCGCAATTTCCATCATAAAAGATCGTATCCTTGCTGTACGGATATTGCTCCCGGGCTTCAATGCGGTACGACCCGTACTCAACGGCCTTTGCTTTCTGTTGCATTTCCAGCAATAACGGGTGGGCTGTTTGGGCAGTTACAGTGCCCAGGTATGTCAGAATAAAAGCCGGTAAAAATAGTCGCATAGTCGGTTGTTTACAGGCCAGGGGCAGGGGCTTGCAGCCCGTGCGGAAGGATCAATATGCAACAGGCAGGTAGACAAAGATAGCCAAACGGTGGCGTTAAGCTGAGGTTAATTTCCGGTGTTCCTTGGGCTTTGTATCATACTTTTGTTGCAAAATTCCGTTTACAGTCTGAACCCGGGCGCCCGGATACCCGGCCCGACGCACTAAATTTTAGTTACGACCATACATGAATCCCCGGCGCATACGTCTGATCATCGGTTTGATGACTACCGCCCTGATCGGTGTCATCTGCCTGCAGATCTACTGGATCGGCTGGAGTATCCGGCTGAATGAAGAGCAGTTTGATAAATATGTCTATGCCGCGCTCAACCGCGTGGCTGATAAGCTACAGTATTATGAAGATATCGCGGTGCTGGAAGCGCTGAACTCCACCTACCGGAATTCCAGCGAGGCCAACCGCAATATCCGCCGGGCCACCAAATTCCTGGAGAACGGTTTTTCGACCCGGCGGGTCAACCGCGCCGACAGTCTGCCCAATCCGGTGACCGGAAGCACGTCTTTTGAGGATAACATGACTATGTGGGAGTATATGAAGGTCAGCCAGTTGGTTGACTCCAAACCGCTGGCAGAACGGATCCAGCTCGACCTGCTGGGCGGCTCGCTGCAGGAGGAGCTAACCAGCCGCGGGATCAACACACCCTACCAGTACGGCGTGTATGCCAAGGCGCGCAACAGTTATGTCATCGTCAACGACCACTACGTCGTGGTGGACAACAGCCCGCAGGTTACCCAGGGTGGGGCTTCTACCCTCTATAATTCACCATACCGGGTAGCGTTGTTCCAGAAAGACATCGAATCTCCGGGTTATCTTTCCATTTATTTCCCCAACCGTACCAGCCTCGTGCTGGGTTCGGTGTGGAAGACGCTGGTCCTGTCGGTCATTTTTACCGGGATTATCCTGTTTTGTTTCTGGTATACGATCCAGGTTATCTACCGGCAAAAGAAACTGTCGGAGATGAAAACGGACTTTATCAACAACATGACCCACGAGTTCAAAACGCCGATCGCCACGATCTCCCTGGCAACCGACAGTATTGCCAGTCCTATGGTGGTCGGGCACCCCGATAAGATCAAGCGCTTTGTGGATATTATCCGGCAGGAGAACCGGCGGATGAACAGCCAGGTTGAACGCGTACTACAGATCGCCCAACTGGATAAAAAAGACTTTGAACTCAAACTGGGTGAGATCAACCTGCACGACCTGATCCGACAGGCCGTGGATAACTTCAGCCTGCAGGTCGAGCGCCGTGAAGGCTCCCTTACCCTCGACCTGCACGCCGAAAAACCGGTCCTGAAAGCCGATGGCACACACCTCGCCAGTGTGATCCACAACCTGCTGGACAATGCCAATAAATACAGTCCGGACAAACCGGAGATTACCATTCGCACCCGAAATGTGCCCAACGGGATCGAAATAGCGGTGGAAGACAAAGGTGTAGGGATCAGCAAGGAAGCCCGCAAACACATTTTTGATAAGTTTTACCGGGTACATACCGGGAACATTCATGATGTGAAAGGTTTTGGTCTTGGCCTCAGCTATGTCAAGGCCATCGTGACGGCGCACAAGGGCTTTGTCGATGTCCACAGCGAACAGGGTAAAGGCAGTACGTTCACCCTGACGCTGCCGTTTGCCTGATACCGTCTTCTGTCAATTTACAGGACAAGGTTTAGCCAAACAGAAACCTTCGGAATTTTTGCCATAACGGTAAAAGTCCAGTACATTTATTAGGCAGTTTATCACCAAAAAACGGCCGTTCGAACAGGCCGCTAAAACACGCCATATGAAAAATGTACTGCTTGCCGCTATGGGGCTGCTGCTGCTGGATGCCTGCGTTGTCCCGATCAATACCAGTTTTGAAAGCGCCCGGATGCTCCAGAAAGGAGCGGGGGAGCTCACCGGGCACTATACCTACTACACCGTTCACGATGATGAGAGTACGGAAGGCATTAACAATAACTTCGGGTTGCGCCTGGGCTATGGCATTGCAGATGCCGTGGATATAAAAGCGCGGTACGAGCGCCTCGTCCCAAAAGAGGAGGGCGCCTCGGGCATCAATTATATAGACCTTGCGCCCAAGGTTGCCCTGTGGCCCGGCAGGATTGCCGGTACGGTACCTGTGGGGGTTTATTTTGACGACGAGGATCACGAGTGGGTGATCAGTCCCAAACTGCTCTTTACACTTCCGGCCAATGACCAGTTTGAGGCGACGTTTGCCGCCAAGGCCGATATTTTTCCGGAAGAGGGGGCCGACGATTACCTGGGCTTTAATTTAGGATTCGGTATCAGCAACAATCTCAACCGCTGGGCGCTCCGGCCTGAGGTGGGCGTGCTGATCAACCCGGGTGAGTCCGGCAGCTCCTGGGCCTGGGGGATCGGCTTTAATGCCATACTTCCGCACAGAAACAAGGGAGGCGAACGTTGAACATCACTATTTTTTTCGATTTTTGCGGCTCCCGGAACACCGGGGCGGTACTGCGCGTTTGGTGTAATACCGGAAAAATTTTGTGATCATACCAGCAACAGCCATACATGTCTGATCTGTTTGTCAAAGTTCAAGAAACCCAAACGGCGCTGAAAGCCGAAAAACTGGACACGCCGGAAGCCTTGGAGGCATTCCGTATCCGCTTCCTGGGCTCCAATGGCCAGGTAAAATCCCTGATGGGCGAAATGCGGAACGTGCCGAACGAACAAAAACGCGATTTCGGCCAGGCCGTCAACGCGCTCAAGCAGGAAGCAGAAACCCTGTTCCAGTCGGCAAAGGCTGAACTGGAAGCCCGGGCCGAACAGGCCGCTGCATTGGACCTGGACCTCACCGCTCCGGGCGAACCGCTCCCCCTGGGCGCCCGGCATCCGGTGTCGGTGACCCTCAACCGCATTATCGAGATCTTCAACCGCATCGGCTTTGTGGTGGCTGACGGTCCCGAGATCGAGCACGACTGGTATAACTTCACCGCTATGAACACGCCGGAAGACCACCCGGCCCGAGATATGCAGGACACCTTTTATGTGGTGGATGCTCCCGGCATGCTGCTTCGCACGCATACCAGTAATGTACAGGCCCGGGTCATGACCACCCGCAAGCCGCCGATCCGGATTATCGCACCCGGACGGGTGTACCGCAACGAGACGATCTCAGCCCGCTCTCACGCGCAGTTCCACCAGGTGGAAGGGCTTTATATCGATGAAGGTGTTTCGTTTGCCGATATGAAACAAACGCTGTTGTACTTTGCACAGGAGATGTTCGGAGCGCCCCGGATCCGGTTGCGCCCCTCCTTTTTCCCGTTCACAGAGCCGAGTGCTGAAATGGACGTCTGGCTCGGTACGGATACGGAAGAAAACTACCGCCTGACCAAAGGTACTGGTTGGCTGGAGATCCTGGGTTGTGGTATGGTAGACCCGCAGGTATTGGAAAACTGTGGCATCGACAGCCGGAAGTATTCGGGTTTTGCCTTTGGCATGGGGATCGAACGGCAGGCGTTGCGCCTGTTCAATATTCCGGATATCCGGTTGTTGTTTGAAAATGACGTGCGTATGCTGCGGCAGTTCGCCGCTGCCCTGTAGCAGTGCGACAGTCCGGATTTTTTGTTTTTTTATCGAAAAAACGCCCTGTTGAGGTGTAATTGTCCGTAGTTTTCCACTCTTCGTTAACCAAATCAACAGCACTATGTTTCTTGCAATACTCGGTATTTTCGTCGCCATTTTTGCTGGCACTCTCTCCAAGGCAAATCCCAATATGGCCTCTTTTGGCAAAGTCGGCCGGTATATTGGTATTGCCCTGGTTTTCCTGGGGGTTGCCTCTTCTTGTTTTAAACAAATCTCACCGGGTGTGGTAGGTGTCCAGACTCTGTTTGGGAAAGTACAGCCCGGCGTGTTATCGGAAGGCCTTAATGTGGTCAATCCACTCGTGGAAATTGTACATTTTGATATTAAAACACAAAACTATACCATGTCCGGCGTGACCGACGAAGGACAGAAAATGGGCGATGACGCCATCCGGGTCCTCTCTGCTGATGGTTTGGAAGTCGTCATTGATATGACCGTGTTGTTTCGCCTCCTGCCCGACAGGGCGCCGGAAGTGCTCCGCGGAATTGGCAAGGGCTACCGGGATATTCTGGTACGGCCGGTGGTGCGGACCAAGATCCGGGACTTTGCTGCCTACTACGACGCGGTTTCGCTGTATTCTACCAAGCGTGACGAATTCCAGCAGCGCTTATTTGATGCGATCGAAAAAGAATTTCAGGACCGCGGGTTGGTATTGGAGCAGGTGTTGATCCGGAATATTAATCTGCCCCCTTCCGTAAAAGCAGCGATCGAAGCCAAGATCAATGCCGAACAGGATGCGCAGAAAATGAAATTTGTATTGGATAAAGAACGCCAGGAAGCCGACCGGAAGCGCGTGGAAGCGCAGGGGATCGCCGATTACCAGCGCATCCTGACCTCCACCCTGACTGATCGCCTGCTCCAGTATGAGCAGATCCAGGTACAGCGCGAACTCGTTAAATCACCTAATGCCAAGGTAGTGGTGATGGGCAACGGGAAAGCGCCCTTGCTGATCGGGCAGTAACCGCTCCGGCCGGGCATTGGCGTTGTTTGAGCCGGATGTTGGGCAGGCCTGCTACCCGGCATCCGGTTTTTTGTTCTTTTTCCTACATAAAAAAGTGGGGAAACGGATCACAAAACAGGAGCTTCAAACGTATAGAATAAAAGCACGTCCAAAAATGGCCATGCTACGCCTTTCAACCACCTGCAGGCAAATATGGGAGCATCCAGTTTTACAGCACCTCCGAACAACACCGGTATGCCCGGCGTTATGCGCCGGCACGCTGACCGCGTAACTACCGGTGTTCTGCACCCGACCATGCAAATTCAACTTTCTGCTGTCATCATCACGCTGAATGAGGAGCGCAATATCGGGCGGTGCCTGGATTCGCTGAAAGGTATCGTCGATGAGGTGGTGGTGGTGGACTCCTACTCAACCGATCGGACAGAGGAGATTTGCCGGGAAAAAGGCGCCCGGTTTATCCAGCATCCATTTGAGGGGTATATCGAGCAGAAAAATTTTGCCCTGGAGCAGGCCCGGTACAATTGGGTATTATCGCTGGATGCTGATGAGGCGCTAAGCGATCGTTTGCGTACATCTATTTTGGAGGCCCGGAACAATTGGCGCCACGATGGCTATTCCATGAGCCGGCGGGCCAATTATTGCGGTCAATGGATCAACCATAGCGGATGGTACCCCGACCGGAAGCTGCGGCTGTTCGACCGGCGCCTGGGTGCATGGGGCGGCACGAATCCACATGATCAGGTGGAACTGCACCAGGGGAGTACAACTGCGCTCCTGCACGGCGACCTGCTACATTACAGTTATTATACCGTTGAAGATCACCTGCAACGCGCCCGGAAATATGCGCTGCTGGGTGCACGGTCGATGTATAAAAAAGGGCGCCGGGCGACCTGGCTACACCTGCTTTTCAGTCCGGCAGCAAAATTCGTACGCAACTATTTCTTCCGCCGGGGGTTCCTGGACGGGCGTGCCGGCTGGACGATCTGCCGGATCGCTACCCTGGAGACATTCTGGAAATACAGGGCCTTGCTGCGCCTTCAGGATTAATCGTACAAACCACTAGTGCCCGGAGAGATACTGCAGCAGTTCATCCAATGACATGCTCTTTTGCTCGCCCGATTGCTGGTTTTTCACCGTGACCGTGCGTTCCTGCATTTCCGTTTCACCAATGATCGCCACATTGGGGATATTGCATTTGGCGGCGTAGTCAAACGGCTTTTTCAGTTTTCCCGGTGTGGGATAAAGATCGGCAGGTATGCCGGCGGCGCGAACGGCGCTGACACATTCAAACGCATACAGGTGTGTGGCCTCGTCAAAGGCCGCAAACAGGATCCGGACCGACTCGGTCAGGGCATCGGGGAACAGGTTTTCCATGTCCAGCACGTCGTAGATCCGGTCGGCGCCAAAGGAAACACCGACACCGGAAAGCCCCGGCATGCCAAATACGCCGGTCAGGTCGGCATAGCGTCCGCCACCGCCGATACTGCCCATTTTGACGCCTTTGGCCAGCACTTCAAAAATGCAACCGGTATAATAACTCAGGCCCCGCGCCAGGGTAATGTCAAACCGGACCTCGTTGCGGAGCGGGACTTTTTCAAGGTAGCGGAATACCTGTTCCAATTCTTCCAGGCCCTGTTTCCCGGTTTCGCTGGCAGCAAATACCGGCTGTAGCGCCTCCAGGTCTGAAGCAGACAGGATTTTTTCGATCGTTGCCACAGCAGCGGCAGGGATACCGCGATCACTGAGCTCCTTTCGTACACCGTCGAAGCCGATTTTGTCCAGTTTGTCGATCGCTACCGTCATGTCGGTAAACCGGTCGGTAATACCGGCAACTTCAGCGATGCCATAGAGGATCTTGCGGTTATTGATCCGGATCTCTACGGGAAGCTGGAGGTCAGCGAAGGCTTCATCATAGATCTGGACCAGTTCGGCTTCGTATAGCAGGCTGTCGGAGCCGATCACATCCACGTCGCACTGGTAAAATTCGCGGTACCGGCCCTTTTGCGGCCGATCGGCACGCCAGACAGGCTGGACCTGGTAGCGTTTGAACGGAAAGGTCAGCGCATGGCGGTTCATGACCACAAAGCGTGCAAACGGAACGGTCAGGTCATACCGAAGGCCGCGTTTGGATATGCTGGAGGCCAGCCTGGCCGAATCCCGGGCTTCCAGGGCGTCAGGATCCGCTTTTTGCAGGAAGTCGCCGTTGTTCAGGATCTTGAACAACAACTGATCGCCCTCATCGCCGTATTTCCCGGTGAGGGTGCTCAGGTTTTCCATGGCAGGTGTTTCCAGCGGCTGAAAACCGAATTTGATAAACACGGCTCGGATCGTATCAAAGATATAGTTGCGTTTGCGCGATTGTTCGGGGCCAAAATCGCGCGTGCCTTCAGGCAAACCGGGTTTTTGCATGATAACAGGTATGTAACAATTATTCAGGGGTCACAAGCGATGCTTATCCGGCATCGGTCAGGCTGCCGAACAGCAGGCCCTTTGGCGCCAGTGAAAGCACAAGGATCAGCAGTCCCAGCGAAGTGTATATCGCCAGTTTGCGGTGTTTTTGCAGGTCATCGGTAGCTTTTTTGGAAAACGTGCGACCCAGCTGGATCAGCACCACAGCGATCAGCATGGCCGCAATATGTTCAACGGCAAAATACCGCTGCATCGGATCTTTCATCGCCGCGCCGAAATTGGCAAAGGCCGTTTGGGTCCAGGTACTGGTAAAGGCATACATGATCAGTCCGATCAGCAGTTGCAAGTGCGTCAGGATCAGGAGCACCAGCGAGCCGGTGTTATCCAGCGACTCAAACGGCTTACGGCCCTGCCAGCCGGCAAAGGAACGGATCAGGACGAAAACCAGGGCGGCGAGGATCAGGTAGCGGTTGTAGGAATGGAGGGTATGTAAAAGCATTTGCATGGTATGAATGTGTTTAACTGAAAAAATCAGCGTAAAGGTAGTGCTTAACAGTCAGTTGCCCCAGGTTGTTGAGGCGCTACTCCTCCCGGGTTAAAATTTATTGAAAAAAAATTTTCATATCAGATGTGACCTGGATTCCGGACCAGCGTATAAAGGATGTCTCTCAAACCGATCAGCCTTAAAAGACTCAGGTGCCGGGAGCAGCATTTGCCGGGCACCGAACAAAGTAGAAAGATTGTTTTCATTTGGTTTTTTGGAGTTTGCCGCCGGACGAAAGGTTCGGCGGTTTTTTTATTTTACAGCCAAAGCAATCACGCCGGCTATTCCCGGCTGCGGGAATCCATCCAGATCGTGACGGGGCCGTCGTTGAGGAGACCTACCTTCATGTCGGCGCCAAACTCCCCGGTTTTAACCGGACAGCCGGAATCCTGCGCCAGGTACTCCACAAATGTTTCATACAAGGGAATGGCTGTTTCAGGACGGGCAGCACGGATAAAAGAAGGGCGGTTGCCTTTTTTTGTGCTGGCGTGCAGGGTGAACTGACTGATGACGAGGATCGAGCCTCCGATATCCTGCACCGATTTATTCATCAGGCCTGCTTCGTCCGAAAATATCCGCAAGCCGGCGATCTTTTTGCTCAGCCAGGCAGCATCTTCCGGGCTGTCGTCGTGTTCGATGCCGAGCAGGATCAGTAAGCCCCAGCCGATAGCGGCTTTTTCCACGTTCTCAATGGTGACAGAAGCAGATGAAACCCGTTGGATAACGACGCGCATGTATTCAGTTGGTTAGTGTTGTGAATCGGGTGCCGGCAGGGTATCAGGAGTAGATGCCGTCCGGACAAACCGGTAAAAAAAGCACAACGGCGTATTTGTTGCACAAATATGGTCAATCCTTTCAAAAGGCATTTATACATTCGCTGTCACGCTTTTGACCCTGTTCTTATTATTATTTTCCTATCCCCGGGAGGCGGCACCAGCTCCTGTATCGCAGCGGCTGCCTTCCCTACCACACAATGCGTTATGATTGACGAATTCAACGACTACCGCGCCCGGATGAACGACCGGATCCTGGGCCATGACAACAAAGTGATCAAACGGTTCTGGAGCCTGGACAACCAGACCTATCAGGAAGGTGCACTGGACACCAAAACCAAGGAAATGCTGGGCCTGGTAGCCTCTATGGTATTGCGCTGCGATGATTGCATCAAATACCACCTGGGCAAATGCCATGAACTGGGCGTGACCACCGACCAGATCTTTGAAATATTTGCCGTTGCCAATATGGTTGGCGGTTCGATCTGTATCCCGCATACCCGGCGGGCGGTCGAGTATTGGGATGCCCTGCAGGCCGCCGGATGATCAGTCGACGTAAACGACCTTACGCAGCAGCCGCAGCCCGAACGACAACTCCACAGTGATGTTCCGGATCCGCCGTTCAGGGATGGTAGTCGTTTGCCCGGGGTAGAACGGATCGATCACATTGGCAATAGCCGGCTGGTTGTATTGCAGCAGAAAATCGGGGTGCACGGAAAGGGTCAGCTGGCCGCCGACCAGTTCGCTGAACGGAAATTCAATGCCACCGCCCAGGGACACGCCGGCCATCCAGCGGTTCATCGCACCCTCATACGGGTAGTAAATGGTGTACTGGGGTGGTTTGCTTTCCGTCAGCTCGTCAATATTGGTGCTGACAGTATAATCCCCCCGGATGCCGCCGTAGTAGAAATATCTGCCGCGGTCGCCGAACGGGAATTTCTGTTTACCCCCGAGAATGAGGGATATATTGCGAAACTGAAACTCTTCCGAAAACTGGTCGATGCCACCGCCCTGGTAAAAAAAACGAAACCGGGTCGCACTACCTCGTACGTGATAGCCGATCTGGGCAAAAATGGAGGCATTGTCGTTTTCGTTATTGACCGACTCAATGGCCAGCGCCGCGTGGTACTTGTACAGGGGCTGCCGTTCGAAGGAGTTGTCCCATTTTTGCAAACCGATACTCAGGCCTCCATTCAGGACAAACGCAGTGGATTGTGCAGATATTTGTCCAATAGTTGCGCTAAAAAGTAAAAAAGCGAATACAAAACGCATCATTCTTCCGTTTTTGAGGCGCAAAGTACGAAACCCGGCAGCAGTTCGGTGCAGATTCTGAGTCAAACATAGATTCCCGGCCGGAAGCACCCTACCTTTGCAGGGAGAACTTCATTATGTGATTAATACTGGTATGACTGATATTCCTGTTTCCGCCAACACCTTTGAATCCTTTCCATATTCCCGTCCCGACCTCGAAACAGTCACCCGGGCGTTCGAGGAACACCTGCAGGTATTTAAGGCTGCCGCATCCGTGCAGGATCAAATAGAGCGCATCGACGAGATCAATGCGATCCGCGAATCGTTTGCCACGATGTACAACCTGTGTCTTGTCCGGCATACGGCGAATACAAACGATCCGTTCTATGAGGCTGAAAATGAATACTTCGATCAGAACCTGCCGGCCTATGAAGCGCTGAATGACCGGTTTTACCAGGCCCTCGTGGCTTCCCCTTTTCGTGCCGAACTGGAAAAGCAATACGGCAAACATCTGTTTGTTTTGGTGGAGCTGGGGCTGAAAACCTTCAAGCCGGAAATCTTACACGGTTTGCAGGAAGAAAATACACTGAGTACCGAGTATACCAAGATCAAGGCCAATGCCCAGATCGAGTTTGACGGCAAAACCTATAACCTGAGCAGTTTTATCCCCGTTGAGCAATCTGATGATCGGGATGTGCGTGCACGCGCAGCATCTGCCAAATGGGCGTTGTATGCCAATAACGCTGTGGTGGTGGAGCCCCTGTTTGATAAAATGGTCAAGGTGCGCCACCAGATGGCACGTGCCCTGGGCTATCCCAATTTCGTGTCGGTAGGTTACGCCCGTATGCGGCGCTCGGATTATACCCCGGATATGGTGGCCAACTTCCGCAAACAGGTACGTGAACTGATCGTGCCGCTGGCCGGGGAGTTGTATGAGCGCCAACGCCGTCGCCTGGGGCTGGAGGCGCTTCACTTTTACGACGAAGACTACAAATTCCCTTCTGGTAATCCCAAACCGGTCGGTACGCCGGAAACGATCGTGGAACATGCCGCTGCCATGTACCGGGAGTTGTCTCCCGAAACCGATCAGTTTTTCCACTTTATGCAGGAAACCCACCTGATGGACCTGGTCAACCGCGACGGGAAGGCCACCGGCGGATATTGCACCTATATCCCGAATTTCCAGGCTCCTTTTATCTTTTCCAACTTCAATGGCACCAGCGGCGACATCGATGTGCTGACACACGAAGCCGGTCACGCATTTCAGGTTTGGAGCAGCAGGGGGTTCGAGTTTGATGAATATTATTGGCCGACCAGCGATGCAGCGGAGATCCATTCGATGAGCATGGAGTTTTTTACCTGGCCCTGGATGGAGCGCTTTTTTGGTCCGGCTACTGAAAAATACCGTTTTATGCATATCGGGAATGCCTTGCAATTTCTGCCCTATGGCGTGGCGGTAGATGAGTTTCAACATATCGTATACGAACATCCCGACATGACGCTGGCCGAACGGAACCAGGCCTGGCGCGATCTGGAAAAAGTATATTTGCCGCACCGTAACTATGCCGGCAACGCCTTCCTGGAGCGCGGTGGCTTCTGGCAAAAGCAGAACCATATTTTCAATTCGCCGTTCTATTACATCGATTACACACTGGCGCAGATCTGTGCTTTCCAGTTTTGGAAAAAAGACCGCGAAGAACACCAGGCCGCCTGGACCGATTACCTGCGGCTATGTCAGGCTGGCGGAAGCCGGTCGTTCCTGGACCTGGTCAAACTGGCCAATCTCCGTTCACCGTTCGAGGATGGTTGCGTGGCTTCGGTTGTCGGTGAGATCCGGGACTACCTGAACAGCGTGGATGATTCTCGGTTTTAACCGCTCCTGGCACCTGAATACATATTTGGTACGAACCTGCTATCGGCATATTCTATGATGATTCGCAATTTACTGATCCTGATCCTGTTTCTGACCGGCAGCGCCTTTGCACCGTCGGCCCCCCCGCAGCCGCCAACCCTTCAGCTGGCCCTGATGAAGTATAATGGTGGCGGCGACTGGTATAATGACGTCAACTCGCTCAAAAACCTGGCGCGCTTCTGTAACCAGAACCTGCGGACCAGCTTCGAGCTGGAGTACGCCACCGTAGAACCAGGTAGTGCCGATATTTTTAATTACCCGATCGTGTATGCGACGGGACACGGCAATATGCTCTTCAGCGACCTGGAGGCCCGCAACCTCCGCGCTTACCTGGAAGGGGGTGGTTTCCTGATCCTGAACGACGACTATGGACTGGACCCCTTTGTGCGGCCCTCGATGAAAAAGGTGTTTCCGGAACTCGATTTTGTCGAACTGCCGTTCAGCCACCCGATCTACCACCAGAAATATGAATTCAAAAATGGCCTGCCCAAGATACACGAGCACGACGGCAAACCGGCACAGGGCTTCGGGCTGATCTGGCAGGGTCGCTTAGTATGTTTTTATGATTTTGAGACGGACCTGGGCGATGGCTGGGATGATGTGCATAACGACCCGATCCAGATCCGGACCAAGGCCTTGCAAATGGGGGCCAATATCGTGCAATACGTGTTCAGCGGAGATTGAGCGGTTGCTGGAGTGCGTATTTGGGAGTCTCTTGCCAGCCCACAGGACTTCCTTATTTTTTACGACCGAAATCGGCGGGTATTTCGCCCCATTCTGCGGTATTCCATTTCAGGATAGGATTGGTGATCTTGTTGGTTGCCAGCCATTTTTCCGCGCGATCGATCATTTCGAAGATCTTGTCGTTCCGGCCGGTTTCGGCCAGTTTGGTGCGGCACTTGCCGGCTTTGATCCAGAGCTGGGCATTACGGGAGTCGGAATAGATCGGCGTTCTGGGGCTGTTCTGCTGCTTGAGCCAGGCCAGACCGTGGACCAGGGCCAGGAATTCGCCGACATTGTTGGTGCCATCCGGTAAAGGACCGACCCGGAAGATTTCCTGTCCGGTGCGGGTATGTACACCCCGGTATTCCATATCACCCGGGTTGCCACTGCAGGCTGCATCGACCGCCAGGCTGTCGAGGTATACACCCAATTGCTCCAGTTCTTCCAGCGATTTTGATACCGACTTGGTTTGCTTGCCGGCATAGGCCCAATACGTGCCGCGGAATGCTTTCTCCGCTTCATCTCTGGAGGCAAAACTCTTGTATTTCGCATTGGGGTAGCCATCAATCTGCTGTTTGGCAGCATTCCAGCTGGAATACACGCCCGGCTCATAGCCATCCCATACGACGTAGAATTTTTGTTTTGCCATGGTTTCAGGATGTTTATTGGTTGATGCGTTGATTTGGTAGGGGGGAATTGAATCTAGCCGGTCCGGAAACCAACTAAAGGTGTTCCTCAATAAATCAACGCATCAACAAATAAACACATTACAAATTCAACAGATTGATGCTGTAGTACAGTGATATCCCCTGCAGGCTGATCCGGCCGTTGCAGAAAGCGGGGTCATTGCATTCGCGGTTGTAGAGTGAATCGAGGTCGGCCAGGCCCAGGTTGGCGCGAAGGCCCAGCGTGCCACCCAGGTCTTTTTTGCCAAAGTTCCACCGGTACTGGAAGCCGGCGATAATACCGACGTCGTTCTTTTTAAAGTCATTGTTGGCGTCGAAGAGTTTGTTGTCGCCGCCAGGCAGTTCTGTACCGGATACTTTGTTGAACAGGAGCCGGCTGTAATACGGGCCGGCCAGCATGGTCAGTCGGCCTTCGCGTACGAGGTTAATCTCCGGGACGGCTGCCAGGGTCAGCCAGGTTTGCCGGTAGGTCACGTCGCGGACATAGCTGATCAGCGAATCGGTGATCACATCAAAAGCGGATTCCACGTGGCTGAATTTACCCATGAGCCCGGCTTCCACGTTAAGGGAGATAAAGCCGCCGTTTCCTTTAAAGCGGAATTGCGTGCCCAGTTCCCACCCGGGCTTGGGTGTTGTGACGGGATTTTTACTGATATTCGGATCGGTAGAAGCGGGGAAGTTGCCGGTAGCCCGCACCGTGAACACGTTGATGCCGCCCCGCACCCGGAATTCCAGTCCGGCAGGGGTGAATTCGCGTTCGAATACATATTCGTTGGTGATGGTCCGGCTGCCGCGCTTACCTTCTTCCGCGATCTGGATTTCGCGGTTGCCCAGCAGGCGGTACCGGATCCGGAACGGATTGGCCTCGTTGGTATTTTCAAAATAATACCCCTCGTAGTCAGCCAGCGTGAGTTCGTACGGCACGGGAGGTTTGTCTTCCTGGCCGCGCACCGTCAGGTAGTACGTGATGGTCTGACCACG
>SBHD01000136.1 GCA_006226345.1 Bacteroidota bacterium | reverse complement strand
GAACATATTTTCCGGGTCGGCCAGCGTTTTGCCCTGGTGCCTGGTATACGGATTGAACATATTGACAATCAGGTGGAGGGAAGGATCAATATCAACGGTGCCGGTGAAATGCAGGAAATCACACCGGATACCCGTAGTCGAAGTTTCCTGCTGGCCGGATTTGGCGCGGAATTTCATGCCACAGCTACTTCGGAAGCGTATTTTAATATCTCCCAGTCTTATCGGCCGGTAGCATTTTCTGACCTGACGCCTCCCGCCACTTCTGCGGTGATCGATCCCGATCTGAAAGATGCCCGTGGTTGGATCGCAGACCTCGGTTACCGGGGGCGTTGGCATGACTGGTTGAATTATGACGTGAGTTTGTTTTACCTGCGATATGCCAACCGGATCGGAACGTTGGCACGCCAGGCTGACGATGGCTCGGTGTATCAGTTCCGTACAAACCTGAGCACCAGTATTCACCGGGGTATAGAATCATATGTGGAATGGAGCCCCCTTACCATGATCGGTACCAACCGGAAGTGGGGGCGGCTTAACCTTTTTGCTTCTTTGTCCTGGATACATGCCGTGTATTCCGATCTTCCGGTAACGACCGTATCCAATGGTACGATAGTCGAAACAAACCTGAAGGACAAGCGGGTTGATAATGCACCACGCTATGTGCATCGTTTTGGCGCCACCTATGTTTTGCGGGGCTTTTCGGCCACCTGGCAATTGAGCAGTGTCAGTGACGTGTTCAGTGATGCGGCCAACACTATCATGCCTTCAGCCAATGGGCAGGTCGGAAAAATTGAGGGCTACCAGGTCATGGATTTCTCCGCAACCTGGAAATTCCGTACGAATTTCTCCCTTCGTGCCGGTGTAAACAATCTGGCGGATGTCCGGTATGCAACCCGCCGGACAGGTGGATATCCCGGACCGGGACTCCTGCCCGGTGAAGGCCGTACCTGGTATGCAGGTATTGGTTTGCAGTTTTAACCGGCAGGTTTTTGGAATATAAAAAGCCGGGGGAGCAGGTCACTGTTCCTCCGGCTTTTTACATTCCGGTCTTCCGGTTTCATTTACTGTTCACGGGTCAGCTCGAATGATCGGCCACGATCAGCCATTTTCCCCGGATCTTTTTCCAAAGCAGGGTGAAATGCCCGCTCAGGTCACCTGCCTGGCGTTGAAGGTGCCATTTGCCGATCACGAAAGCACTTTTGCTGGATAACACATCCACGGTAATCAGGGTGAAGGTCAGGTTGCCCATAGCGGCCCGGTCCGGATACCCT
This sequence comes from Bacteroidota bacterium, assembly GCA_006226345.1. GTDB lineage: Bacteria > Bacteroidota > Bacteroidia > Chitinophagales > Saprospiraceae > M3007. The sequence continues at coordinate 14,503 of SBHD01000136.1, read as the reverse complement.
TTTTTATAATTGTCCAGCGTCTGCTGCCAGCCGTAGGTCAGGCCGCGCGAACCGATAAATTTCAGGCTGTCAGCGTGCCAGTATCCATCCATGAAGGCTTCCAGGTTACCCTGGTTCCAGGCTTTTTCCTGATCGGCCATAATGCCCCGGATAGCCTGCTCTGCTTTGGCCGACCGCTGTGCCAGCATCGGGCCGGAGGCGAGTAATACGAGTGCGAGCAAACAAGATCTGAACATAATACAATTGATTTAAAGTAGTTAGTCTACAACCAGCATTCCCTGCCGGATCTTTTCCCCACTGACCAAACGGATCAGGTAGATCCCGGTTTTCAAGCCGGATATATCCAGTTGTCGGGTTCCGGCGGGAGTCCATGAAGTGGATAGACAAAGACGTCCGCCAGTGTCATAAACTTCGATAGCGCCTTCCAACGGATCGTTCAGGCGCAGCGTAACCGTATGTTTGGCCGGGTTGGGAAAGAAGTCTAACGGTTGAACGTCATATACATGGGTACTGAGGTACGGACTTATTTGTTGGAAGCCGAGGAAAAAGACCAGTGCATTGGTCAGCGCCGGCGCCACACATTCGCCATGGTCTGCCGCCGGATTTACGTCGGTGGCCACCAGATCGGCAGCGCCATACGCCAGCATGGTGTCGCGGGCTACCAGGCTGTTCCGATATGGCACCTGGTCATCCGCCATGCAGTAAAAGAGCCGGGTAGGGGCGAGCGGAGCCCAGGCATATACATTATTGTCGCGAAGGGCAACGTTGAACGGATGGTCCGGGTCTGTTTCCACCGCCTGCACGATATCCGGCTGCAGCATACGCATGGGATATGAATTGCCTTCATTCGAGACCAAAAGAGAGACCAATTGTGTATTGAGTTGGCCCAGGTTGATTGCCCCGCTGTAAAAAGCCGAAACCGGACCGGCATACGGATCCTGGAATACGTCACTGATCTGGTTAAACAGATTGCCATAGACGGTTTGGTACGACAGGATGGTATTGGGAATATAAGCCGGATAAAAATATACGGAGTCGGAGAGGATCAGGTCGCGCATCACCTCGCCCACACTGTATGGCCCGGACAGGTGAGCCGCAGCAGTTACCTCGAAAGTTGCCGGCGATAGATCTTGTTCGATTTCCCGGTGCAGTGCCATGCTGGCATGGCCACCCTGGGAATAACCGGTTAGGAACAGCTGGTTGCTGTAATGGACACCATGTTGACTGGCGAACTCCTCAAGTGCCAGCAGGAGGTCCACACCGGCCTGTGCCTCGCTGGCAGCATGTACATACGGGTGGAAGCCGTCAGATATTCCGAGCCCGAGATAGTCCGGGAGCAGGGACACAAAACCCATTCCGGCAAACAAGAGCCCGATGCTACCTTCTCCATTTGCCTGCAAAACATTGTAGGAGGGCACATCCAGTTTGGAACTTGATGTGCCGTGCTGGTATACCAGACGGGGATACACATTATCAGGTGCATCCGGGACCGCGATCAGGCCGGAAACCGTATCTGGCAGGCCTTGCAGGTTGGTAGTGGTGTAGGTAACCCGGTAATATTGGGCGCCATACTGGATGAACGGGAGGTTAAACTGTGTGCTTAACTGACTGCGGGTTTTGGATCCCAGTTGGGTAGCGGAGACAAGGTTTTGAGAGACAGCGGCCTGCCCGAAACATATCAGCAGGCATCCGATCAGCATTTTGTAGGACATGGGAATAGAACATTTTTATTTTCGAGATCCAAACTTATAGAATTCCGTCAGAAGTTATGCTAATCACAACAAGGTTCCTACCTTTGCATCCCGAAAAACATGGAACGAGAAAACCTGATCGGAAATACCTGAAATGCTGGACACCGGCTTGAAACCCGGCCTCCAGCATTTTTTTTAGTTCCGTCAAGCACGTTGAAATTATGCCAAAAGATAAATCCATCCAGTCCCTCCTGATCATTGGCTCCGGTCCCATCATTATCGGCCAGGCCTGCGAATTTGACTACTCCGGCTCCCAGGCCAGCCGCTCGCTTCGGGAAGAAGGTATCAAGGTTGCTCTGATCAACTCCAACCCGGCCACCATTATGACCGACCCGGTTACGGCCGATTATATCTACCTGCGTCCGCTGACACCCGAAAGTATCGAACAGATCCTTCAGGAACATCAGGAGAACCTGGACCTGCCCCGGTTGGATGCGGTGTTACCGACCATGGGCGGACAAACTGCGCTGAACCTGGCTATCGAGTGTGAAAAGCTGGGTATTTGGGAAAAATACGATGTACGGATGATCGGTGTGGACACTGCCGCTATTGAACGGACTGAAAACCGCGAAGAATTCCGCAAGCTGATGCTCGCTATCGGTATTGACGTCGCGCCATCTATCATCGCCAACTCGTACCTGGAGGGTAAAGAAGCCGGCCAGAAGATCGGCTTCCCCCTGGTGATCCGGCCCTCTTACACCTTGGGGGGCTCCGGCGGCGGCTTTGTCATGAAGGAAGAAGATTTCGACGAGGCGCTGAAACGCGGCCTCAACGCTTCCCCTACCCACGAGGTGCTGGTGGAAAAAGCCGTTCTGGGCTGGAAGGAGTTCGAACTGGAGCTCCTGCGTGATAAGAACGACAACGTAGTGATCATCTGTACCGTGGAAAACCTCGACCCGATGGGGATCCATACCGGCGACAGTATCACGATCGCACCGGCCATGACCCTGTCCGATACGGCTTATCAGCGGATGCGCGATCAGGCCATCCGGATCATGCGGGCCCTGGGCGACTTTGCCGGTGGGTGTAACGTGCAGTTTTCCCAAAACCCGGAAACAGAAGATCTCATCGCCATTGAGGTGAACCCCCGGGTTTCGCGCTCCTCGGCTCTGGCCTCTAAAGCGACGGGCTATCCGATCGCCAAGATTGCGGCTAAACTGGCCATCGGCTATACCCTGGATGAACTCAAGAACCAGATCACTAAAACCACCAGCGCATATTTTGAACCGACGCTGGATTATGTGATCGTGAAAATGCCGCGCTGGAACTTTGAAAAATTCCACGGTGCTGACCACCGCCTGGGCCTCCAGATGAAATCGGTGGGCGAGGTGATGGCCATTGGGCGGACGTTTAACGAAGCGCTGCAGAAAGCCTGCCAGAGCCAGGAAAATAACCGCAACGGCCTGGGAGCGGATAAAAAAGAGTGGATGCGTACTGAGGATATCCTGGAGCGCCTGGAAACGGTGTTCGATGACCGGATCTACCGGGTGAAGGACGCCCTGCGGCTGGGTATTCCTTCCCGTACTGTGCAGAAAATGACCGGTATCGACAGCTGGTTTATCGGCCAGATCAAAAACCTGGTCAAGATGGAAGATCAGCTCCTGCGTTTTAATGTCGCCGAGGATATCCCCTACGACTTTTTTGTCCAGTTAAAGAAAAACGGGTACTCGGACGCACAGATTGCCTGGTTGCTCCGTATTGAAGAGAAAGAAGTGACGACACAGCGTAAAAAACTGGGCATCCGCCGGGTATATAAAATGGTGGATACCTGCGCGGCGGAGTTTGAGTCCAAAACCAATTATTTCTATTCCACTTTCGATGACAAGAACGAGAGTGTCCGGTCCGACAAGAAAAAAGTGATCGTTCTGGGCTCGGGACCAAACCGAATCGGACAGGGCATTGAGTTTGACTACTGCTGTGTACACGGTGTGCTGGCCCTCAAGGAGACCGGTTATGAGGCGATCATGGTCAATTGTAATCCGGAAACGGTCTCGACCGATTACGACCTTGCCGATAAACTTTATTTCGAACCGGTATACTGGGAGCACCTCGAAGAGATCCTGGAGCATGAGAAGCCCGATGGCGTGATCGTACAGCTGGGCGGCCAGACAGCACTTAAACTGGCTGAAAACCTGCACAAAAACGGTTATAACATCATCGGTACATCCTTCGATAACATGGATATCGCGGAAGACCGGGGCCGTTTCTCCGATATGCTGAAAGACTTGGGCATCCCGTATCCGCACTATGGTGTGGCCCGCGACGTGGACGAGGCCCTGAGTGTGGCCAGCCGTATTCCGTATCCGTTATTGGTGCGTCCCTCCTACGTGTTGGGGGGCCAGCGCATGAAGATCGTGATCAATGACCATGAACTGGAGCGTCATGTGCTCAGCATTTTCAAACATATGCCGGATAACCGGGTGCTGATCGATCAGTTCCTCGAACGCGCCCAGGAAGCCGAGGTCGATGCGATCTTCGATGGCGATGAACTGCACATCATGGGGATCATGGAGCACGTAGAACCGGCCGGTATCCACTCCGGCGACTCCTCGGCGGTGCTGCCTACCTACTCCCTTTCGGACAAGGCGGTACAGCTGATGTCAGAATACTCGGAAAAGATCGCCAGAGCGCTAAATATTCGCGGTCTGATCAACATTCAGTTTGCTATCAAAGACGACCAGGTGTATGTGATCGAGGCTAACCCGCGGGCATCCCGGACAACGCCGTTCATTGCCAAGGCCTATGGTGTGCCGTACCTGAACATTGCCACCAAAGTGATGCTGGGTACACACAAACTGAAAGACTTTGAGATCGAGAAGAAACTCGACGGGTATGCAATCAAGATCCCGGTCTTTTCCTTTGAGAAATTCCCGAATGTGGACAAGCGCCTCGGGCCGGAGATGAAATCTACCGGCGAGGCCATCTACTTCATCAAAGATCTGAAAGACCCGTATTTCCGGGAGATCGAGCGGAACCGGAGTATGTTCCTGTACAACTAAAGTCTGGCCTCAACCCCGGATCTGTTGTAATTGGCCGGACTCCACAAAATGCACCCCGTTCAGTCCCTGATTTGCCAGCGCGATCAGTGCCCGGGCGATCTGTGCCGCCTGGATACCGCGGTATTTTTTCGGTATCAAAAAGCCGAATCCAGAGGCTAGTACAGTGCCGATCTTTTCCCCGAGCCGGAATTCTTTTCTGTCTCCCAGGATCAGCGAAGGCCGGCCGGAAATAAAAGTAGGGAAGTCCAGCCCCTTTAGTTTTTCCTCCAGTTCGCCTTTGGTACGCAAATAAAAATTGGTAGTGCCGGGATCCGCTCCGATGGAGGAAACCAACAGGTATTGCTGCACCCCGTTTTGCCGGGCAATTTTTCCGATCTCGTACGGATAGGTACAATCAATGCGGTATTGCGCTTCTTTGGAGCCTGCCTTGCGCAGAGTGGTGCCCAGTGCGCAGAACAGATCGTCGCCTTTGATCTTGTCCGGGCCGGGCTGGTCGAAGTCGATGATCTCCTGCTGCAGTTTGGGGTGTTGCATGTTAAGCGGCCGGCGGTTCAGCGCAACTACTTTTGTATAGCGCGGGTCGTCCAATAGTTGTTCGAGCAGGTGGCTGCCGACGAGGCCGGAAGCGCCGAGGAGGAGGGCGGTTTTTGCCATAAGGAAGTATTTTCTTTTGCTAAGTTCCGGATTTTTATCCGGACAAGTATTTCGCTTGTAGTTTTGTGTATCCCATATATAAATGGATCCAATGGATACACTTACCTCCATTTACGTTTACCCGGTTAAATCCCTCGCCGGTATATCCCTGCAGGAGTCCCTCGTTCAGGCGCGCGGCCTGCAATACGACCGCCGCTGGATGCTGACCGATGACGACGGGCGGTTTGTCAGTCAGCGGGAGGTGCCCGAACTGGCCCTGCTGGCTACGGCCATCGAACCACCCAACCTGGTGATATTCCCGAAGCAGGATCCCGGGCACCGGTTGTTAATCCCGCTGGAACCCGAACGGACCGGTAAAACCACCGAGACTGTCCGGATCTGGGACGATGAATGCGCAGCCTGGATATATCCGGCCGAAACCAATATATGGTTTTCTGCACTCCTCAACCGCTCGCTCCGGTTGGTATATATACCCGATGATGCCGACCGGCCGGTAGACCCGAAATACGCTCCTGCCGGTCAGCAGGTCAGTTTTGCGGACGGCTATCCGTTCCTGCTGATCGGCCAGGCGTCACTGGACGATCTGAACAGCAGGATGGACCAGCCCTTACCGATGAACCGGTTCCGCCCTAATTTTGTCGTGTCCGGGAGTTCGCCTTATGCCGAGGATGAATGGCAGGATTTCCGGATCGGCCAGGTCGTCTTTCAGGGGGTAAAACCCTGTGCCAGGTGTATCCTGACCACTACAGACCAGGAAACGGCACAGCGCGGTGCAGAGCCACTAAAAACACTGTCAACATACCGGAAATCCGGGAACCGGATCCTGTTTGGGCAAAATGTGATCCGGACCAGTGCTGATGATGGGATAGTACGCGTGGGGGACCCGGTGGAGATACTGGATCCGGCCGGAATGCGCTAATTTCACCCGGCTGTTTATGGCCGGCAACCAACCGTAACCACTTTGGATACCCACGATATTCACCGCCACCTCGACCGCTTGCATGACCACAAACTGCGGGAATTACTGCTCGATACCGGCATCATCCAGCATTTTGATACCGGAGTCGAACTGCTCCGTACAGGTCAGTACATTAAAGTGGTGCCGATCGTATTGCAGGGTAGCCTGCGTGTGCTGCGCGAAGATGAGTCCGGCCGGGAAATCCTGCTTTATTTTATCCGACCCGGCGAATCCTGCATCATGACGCTTTTTGCCGCCCGGCAAAACAAGCCCAGCATGGTACGTGCGGTGGTGGATGAACCCGTTGAAATGTTGCTGATTCCGGTAGATATGATCCACCGGGAATTGAGCAGCCATAAGGACTGGCTGGATTTTACCTTTTCGCTGTTCCTGCAACGGTACGAGGAATTGCTGGGCATGATCAATGATATTGCCTTCAGTCAGGTGGACGACCGGCTGCTGGACCTCCTGCGTACCCGGAGCCGGCACAGTGAAGGTGGCGAGATACACGCCACGCACCAACAGCTGGCTGATGAACTCGGCAGTGCCCGGGAAGTGGTGACCCGGCTGTTAAAAAAACTCGAGGCGGAAGGGGTGATCGAAACCGGGCGGGGCAAGATCCGGTTGTTGAAGCAAATGTGACGGACTAGCCGGCGACCATCAATTCGCGCGCCGTAGCCAACGCCGCATCGCTGGGCGGGTTGCCGCTGAGCATCACCGCCAGTGCGCGTACGCGTTCGTCGTTGTTGAGCAGGCGGATGCGGGTTATCGTCCGATCGTTTTCCACCTGTTTATATGCGAAATAATGTTTGTCGGCGCGGCCAGCGATCTGTGGGGTATGGGTAATGCTGACCACCTGGTGGCGGTTGCTCAATTCCTGCAGGATCTGTCCCATCTTGAGCGATACATCGCCACTGATGCCGGTGTCGATCTCGTCGAAGATCAGGGTCGGCAGGGGAATGGCGTCGGCGACCAGGCTTTTCGTGCATAGGGTAAGGCGGGATAACTCACCACCCGAGGCTACATCCTTGATCGGGAGATACCGGCTGCCGACATTGGAGGCAAATAAAAACTGGACATCATCCATGCCGGTGGCGGTCAGGCCTTCGGTCTGGCCGATCTCCACCTTCAGGCGGGCATGCGGCATGGATAACTGGGCCAGCATGGCATGTACTTTCTCTTCGAAGGGCTTGGGCACGATGCTCCGGCGCTCGCTCAGCAGTTTGGCCTGCCCCCGCAGCTGTTGTTCCTGCGCAGTGATCTGTTTTTCCAATGCGGCGATCTGTGCGCTGAGGTCGGTAAAGCCACTGAGCCGGTCTTCCAGGTTTTGCCTGAGGGCCAATAGCTCGGTTACGGTGCCGAGACTGTGTTTTTTCTGCAGTTTGTACAGGGTGTTCAGTCGTTCCTGTACTTCTTCGATGCGGGCCGGGTCGTGCTCGGTATTTTCACTAATGCGGGCGCAATCCTTGGCGATATCCTGCAGGTCGATCAGCAACGTTTCCAGCCGCCCGCTGAGACCATCCAGTTCTGTGGATACCTTTCGGGTAGGGGCCATGGAGCGGGCGAGTTCCTGTAGCTGACCGATGATATTTTGCTCAGCTTCGCTCAGGTAGGTGTACGCGGCTCCGTAGGTCCGTTTGATGTCTTCTGCGTTAGTCAGCCGCGCCAGTTCGTTCTCCAGTTCTTCCTGTTCACCTTCCTGCAGTTCGGCATCGCGGAGTTCATTGAACTGAAACTGCAGGAAGTCCATTTCCCGGGAGGCCTGGTTGCTTTGTTCGGTGAGTTCGGCCAGGCGACGGCTGTCGGCCTGGTATTGGCGGAAGGCCCGCTGATATTCGGCGAGCAGACTGCCATTATCGGCCAGCGCATCGATCATGCGCAACTGGAAGTTGACATTGTGGATATCCAGCACATCGAACTGCTGGTGCAGGTCGACGAGGGCTTCGGTAAGGCGGCGCAGCACCTGGTTGTTGACGGGAGTGTCGTTTACAAAGCCCCGGCTTTTTCCGGCAGGAGAGAGCTCGCGCCGGATGATCACTTCGGCATCGTAATCGAGTTCGTGTTCGTCAAAAAAGTCCTGCAGGTCGTATTTCGCCACATCGAACCAGGCTTCAACCACACACTTTTCCTGGTCGTTGTAGAATATTTTGGTGTCGGCGCGTTCGCCCATGACCAGCCCGAGGGCGCCGAGCAGGATAGATTTGCCCGCACCGGTTTCGCCGGTAATAATGGTCAGGCGTTCGGAGAAGTCGATCTCCACCCGGTCGATCAGGGCGTAGTTGCGGATGTGCAGGCGTTTCAGCATTACATTCTGCGCTGTGAACAGATCGTTTTTGCGGTTAAGTACCCGGACAGAATTATATGACAAAATTCACTTTGGTCTTTTGTGCCAATACGGCGTTATTTTTCTCAGCCGTAGCACTGCTATGACATCAAAAAATGCCTTGTTTTGACTCAAAATCCCTTTGTTTATTTTATCATATAATTCTATCCAGGTACTTAACAGGACAATGCAGCAAAAGTAAAATTTTTGCGCACGTTGCTTTAGTGAAAAGTAAAATATTTTGTTTTAAATAGCGCCGGAGACAATTGGGCTGCAGCCAGGGGCCGGAATTGTTCAATTCTTCGGATATTCGCCAAAAAGAAGGGAAACATGCAAGCTTACCACGATCTGTTGCGCCATATCCTGGATACCGGCGTGCAAAAAAGCGACCGGACCGGTACCGGAACCATCAGTGTTTTTGGCTATCAAATGCGCTTCAACCTGCAGGATGGCTTCCCGTTGGTGACGACCAAAAAAGTACATACCCGCAGTGTGATCCACGAATTATTGTGGTTCCTGAAAGGCGATACCAATATAGGTTACCTGAAAGAGAACGGCGTCAGTATATGGGACGAATGGGCGGATCCGGAGGGTAACCTCGGCCCGGTGTACGGTAAACAATGGCGATCCTGGCAATGCCCTGACGGAAGGGTGGTGGACCAGATCGAAGAGGTAGTCCGGACGCTGAAAACCAACCCGGACAGCCGGCGGATCATCGTTTCGGCCTGGAATGTGGCCGACCTGCCGGAAATGGCCCTGGCACCCTGCCACTGTTTGTTCCAGTTTTATGTGGCTGACGGGCGCCTGTCGTGCCAGCTCTACCAGCGCAGCGCGGATGTATTTTTGGGCGTACCGTTCAATATCGCTTCGTATGCCCTGCTCACCCTGATGCTGGCGCAGGTGTGCGGGCTGGAGCCGGGCGACTTTGTGCACACATTTGGCGATGTGCATATCTACCTGAACCACCTGGATCAGGTCAACCTGCAGCTTTCCCGCGCTCCGCGGTCCTTACCGCAGATGAAGATCAACCCTGAAGTCCGAAACCTGCTGGACTTTACCTACGACGATTTTGAGTTGCTGAACTATGACCCTTGGCCCGGTATCAAAGCGCCGGTAGCCGTGTAAAAGGCAACTTGTAAAATGAAAAGGTGAAAAGGTGAAAAGGTATTGCTGTTCGATCTGGCAATGCCCTTTATCCCATCTTCCCGGCAACTATTAGTTATAAACCATCGCGCCCCTACCCGTCGGGTGCCGGGTAAGGGTGCGCGAAAGGCAGCAGCCTGGATGGCCGCTACGGTACATCATGTCAGAGAGCCTGGTTGTCTATGGTCTATGCGACCGGCTTGACAGCCGTGAACAACCGGGCTCCGTAACGGATGTTCTTTTGTGTGCCGGGAAGTTGTTCGGCCAGCACGTTATACACGTCGAGTTTGATCTTTTCTTTGACAGTCGCTTCCGAGTCTTTGAATGCGGCTACTACGGGCGGCACGACATCATTCATGAAGGCCCAGTACTCATCTGCTGAACTGCAGTGCATCTCTCCGGTGATCTCGGACTCTGCGCCACCGGCAATTCCGGCCTTTTCAAACAGGGTGGTAATAAATCCGGGTTGGGCGCAGCGGAACATACCGGGGGCACCAGGAGGCGGCGTGGGCATGTCAATTGATTTTTTGAGGACACCCATGATGGCCGTGATCCAGAGGTTTTGTTCCGGTGCTCCCCATACCGTGACTGCCAGGCGGCCGCCAGGTTTCAATACCCGGATCATTTCACTGGCTGCCAGTTCCATATCCGGGAAGAACATGAAGCCGAGCCGGCAGCTGACCGCATCAAAGGAGTTGTCCCCGAAGGGCAGTTCACAAACATCAGCCACCTGCGTACGGAAGTTCCGGACATCCTGGGCTGCCGCTTTTTCCTGCGCGACCCGGAGCATGCCTTCGGACAGGTCCGTGGCTATCACAGATCCTTTGACTACCCGGGAGGCAATGGTCAAGCCAGGCTCCCCTGTTCCGGTAGCGATATCGAGGACATGGTGGTCTGCGCGGAGATCCAGGGCCTCTACGATCTGGTCGCCCTGGCGTTGCAGGAATCGCATGGTGAAATCATCCCATTTTTTCCAGCCGGGAGAGAAGGCGTTCCAGGATGCTTTTTGTTGTTCGCGGATCGAAAGGTGTTGTGCTTGCATGATGTTTTTATTTAGTAATCAGAGTGGTTTACGTTTTTTTAGTGCTGTGGTCATTTGGGAGTGTTTCGGGAGTGGGGGAGGAAGTCGTAGGAGGACTGAGAGTCGTCCTACGACTACATCGTCCCGGATTTCGCAACCCACTTCCGCCAGGCGTACTATAAAATCAGAGGAAGAAGGCAGTGTTGCAGCACACCGGCATGTAATGTCCCGGTGCGCTGCCTTCCGCCCGATAAAGTGCTGGTGATTTAAGCCTGAAAGGCGACCTGTACGTCCACCGGATTGACCAGGCTGTTGAAAAGCGGAGACTGCTTGGCGAGGGTGATCAGTTCCTGCTTCTGTTCTTCCGTGGCGCCTTCGATGTCAAACGTCACCCGGATCTGCTGAAAGCCTTTTTTCGAGGTTGCATTCAGTCCCAGGAATCCCGTGATATCGATATCACCTTCTACTTTGGAAGTAACACCGGATACTTCTATGCCCCGGGCTGAAGCCAGCAGGACCATGGCAGTGGTCATGCAGCCCAACAAGCCGTGCAGCAGGACCTCGCCGGGATTGGCGCCTTTGTTTTCACCCAGAAGAACAGGCGGCTCGTCATTGTCGTAAACAAAAGGTTGTTCGCGCGTGGTGTCTTCCTGGCCTGCGCCGTAGAACCCTTGGATGAAGCTGCGGTTGTGGCCGCCGGAGAGCCAGATGTTGCGGGCGCGCAATTCGAACTTGGCGATTTCAGGATTGTCCTGGATGGCAGCTACTGTGCCTGCGATTGCTTCCGTATTGAAGCCATTGATGGTGTTCGTCATTGTCGTTAGTTTTTATACTGTTTTTGAAATAATCAATTAACAGTACAAAGGTGCGGGCGACAATGGCCTGTCGGATAGGCATATCCGTTCACAAAGTAGACAAATCAGTTCAACGGCCTTTTGCAGGCCGGATTTGCTGCGTGGAGCGCGTCAGATCAGGTGTTTTCGGTAATACCAGCCCGGAACTGAAGGGGCGTTTTGTCAAACTTTCTCTTGAAAGCCCGGATAAAACTGGACACGTCTTCGAAGCCGCAATCAAAGGAAACCTCGCTCACATTCTTATCGGTGGTCTGAAGCAGGTATTGGGCAAAGTCCAGTCGTTTTTCGGTGAGCCACTTGCCGGGGGAGGTTTTGTACACGCTGTTAAATGTCCGTTTGAACGAACTCAGGCTCATATTACACAAGGCGGCTAATTCTTCCAGTTTCAGGTTGTAGGCAAAGTTCTCCTCCATCACCTGCTCCAGGAGCGCGCTCTGGCTGTTGTTGAGCGAAACCAGGTATTGTGCCAGTTCTTTATGCAGCGGCCGGGTGAAGATGTTCAGGAGCAGTTCTTCAAACTTGAGGTGCAGCAGGTGTTTGTCCGGGAAGGATTGCGCGCCAAAAAACGCGGCGAGCGAGTTGATATACCCGGCGAGGTATTCGTCCAGTTCGATGCGGATAACGGCGTCGGTGCTCGCGGGCGCTTCGGGATCGATGCGGATAATGTTCGAAAACCGGTGCATGAACTTTTTGATGAAATCATCCGAAATGAACACCATCAAAGCGCAGTAATCCTCGTCAAAATACTGGTGCACCAGGTTGGCGCCTTTTTTCACGAACAGGGAATCTCCGGTTTCCACCACATAATTATTCTGGATACTTCTCCACATTTTCTTCCCGCTGGTGACAAAGACAAAATAGTTGACCTCCGACCATATGCCGGCCCTGGTTTCGTTTACGAGGCACTTGTACTCCACGAACAGCAGGTCATCGATCTGCAGTTTTTTATAGTAGTCACTGTCCCGTATGAAGGAGTGCAGGTTCAGCATGCAAGGTGGTTTGATCCTGCCGGATAACGCGGCTTTCCGGAGCGCCAACCGGGCCTGGTAAATGTAAAGATGTCCGCAAAATAATGACTACCCTCAATATTTGCTAATTCAGGAATGCCACACGGGCCATATGTATTCGGCAAGGCTCAACATACCAAGCGCCACAAATTACCCTTTAGGCTTGCTGTAGCCATCTACTCTGCTTCGATTGAATTCCGCGAGGCACTTCCGTAGAGCGAACAGATGCTTACAGCAAGCCTAAAGGGTAATTTGTGGCGCTTGGTAAGTATACGGTAATGAAAAAGATTTGCTGGTGAGCGTCTGCGATCTGAGTATACAAATACATAAATTACTATCTTCACTTAAGGAGTCTGAATCGGCCAGATCCAACCAACCGCTTACATGCTCCTAGTTTTCAGAGAGGACTGCTGTCGCGTGAATTGTATTTTCTTTTGTCTCATCCATTATAATCAGGGCGCCTTTGATATGGACGTCTTTGTTTTTTAATCCAACGGCATCTCCGTAAATGACTAATTGTGCGTCTTTGAGAACCGTAAGCCCCGCATTGGATTCCACCAGGATAGCATTCAGTTCAACTTCCCCAAAGGCAATCACCGGCGAGGAAAAAGTGGTGGTGGAAACATCCGGAATGATTACGTTTGAAAATTCATTGGGTACGCGTTGATTGCTCCAGTTTTTTGCTTCATGCCATTTGGTTTCTTTTCCGGGTGTTCCACCTACCCATGTAACGGTGTTTTGTGCGGTGATGATGGTAGTGGTCAGGGTCAGCAATGCGATCAATAAAGTTTTCATAAAATTTGAATTTGAAGTGATTTGACTGATTGTGACTGCAATATGGGGGGCTGTTGAACCAGATTGCAAGGCCTGTCTATCCAGCGGTAAGGCCATTGATCCAATGGTTGATCCAACGGTAAAATGCCATTGGATCAACCGCTGGATCGATAAGCGGCCGGGCTTTGGGATTTCGATATACCTTGCCCGACATCAATCAACACCTTGCTCAAAACAGTATATGGAATGGAAATAAAATGGGATACCACTTATATAGACCCGCAAAACCTGATCAGTATTTCCAGGGGGGATAAAACGATGATGTTGAAATACCTGAACCAGTTTCAGGAACTGATCCCGCTGCGAATTGAAAACCTGAAAGCAAGTCTGGCTGCGGAAGACCGCAAAATGATCCGGCAGATCCTGCACCAGATGAGCCCGCAGTTACAGTTCTTCGGCATCCCCGGCATACTCACCCCCATCCGGCGGTTGGAACATGAATACGAGACTATGCCCATGGAGGATCTGAAAAACCTGATAAATGATATCCTGGCCAAGTTGGCCGGGGCAACGGAAGAGGTAGAACTGATCTTAAAAAATAATTTCCAATGAATCAGAAGATCTGACTCAAACAGGTTCTTAGAGCGTGTCAAAAACCAACTTGAAAATGAAGAAAACGATCCTGCTCACATTATGTCTTTTCGCAAGCCAGGTGCTCTTAAGCCAGGTTAATACGGACTCACTAAAAGCAATCTTCCACGATCGAACCCAGGCAGATTCGGTACGGCTTGAGGCTCTTTATGCTGTTTCCAACGCTGTCCTTTTTAGCCAGCCCGATAGCGCGATTTTTTACGCTCAGCAGTTGTACGAGGAAGCAACCAAGCTGGATAACAAAGTATTTGTTGGACTGGCACTTAATACCAAAGGAACGGCATTAAATGTTAAAGGCTACCATGATATGGCCTTGGAAAACTTAGAAAGAAGTTTAAATATTTTTGAAGAAGTTGGAGTTAAGAAAG
>SBHD01000230.1 GCA_006226345.1 Bacteroidota bacterium | reverse complement strand
GTGGGCATACCGCCCGGCAAATACATCTCCCCGGAGGCGGTAAAGGCAAAACCCGGAAAGAATGTGATCGTGATCTACATGGAATCGCTGGAAAAAGGGTTTTTGCGGGAAGACCTGACCCCCAACCTCAGCCGGCTGGCCAAAACCCTGCACTTTGCCGAAATGCCCCAGGGCGTGGGTAGCGACTGGAGCGCTGCGTCGTTCTATACGGGCATCAGCGGGATTCCGGCTTTTTTCTCCTTTGGGTCCGGCGGCAATTCGATCTTTCAAAATACCAAGAGCATTGCGCTTACCGGCACGGGACATGTATTCGAAGCGGCCGGGTACCAGCGGGTGTTCATGCTGGGCAACAAGGCGTTTGCCGGTATGGATGAAATGCTCTCCGCCTGCCGTTTTAAGGTGAAGTCCGAAGTGGATTTCGGCACCAGCTACGCCAAAGTGCCCTGGGGTATCCACGACCTGGACCTGTTTAAAGAGGCCAAAAAGGAAGTGAAAAGCCTGAAGGGGTCCGGCAGACCCTTTGCGCTGTACCTGGCTACCGTGAGCTCGCACGGGCCGGAGGGATTTTACGATCCCCGGGTGGAGACCATGGTGCCGCAAAAAACAAACAGCAACCTGGAAAAAATGGTCGCCGCCACCGATGCGATGGTGGGCGATTTTGTGCAGTACCTGACGGCAGAGGGCCTGATGGACAATACGGTGATCTACCTGATGCCCGACCACCTGCTGATGGGTGATCCGGCTTCGGTTGATCCGTCAGGTGCACCGCGTTCACTTTACCTGATTACGAATGCCAAACTGGAAAAGCCGAAACTGGAGCAGATCGACCTGCCCCGGACGATCCTGCAAGGCGCCGGTATCGACCATAATGCCGTATTCCTAAAGGATTTTTTGCCGGAGGGGGACTCCCGGGCATACCTGCTGGACCGGAAACGCGCGATCCAGCAATTGAACGAAGCCTCGGTCGGCGGAGAGAATTTCACCGCGGGTTTCCGGATCGTGAAGAACAATCAGCAGGTCCGGATCACGGCCACGGATCTGGACGAAAGTTTCATGCTTCCGGCAGCGCCCGATCAGGTGGTTTGCCTGACCCTCGACCACAAGTTCAGGATAACACAGCGCAACACAATGTCCCTGTACGAGGCCTTTTACGGTGACGAAGGGACCTTTTTCCCGCGCCTGATCATTGGGACGAAAGCGGGGTATCTGTACAGCGCCATTCGCTACGGCAATAAAAAGATCGTATCCAAAAAAGGACGGGAAGAGATCCTCTATACCAGGGCGGATATCGAGTTGCTTCGGGAGTGGCCGTACAGCCCGGAGTTTTATGAACTGCCCCAATATCCGGTCTACCATTCTACCGACAGAAGGCTGTACATCACCAGTTCTGCTGCCGGCGCCCCACAGATCAAAACGCCTACCGAGATCCGGATCGACGACCGCAACTTTCCGCTGGGTGGCCCGGGTATTTACGGGTACTTTCGCGACAATACCTTGCGGTTTTTCGACCCCAACTCCAGGGAGCAGATGCAGACCTTGAAGCAGGAGGCCCAAAACCGAGAACGTATCCGGTGCCTGCTGGTCCACCAGAATGGCGCGGGTCCCTACAACGACATCCTGGCCGGTTCCAGTCTGGTCAAGCTCAGCAACCTGGGTAAGAACATGGCGTATATCGCGTATCCCGATCACGGGCTGCTGAGCGAGCATGTCTCCCCGTCGACTATTTCCTTTTCCTTTCTCCTCGGCACTCCGGCCGGCAATTCCAACGATGTAGTCCAGCGCTGGGGCCAGGACCGGACGCGGTTCATTGCACACGGCGGCGGCGGGGTGGACGGTATTCCCTATACCAATTCGCTGGAAGCCCTGAACCTGTCTTACAGCCGGGGATTCCGGATGTTTGAACTGGATATCCAAAAAACCACGGACGGCGTGTTTGTCGCGGCCCACGACTGGTTGAAATGGCACCAGATGACCGGCACTGACGGTCAGGACGCGGTCAGCCACCAGGCGTTTTCGGGCCAAAAATTAATGGGGAAATACACCCCGCTGGATATCGACCGGATCAACGATTGGTTTAGAAAACACCCGGATGCCATTTTGGTGACCGACAAGATCAACGAACCCCAGGCGTTTTCCAGGGCATTTGCGTTTCCCGACCGCCTTATCATGGAGTTGTTTTCACAGGCGGCGGTTCTGGAAGCGGCGAAAATCCCAGGTGTGCAGCCCATGGTTTCCGAAAATGTGCTGAAGGCTATACCCGGAAATAAAGTGGAATTCCTGAAAACGAACCGCATCGACCGGGTGGCGGTTTCCCGGAATTTTCTGCAGGAAGACGCCGCGCTGAGCCGGGCCCTGGCAGCCAATAACATCCGGATTTATGTGTATCACCTGAATGGGGCAGACCTGAAGAACGAGGTCTATGTGCTGGCGCATGACCTGCCGGTGGCGTATGGTATGTATGCGGATGACTGGCGGTTTTGAGGGGGCAATGGTATCACTACAGGGAAACCGGGGCAATTGTATCGCCCCCGGTTTCATTGAAGCCGGGGATGTTGCCGGAGTGG
Source organism: Bacteroidota bacterium (assembly GCA_006226345.1). GTDB lineage: Bacteria > Bacteroidota > Bacteroidia > Chitinophagales > Saprospiraceae > M3007. The sequence continues at coordinate 547 of SBHD01000230.1, read as the reverse complement.
GACATGCACTGACCGACCATAACTCCGCTCCGTTTCCGTCTGTTTTTCAGGTATCGCGGTAGTGATGCTTTTAGCACCCGGGTCGACTGCGGCGTTCCCGGTATTCAGGTTCAGCCGGTATCGCCGTGGATGTTTTTAGATGCGCCGGAGAAGACCTGGGGAGGCCGGGAGTTGAATAAACCCGAACAATCGCTTAGTTTTTGCGCATCAGTGCTCCGTCTGAAAAAAGGGTTCTGAATCAATAGTTTCCGGAACGGTAGCCACCACCTTCGATCTATTACCTATAGCCATCGGGGTCTGAACTAAGGGGGCCACATCCAACTTGACATTTTTTACGAGGTACGCACTAATTTCCTCCAGCGTAACTGATCTATCACCATTGCTGTCTGCGTTGCCGGCCAGCCCCCGGATCAGTTGGTAGGTGAATATGCCGTGTCCGCCAGCCCATTGTTCACCTTCGATACTTACCTCGGTTGGTTGGCAGGCCAATAGTATGGTTTCATTACTGATCTGTTTGGCAAGGTTGGTATTTGCAATTTGCGACCCG
>SBHD01000147.1 GCA_006226345.1 Bacteroidota bacterium | reverse complement strand
ACCGGCATCCATTCTCCTACGACGATCAGCTCTTCTTCCGGGTCATCATCCACATTTTTCCAGGTCAGGTCCGTTACCATTCCACACCTCCTGAAATCTCCGGCAACGGCGTCGGAAACGTCGGTAAAACGTCCCTTGTCATTGCGGAGTACATAACTTTCCGGAAGAGTGGGGTAGCGGCCGGCAACGGTGCGGCCACCTATAAAGAGGTCGGCATCGCCATCCTGGTCAAAATCATGGGCGACTACCCGGTGGGCGACATTCCGAAGTGCGGGTGCTGCGTTTTCTGCCCTGGAGAAATTCCCACTGCCGTCATTCAGGTACAAGCGGCATCCCCAGTCAATTCCATTGGTCCCAGCATCGGCCTCCGGCCCTCCGTTTAATACAAACAGATCAGTATCACCGTCGCCGTCTGCATCCAGGAAAAGACTACCGGCATCCTCATAGATCTTGTCCTCCTCCCAAACGGGGGACGGGCGCCGGCGATAATTGCCGTTGGGTTGCTGCAGGTATAACCCCGGGGCTGTATTGAACGCATTTCCAATGAATACATCGTCCAGGCCATCGCCATTCACATCGGCACAGGCCAGGTCCGGACCAAGATCAGACAATTTCCAGGGCTGTAAAAAAGCGGCATCAAAGTCGTTGTAGATGTTTTCCACATGCCGGAAGTCCAGACCACATTGGCTGCTGATATCCCGGAACAGGTGGTCTTTGCCAGGTTGCTCCAGGGGCAGCCGGCCGTTGGCTTCTGCCTGTTGCAGCATCAGTCGTTGGTTTGCCGGCACCTGTTCTAACAGGGTTGTTTGCCCATCGGGCCACCGCACCAGCAGTTCGTCCACCTGGCTGTACCGGCCCAGGCCAAAATGGATCAGGTGCTCTGTCGAGGAAAATATGCCGCGTGTAGGATTGAGTTCCTGGGTCTGGATCTGGCCGGCATACCGGATCCGGACGCTGGCGCCTACTGCAAACGGATTTTGTTCGCTGCCTTTCAGCTTGATTTGCAGGTAATTGCCGGCTTTTTGGTCCACTGTCAGGTTCTCGTACACGAATGCCTCCTCTTCCAGGTTGCTGACCACCCAGTCCAGATCGCCATCGGCATCCAGATCGGCCCAGACCGCTCCATTGGACCAGGAAGCCGGCACATCCAGCCATTTCCCGGAGACGTCTTCAAACGTCCATTTTCCGGCATTCCGGAAAACGAAGTTTCGGATCTTATAGGTCGGAATGTATTTGAATACTTCTTCAAACGTGGATACCGTAGTGCCCCGAAGTTTGGGAATGATGAAGTTCATGTAGTCCATGTCCGCTACTTCCCGGCGGTAACCATTGGTAACGGCCATGTCTTTAAAGCCGTCGTTATCGATATCGAACAGCAATCCGCTCCAGCTCCAATCGGTCTTGTAAATACCGGCCAGGCAGGCGACATCGCTGAACGTGCCGTCGCCGTTGTTCCGCTGCAGCGTATTGCGCACGACCGGCTCAAAATAGCCGTATTGGTTCAGGGTGTTGTACCGCGATTGGGAGTTGGTCGACATGGTCGTTTTCTGCCGGTAGTGACTCACCGGAAGCATGTCGGTTGCCAGCAGGTCGACCAGTCCGTCATTATCAAAATCATTGATGTCGGTACCCATGGTATGCTGGGTGGTATGGCTGAAAAACTTGCCCAGCTCGTCTGTGAAAGTGCCGTTCTTGTTGTTGATATACAACAGGTCTGGTTGTATAAAGTCATTGCCAACGTAAATGTCCGGCCAGCCGTCCCGGTTGAAGTCGGATACACTGACGCTCAGGCCGTAGGCGAAATTTTGGATGCCCGCCCGGGCAGATACGTCAGTAAACGATCCGTTGCCGTCATTGCGGTATAGGCGATCACTGTCATAAGGTGATTTTGGCGTAAGGCGGGGCCGGTAGGTCTTGGTGACCGGATCCAGGTCGGCCTCGATCTTGGAGGCATAGCCAAAGTCAGCCGGGTAGTTCAGTACATACACATCCAGGTCGCCGTCCAGGTCGTAATCAAAGAAATTGGCGCCAGTGGACAAACTGCTGTCGTCCAGGCCATAGGCTCGGGCGCTTTCGGTGAATGTCAGGTTTTTATTGTTGATATACAGCAGGTTACGGCGTCGTTCCGGATCAAACGGCCCGGCCCGGCAGATATAGAGGTCGAGGTATCCGTCGGTATTGATATCGACGGCAGTAACGCTGGTTACAAAGCCGTTGCCGGCATCCAGTCCCGAGCCTTTAGTAGCATCCCGGAATTTCAAGTTGCCTTCGTTGAGGTAAAGCCTGTTTTGACCGTCGCAGTTGATAAAAAACAAGTCGGTGCGGCCGTCGTTGTTCAGGTCTGCGGCGGCCACACCACCGCCGTTGTAGAAGTTGGTGTTGTTCAGGATATTGTTTTCAGGGGTCTCGGTAATAGTGTTGATAAAGTCAATTCCTGTTTCCCGACTGCTCAGCAGCCGGAGTTTGGGGCTTTCGGCATGGAGCGCAGGCTCTTCTTCCTGCGGGGCATTGGACAGCGGGTCCTGGTTGCGCTGGACCAGTAGATACAACAGGCTGGCTGCTACCACGACCATGGCTCCTCCCAACAGGAGTGCAAGTTTGTTTGAACGACGTTTAGATGCTGGCTTTTTGGTTTTGTTTTTCTTGGATGTGCTGCTCATTGCAGGTAAGGCGTTTTTTTCACCGCAAACGCCTGTAAGGGACCGTTGTTGTTAGAAACGACGAGCACAGATCGGCCGCCGGTCCCACGCAACACGGCGACATCCCGGACTTCCCGGTTTGCCCACAGGCCGGATTGGTAGTTTTCCACAAAGGTAAACTGTCCTTTTCCATTGCCTTGCAATAAGGTGCCATTTCCGGCATCCAGCCTGTTCGTTTCCACCTCAAGCCCGTATTTGTTTCCGGCCATCAGGATGTCCTGCAGCCCGTCGCCCGTAAAATCGGCGCAGATCATGGCCTGTACCGGCGATACCTGTGCCTGTGGCGGCAGGGCATGCCGGACAAAACGGCCGTTTTGATTCTCCCACCAGCAGGTTTCCAGGGTGTAAGCTGCCAGCTGCAGGGCGCTGTTTAACTTGTCTTCCGGGAACATGTCTTCAATTGTCGCCTGACTGTAATCGCGGGAGAACAGGTATTTCTTTTTGGTTTTCGGAATGTGTTTGTGCATGACCATTTTCTGCACCATGGGATAGTCTTTACCCGCTTCCGGAAGCGTGACGATCGGGTCAAGGGTACGGTTGTCGTCAAAATCACCGGCAAAAACACGGATCGGGGCAGTTTCACTGGCTTTGAGCCGGGAGTTGAGCCCTAGGTTTCCGGCCAGCAGGTCCAGGTCGCCATCGCCATCCAGGTCGGCCACTGCCAGGCTGCTCCACAGGCCATCAGATTTTTCAAACCCGGGCAGTTCAGCGGGTACCCATTGGCTACCGGAGAACCGGAAAACCTGTATCGGCATCCATTCGCCACATACTACGAGTTCGGGGCCGGGTTGTCCGTCCAATTCGGCCAGGAGCATGTCGGTGATCATACCACATCGCTCCAGGGCAGGTGCCAGGCGCTCGGTGGCATTGGTGAAGTGGCCGGTCCCGTCGTTTTGCAGAAGCAGGGTGCGCGGGGTGAGGGGCCAGTTGCTGCCGGTTACCCGCCCGCCTACCAGCAGGTCCTGATCGCCATCCTGGTCGAAGTCGGATGACAGGACCCGCATGCCTACCGTATTGATCAACGGTAGGGCATCCGGCGCTTTTGAAAAGTTTCCTTTACCGTCGTTGAGGTACAGCCGGTCCTGCCAGGCCTGGTCGCTGACAGCTTCCATACCGCCGCTGACGACGTAAAGGTCCTGATCGCCGTCGCCATCCGCATCGAAAAACGCGGCATCGTGGTCTTCATATATCTTGTCCTGTTCCCAGGTGGCGGTACTGGCGGGTCGGAATTGCTGGTTGGCGGTCTGGATGAACAGGGCTGCCGGCTGGTCAAAGGCGTTACCGATAAAAAGATCATCCCAACCGTCGCCATTAACATCCCCTACGGCCATCAGCGGCCCCAAGTCGGACTCCCGGATCATGTTGAGGGGCCAGGCTTCGAAATCATTAAAGGCGTTTTCCCGGTGCTGAAAGTTCAGCCCGGCAGTTCGGGTTACCTCCTGAAAATACTGGTTTTGAGGCTGGAGTGGAACCAGATGGCGGACATATCCGGAGGCATCGGCATAGTTGAGTTCCAGGCGCTGGTTAGCCGGAATATCCGTAATAGTCTGGGTTTTACCATCCGGCCATCGTACGACCAGTTTATCTGCTTTTCCTGCCTGCCCCAGTCCGAAATGGAAGAGGTTTTCCACGGAAGAAAAGATACCCCGTATGGGATTCAGTTCGAGGTACTGTTGTTTGCCGTTGTAAAATAGCAGGGCGGAAGCCCCGATGGCATCCCGGTTTTGTGCACTACCCCGGAGTTTTACCTGCAGGTAGTTGCCCTGACTCTTTTCACGTGTAAGGTTTTGATAAACAAAGGGTTGGTCCTCCATATTGTTGACGACCAGGTCCAGATCTCCATCGTTGTCGAGGTCTGTCCAGGCTGCGCCATTGGACCAGGTAGCGGGAAGGGTAAGCCACTTGCCCTCCATATTTTCAAACGTCCAGTTTCCCTGGTTGCGGAAGCAGGAGTTCCTGGATTTATATGTCGGGATCAGGCGCAGAAACTGATGGATGTCATTGAAATAGGCTTTCAGGTTGTTGGAATCTACGAGTTTGATGATCTCCTCAAACTGAAATTCGAAGAAATCATTGTCATTCACATTTCTACGGTATCCGTTCGTAACGTGAATATCCCTGTTACCATCGTTGTCCATATCAAATACCAGGCCGCTCCAGGACCATTCTGTTGCATGCACATCAGCCAGGCAGCCGACATCAGAGAAAGTCCCGTTTCCATTGTTGCGTTGAAGTACATTGCGGACAACCGGCTCGTAATAACCTGCCTGAATCGTAGTGGAATACAGGGCCTGGGTCATGGTGACCTTGGTTGTTTTCAGGCGGTAGTTGGTGATCGGCATCATATCAACGGTAAACAGGTCGATCAACCCGTCGTTGTCGAAATCAGTAAGGTCCGAGCCCATGGTATGGCGGCTGGTATGCCAGAAGGATTCCTGTAGCTTGTCGGTGAAAGTGCCGTTGCCGTTGTTGATGTAATAATTATCGGGCCGGACAAAGTCATTGGAAACATAGACGTCGGGAAATCCGTCCCGGTTCAGATCGGAGACGGCGACACTGAGCCCGTATGCGGAGTTCCATATCCCTGATTTTTCAGCAACATTGGTAAAGCCGCCACTGCCATCAGGCTGCGGCGCACCGTCATTGCGGAGGAGCAGGTCGGAGTCTTCCGGCGCTTTGGGCTTGGTAATCGGTATGATCGTTTTGCCGTCCGGTGCATATTTGGTTTCAAAGATATTGGAATACTCCCCGGAGGAAGGGTAATTCAGCAGGTAGAGATCCAGGTCGCCATCGTTGTCGTAGTCAAAGAAGTTGGCGCTGGTGCTGGCGCTGGCAATGTCCAGGTGATAGGCCTTTGCCTGGTTAGTGAAGGTCTGATCTCCATTGTTGATAAAGAGCAGGTTACGGCGGATATCGCCACCGGCCACGCCGGCGCGGCACACGTAAATATCCTGCCAGCCGTCGTTGTTGATGTCCACAATGGCCACACCTGTTTTAAAGCCGTTGGCCGCACCTACGCCGGCCTGATCAGTGATATCCTTGAATTTGAAGCCACCCTGGTTCAGGAACAGTTTGTTTTTGCCATTTACGCTGACAAAATAAAGGTCCTGCAGGTTGTCATTATTCACATCCAGGATAGCCAGGCCTCCGCCGTTGTATTTTACCCCATTTGTGTAGAAGTTATCCTCATCTGTTTCCAGGATAATATTTTGAAAATCCAGTCCGGTTTGTGAAACGGGTAATAGTTTAAGCAATGGATCGGGTGCTGTAATGGTTTCTTCTACTTCCCGGAGTCCGTCGGGGTCATCCAAAAAGGGGCGCTTTTCCTTGCAGGTCAGGAACAGCAAGGTAAAGGCCAGGCATATGAACATTCCCATTTTGGGTATAAACCGACTATTTCTTGAAGAGGAGCGCAGAGTGGTCATTGTACGTAGATGAGGAGGTAATTATTGAATATTGCTAGAATGTTGAACCAGATAGGCCTGAACCGGTCCGTTGTTATTGGACACCAGGATGGTGGATCGTTCTCCCTGGCCTGGCACGGATACCATATCCCGTACTTCATATGAGGCCCAGAAACCCGATTGGTGATTTTCAACAAATGAAAACCGGCCGCCGCCCGTGCCTTTTAAGAGCACGCCATTCCCGCCATCCAATCGATTGGTTTCTACTTCCAGGCCGTATTTGTTGCCGGCCAACAATACATCCAGGGTGCCGTCTCCGGTGAAATCCGCGCATAAAACACTATTCACCGGGGCTATTTGGGCCTGAACAGGAAAGCTGCGTTTGACAAAGTGGCCGCTTTGGTTTTCCCACCAACAGGTTTCCAGGGTATTGGCAGCCAGTTTTAGGGCATTTTCCAACTCGGACGGTGAAAAAATCTCTTCAATACTCGCCATACTATAATCGCGGGAATACAAAAATTTCTTCTTGACTTTAGGCAGTTGTTTGTGCATAACATTTTTCTGGGCCAATGGCAGGTTTTTCCCACTTTCCCGGTACGTTACGATCGGATCCAGCGTCCCGTTGTCATCGAAGTCGCCGGCAAATACCAGCAGCGGATCCGCTGATGAAGCAGCCAGGCGGGAGTTTAAGCCCAGATTGCCGGTGATGAGATCTAGGTCGCCGTCGCCATCTAGATCGCCGGCATGTATGCTGCTCCAGATGCCTTCGGACTTCCGGAAACCACGCTCCGTTTTATCCAGGATCACCTGTTTGCCATCAAGGCGGAAGACCATGATGGGCATCCATTCCCCACAAACGATTAACTCCGGTTTAGAGTCACCATCCAAATCAATCAAACACATATCCGTGATCATTCCGCAATGTTCAAAATCAGGAGCTGCCTGAGTTGTTTGGTCTGTGAAATGGCCACTGCCGTCATTCTGGAGCACTAAACTTCTGGGTGTTAAGGGCCATTTTCCTCCGGAAACCCTGCCGCCGACCAGAAGGTCCTGATCGCCATCCTGGTCATAATCCAGGGCTATGACTTTTTGTCCTACCGTTTTGATCACAGGCAGTGCATCCGGTGCTCTGCTAAAATTGCCTGTCCCGTCGTTCAGATAAAGCCGATCCTGCCAGGCCTGCTCACTTACCGCTTCCATACCCCCGCTGACCACATACAGGTCGAGGTCCCCGTCCTGGTCGGCATCGAAAAATACCGCGCCATGATCTTCATAGATCTTGTCTTGCAACCAGGTTTGGGTACTGATCGCCGAGAACTGTCCGGAAGGCATTTGTTTATAGAGAGCGGCCGGCTGATCGAAGGCATTGCCGATAAAAACATCCTCCAGTCCGTCGCCGTTTACATCCCCAGTGGCAAAGAATGGCCCTAACTCACTCTCTTTGAAAAGGTTAAGTGGCCAGGATTCAAAATCATTAAAATTGTTTTCGGTGTGCTGAAAGGCGAATCCGGCTTCCTGCTTATGTTTCCTGAAAAATTTTTCCACGGGTTGAAGCGGAGCCAGATGAACGGTATAGCCGCTGGCGTCCTTGTGTGACAACTCCAGGCGCTGGTTTGCCGGTACATTGGTGAGCGTTTGTGTTTTTCCATCGGGCCAGCGAACGATCAGCCGGTCGATAGTGGCGACTTTGCCCAGGCCAAAATGCATCAGGTATTCCACCGAGGAAAAGATGCCCCGTACCGGATTCAGCTCGATATACTGTTTTTGATTGCCGTAATAAATAATGGCGGAAGCGCCAATGGCGTTGATATTTTTTGCGCTTCCCTTTAACCTGACCTGCAGGAAGTTGTTCAGTCTCTTTTCAGAGGCGAGGTTCTTGTAGACAAAAGGTTTGTCTTCCAGGTTGTTGACTACGATGTCCAGATCGCCGTCATTGTCCAGATCGGTCCAGACAGTACCGTTTGACCAGGAGGCCGGTACGGTCAGCCAGTCCCCTGATTTTTCAGCAAACTGCCAGTTGCCCTGATTTTGGAAACAGCAGTTTCTCGATTTGTAAGTAGGGATCAGGCGAATAAACGCTTGGATATCGCCGAAATATGTTTTTAGGTTGTAGGGGTCCACAACCTTACTGATTTCGTCAAATTTATAGTCAAAAAAGTCGGCATCATTCAGGTTTCGGCGGTAGCCATTGGAGACATAAATATCGCGCAGCCCGTCATTGTCGATATCAAACAGGAGGTTACTCCAGGACCACTCCGTTTGAAATACATTCGCCAGGCAACCTACTTCCGAGAAGGTGCCGTCGCCATTATTGCGTTGCAGCATATTGCGCACGATCTGCTCATAATAACCGGACTGTACTGTAGCAGAATAGGAGGCCTGCGGAACAGTTACCCGGGTACTTTTTAAGCGATAATTGGACATGGGTAACATATCGACGGAGTACAGATCTACGAGGCCGTCGTTGTCAAAATCGGTCAGGTCCGAGCCCATGGTGTGCTTGCAGATATGCCTGAAAGACTCCTGGAGGCGGTCGGTGAACGTGCCATCACCGTTGTTTGTATAGTAAAAATCGGGCCGGACAAAATCGTTGGATACGTAGATGTCCGGCAGACCGTCCCGGTTGAGGTCGGAAACTGCTGTACTTAAGCCATAGCCGGAATTCCAGATCCCGGCCTCCTGCGATACATTGGAAAAGGTATTATCACCGTTATTCCGGTAAAACTGGTCAGAGTCGTAGTCTGCCTTGGGCTTGTTAATAGGGATCATGGTTTTGCCGTCCTCGCCGAGTACAGCCTCAAGATTATTGTCATAATCCGTGGAAGAGGGCTGATTGACCAGGTAGAGATCCAGGTCGCCATCATTATCATAATCAAAGAAGTTGGCGCCGGTGCAAGCGCTCCAATCATCAATACCGTACTGTTTGGATTGCTCGGAAAAACTCAGGTCGCCATTGTTTACAAACAGCCTGTTCCGTCGGATCTCCCCACCGACCATTCCTCCGCGGCAAACGTACAGGTCCATCCAACCGTCGTTGTTGATATCAACTGCGACCGAAGCAGTTTCAAACCCTCCTTCCGAGCCGACTCCTGCCTGATCCGTAATATCCCGGAATTTAAGGTTCCCCTCATTCAGGAACAGTTTGTTTTTACCATCCGAACTGATGAAATACAGGTCCTGCAACCCGTCATTGTTGAAATCCGCTACGGAGACGCCCCCGCCATTGTAGATGGTGATGTTGGTGTAAAAGTTGTTATCGTCCGTTTCCAGGATGGTATTCATGAAATCCAATCCTGTTTCTGAAGCGGGCAGGAGCTGTAACAAGGGATCGTCGGCGGTGCGGGTTTCTTCCACCTCTCTACGACCGTCCGGATCATCCAGGAATGGTCGTTTTTCCGAACAAGCGGTGACGCACATAAGCCCGGAAAGCCACAGCATTAAGCTTATTTTGCCTTGGACATTCAACATATCACGAGTAGTTAGTTTGAATATTATTTCCGATGGATTAAAAGAAAATAAACTGGTTGCCGGATAAGGGCAAAGCACTAGTATAGGTTTTGCTTCGCAAGTGCGCTAAAACACAGGTCTTGCCTCCTCAAATTTCAGCGTTTTAGCAGTTAAAAACGGATTGTGCCCGAAAAATGTCTGCATTGCCGGACAAAATTAACCGGATTATTGTACCGATACATTTGCATTAAGCCGGAACACCTGTACCGGTGCGTTATTATTGGTAACAACCACCTGCATCTTGCCACCGCTGCCGCGCAGGGCAACCAGATCACGTGCTTCGCCCGGAGCAAAGAAGCCGGATGCGGTGGTTGGCAACCAGCGGAATCCACCCCGGCCATCGCCGAGGAAAACGGCGCCAATACCGGCATCGCACCGACCGGTCGACACTTCAATCCCGTATTTGTTTCCGGCCATCATGATATCCAGGTTGCCGTCGCCGTTTACATCCAGTACTTCTACGCCAATGGCAGGGGCGATCTGCGCCTGTAGCGGTAATACGTGCTGGATAAACCGGCCGTCCTTGTTTTCCCACCAGCTGGTGGCCAGGGTATATACATCGAGTACTTCCAGCCCCTCCAGTTTTTCGCGGGGATACACATCATCAATCCTAGCCTTACCGTAGTCTTTCGACTTGATAAACTTTTTCTTCAGGGCCGGGAGCTGTTTAATGAGGGCGTCCTGCCGCACGATCGGGTATTCCTTGCCTTCTTCAAAAGTGGTGATCAGTGGGTCGATACTGCCGTTGCCGTCAAAGTCATTGGCGTAACATCGCATGGGCTCGTCCCCGGAGGCAACCAGCCGGGTATTCAGGCCAAAATTGCCGGCTACGAGGTCGAGATCACCGTCATTGTCCAGGTCCCGGGCGATCAGCCGGTTCCAAAGGCCGTTGGATTTGTCCAGGCCAAAGCTGCCGGTTACATTTTTCAGGTTTCCTTGCTGTAGTTTGAACACCATGATCGGCATCCATTCGCCGGTGACCAGGAGTTCGGGTTGTTTGTCCCCATCCAGGTCTGCCCAGCTGAGATCGGATACCATGCCACATTGGCGGAATTCCGGCGCAACGGCATCGGTGACATCGGTGAAATGAGTGCGGTCATTGCGCAGTACGGTACTTTGAGGTGTCAGTGGCCAGCGGGTGGGGAATACACGGCTTCCAATGAACAGGTCCAGGTCACCATCGCTGTCGTAGTCATAGGCAGTTGCCCGCCCACCGACAAAATTGTTTTCCGGGAAGGTGTTTTCTGTTTTGGCGAAATTGCCTTTGCCATCCAGGTTGATATACAGCCGGTTTTGCCAGGCCTGATTGCCAAATTTGGGATCGGCTTCAGCACCTCCACTGATCACCAGCAGGTCGAGGTCGCCATCACCGTCCGCATCAAAGAACAGGCCGCCGTGGTCCTCATAGGCAGCATCCTGCTTCCAGGTTTCCGTAGAGATACTGCGGAACCGTCCGTCCGGGCCCTGGGCATACAGGGCTGCCGGCTGGCCAAAGGCATTTCCGATAAAGAGGTCATCCAATCCGTCGCCGTTGACATCGCCTTTGGCTGTAAATGGCCCATGGTCGGACTCTTTCCAGGGCTGCAGAAAATAGGCGTCGAAATCGAGGTATACGTTTTCCTGGTGTGCAAAATTGATCCCCGCACTCTTGGTTGCTTCCTGCATAAGGGTAGCAGTAGCAGGTGTTTCGGTGCCGGCATCCTGACCATTCGCTTCTGCTTGTTTCAGTGTAAGGCGCTGATTAGCAGGGATATCTGTTAGAGTTGTGGTGCGACCGTCGGGCCATCGAAGTACCAGTTTGTCCACCTTTTCCGCCTTGCCGAGCCCGAAGTGCAGCAGGTGCTCCACCGAAGAAAAGATCCCCCTTGTAGGATAGAGTTCCTGGTATTGCTGCTGGTTGCCCACAGTGATGGTTGCCGAAGCGCCGACGGCTTTGTTGTTGCCGCCTTCCCCGACCAAAAGGAGTTGCAGGTAATTGCTGTTAGGCATGGACCGGGTCAGGTTTTCATATAGAAAAGGCTTGTCCACCAGGTTGTTCATGACCCAGTCCAGGTCACCGTCACGATCGAAGTCGGCATAAGCAGCGCCGTTAGACCACGAAGCCGGTACGGTCAGCCATTTTCCCCCCATGTCTTCAAAGGTCCAGTCACCGCGGTTGCGGTACACATAGTTGCGGAGCTTGTAGGACGGGATCAGTTTGAGCAGGTCCTGGATATCGCTGAACTGGTCCTTGATCTTGCCGCTTTTTTTGATATCAGCGAAGGTGAAGTTGACGAAATCCATATCGGTGACCTCCCGGCGGTAGCCGTTGGTGATGGCCAGGTCCTTGTATCCGTCGTTGTCCATATCCATGAAGAGGGAACTCCAACTCCAGTCCGTTTTGAACACGCCCGCGACACATCCGATATCGCTGAGGGTGCGGTTGCCATTGTTATGTTGCAGCACGTTCCGCTCCTTGGCCTCGAAATAGCCGTGCTCGGTCAGGGAGTTATACCGGCTTTGCGAGCTGGTGTTCAGGGTGGATTTTTGACGGTAGTTTTCCCGGGGCAGCATATCTACGGCCACCAGGTCTACCTGTTGGTCGTTGTCAAAGTCCGCAATATCCACACCCATGGTGTGCTGCGTGATGTGTTTGACATACTTGTCCAGCTGGTTGGTAAAGGTCCCGTTCTGGTTGTTGATATAGAGGATGTCGGGCTGTATAAAGTCATTTCCGACATAAATATCCGGGTAGTGGTCGCCGTTGAAATCGGAGACGGTGACACTAAGTCCGTAGGCAAATGTCTCTATACCAGCCTGTTGTGATACATTGGTAAAGGTGCCGTCGCCATTATTCCGGTACAGGCGGTCGCTGTCCCATTCGGTACGCGGTTTGAGGTACGGCTCGTATTCCTGAGTCATGGCGTTGAGCCGGGCCTCGATCTTGGCGGTATAGTCAAACGATTGGGGGTAGTTGAGGATATAGACATCCAGATCCCCGTCCAGGTCATAATCGAAAAAGTTGGCGCCGGTGGTCCGGCAGCCTACATCGAGGCCGTAATCAGCTGCTTTTTCCGTAAAGGTCAATCCATTGGCTGCGGCACCGTTATTGATAAACAAACGATTTTTAGAGCCTTCCGGCTCGTAGGGGCCAGCCCGGCCAACGTAGAAGTCCATCCATCCGTCGGAGTTGATATCAACTGCCGTGACGCAGGTTTCAAATCCGTCGGCTGATTCCAGCCCGGAGCCGTCGGTCACATCCTTGAAGGTGAAACTGCCCTGGTTGAGGAAGAGTTTGTTTTTGCCGCTGCAGTTGATAAAATAGATATCCGGAAGTCCGTCGTTGTTCACATCGGCAACAGCTACACCGCCACCATTGTAGATATTGATGTTGTTGGTCGGATTGCTCTCGTGCGATTCTTCGATCTCGTTAACGAAGTCAAGGCCGGATTCCTCCCAGGAATGGAGCTTCAGCCTGGGGTTTTCAGCGACTAATGTCGGCTCGGCATCCGTATTTCCGGTGGCAGTACCGGAGTCGGAATTGCAGGCCGTTAGTTGGAGTAAAATGGAGATAGACAGGATAAAACCGATCCGGAGTGCAAATTTCATATCTGTATTTGGTTCGAGTGCCAGCGTATTGGCTGGAAAAGTGTTGTATGCGGATAAGCGATCATCTGAAAAGCGGAAAGGCGCTGCCCGGGGGGGATTGCAGACTTGTGCCGGAAGCCGGCATCAACCGCGTCTTTGCTTCTGCAGGTGCAAAGGTAGGTCTCCTGCACATAACCTGCACAGGAATTACATGTTAAGGACGACTCCGGATCAGTTGTGCTGTTTTCTACACCTATATTATATAGGCGTCGCAACCTGGCAGTTTACAGTGGGGCCTGGTATGTGCAGGCTGAACTAAAAATTGCCGGCCGGCGGTACAGGTACGACCGCCCCTGCTTACATTTGCCGGATGACTGCTCTTGTACAGCGCTTTCGTTCCTGGCTGCAAGACCCTGTTGACGGGCATGTGATCGGTTTGTTCCGGCTGGCCTTTGGTTTGTTTATGGTGTATTACGCCATATATTATTATCGCATTGGATTTATTCCCGAGGGCCTGGTCCGTTCGAAGATATTGTTCCGGTTTGAGCACCTGGAATGGATTCCGTTATTTCCCGAGCCGGTCATGTACGGTATCCTGGCGACCATGGGTGTTGCCGGGGCGCTGATCGCGGCAGGCGTATTGTTTCGTTGGGCGTGCTGGATATTTTCCCTGTGTCTGGCGTATTTCTTTTTTCAGGAGGTTAGTTATTACAACAACCACATTTACCTGTTTATCCTTCTGCCGTTGTTGTTGAGTGCAACAGATGCCGACCGGTTCCTGTCGCTGCGCAGCAAAGGCCGGTCGTTTAACCGGGTTCCGCGCTGGCAGCAGTTTGTGCTGCAATTTCAGATCGTGATCGTTTACTTCTTTGCCGGCATTGTCAAGTTCAAGGCTGACTGGCTGGTGCGGAAGGAGCCGATGACCTGGATGATCCGGAACCTGCCGGATACCCACTGGATGGCTCCGCTGATCAAGCACGATTTCAATATTGACCTGTTCACCTATGGCGGTTTTGCGCTGGATCTTCTATCACCATTGCTGTTGTGGTACCGGCCGGTCCGGAACTGGGCCTGGATCCCTTTCGTGCTCTTTCACCTGACGAACTCCCAGATCTTCGACGATATTAGTATTTTCCCTTTTGTGATGTTGGCGGCGATGGTCTTGTTCTTTTATACGGAAGAGATTGCGTTGCTCCGGCGTTTGGCACCGCGGAGCGTCAGCGGTAAAGGTCAAAAGGGTAAGTCAAAACCGGCAGAGGAAAAACTGGTATTGCCCCGGACTTCCCGGATCGCTGAACGGGTACTGGTTGGATATTTTGTGTTTCACCTGTTGTTTCCCCTGCGAGGAATGTTTTTGCCCAACCCGTTGGACTATACCACTATTGGCAACCGGTTTTCCTGGCGGGTAAAAGCTGACACGCGGTTGCCGGAGGAAATTTCCTTTACCATGCAGCATCCGGTTAGCGGAGAACAAATAGAGGTGGATGTGAATTCCTTTCTCAACCCGATGCAAATGCGGACCATTATTACGGACCCAAGGACTACCCGGCAATTTGCCTGGTTCTTACAGGCCGAAGCAGCCAGACAAGGCGTCGAAGGTGTTCAGGTACGGGCTCGTATCCGGTTTCGGTATAATCAGCGGCCAGTACAGTTTTTTGTGGACCCGGATGTGGATCTGACAACTGTACCGTACAGTCCGTTTCGCCGTTTGGACTGGGTTATTCCGCCGGTGGAATAACCCAAAACCTATAAAGTATGTCGAATTGTTATATGTTTGCGGTGAAGGATTGCTTGTTCAGGTCATTTTTTTTGAAAAAATGTAGATTGGATACTTAGATTTTCAAAAACTGGCAATATCTTTGAAGCCGTATAGTAACTTTAATCCGTTTTAATCCTTGATCTCATGAGCGATCAGGTTTCAGCATACCTCCCTTTTAGTTGAAACCGGAAGTCCCGCTACTATCTCGGTTGATCTTTCCTCGCTCTAATTTCCATCCCTTTCCGATTGTGCAGGCCATGCCTGCAGCAAACTTGTAATGGCTACCGCGAAAAACCCGGTTTCCCATATATTCTCGTGTTTTATTTTTAATCCCGCGTTTTTTAATATTTGCAAACTTTCCCCAGACCTGTAGGTCTCATGAAGTTATACTATACCCACTGTTGCGTAACGCTGCGCTGAGTTCATTGGACTGGTATTGTTTGCGGAGGTGCGTCCCCGCAGACAATACCAGTTTGTATTCTAACTTCATACCTACCACTGGGGCGAGAGAAAGAAAATAAATCAAAAGCATCTTTTAACTTAAATCTATTCATCACATGAAAAGCACAAGCACAAAACGGGGAATACTGCCGCTGTTATCAGGCTTCTTCCTTGTTGGATTTCTGTTGCTGACCGGCACACGTGCTGAGGCGCAGGATCTGAACAACTGGTTGCAATCAGACCAGGCGAAGAGCACGCTGGAAGTGGAGATCAAGGCGATCCATGCAGATCTGCCCAATCTTGCCGGCGCTCAGTTGAATGAGGCGAAAGCCCACGTTTACTACTACAAGTCGATTTACCTGCGCCTGAATGACGGTGAGCCGGTGGCTACTGCTGT
>SBHD01000217.1 GCA_006226345.1 Bacteroidota bacterium | reverse complement strand
AGTGCGGCATTGGGTGCGCCTTCTTTGATAAACACGCCCAACACTGCCAGTTGACCGTGCTGGTTTACATGCACCAGGTGCATTTCCATTGGATATAACACCCCATCGATCTTGTGTTCGGCAGGCTCATGGAAATGGAATTGTTTCAACACAAAAACCCCGTTTCCGGTATCCAGGGTATCTGGCTCTTCCAGGTCCACCTCGATCGTGTGCCCATTGTTTTGAACATCCACCTGTGACGGGTGATACCGCAATTTCAGGCCGCTGTCCGAAATTTCCCGTATGAATACAGTCTCAATATCTATGGGGGACTGATGCTGGCCTTCAGCACATTTTCTAAACTCGGAACAAAGGTCAGACCAGTGCTCGGGCGACAGGTTGCCGGTGTAGCTCCAGGCCGGCTGATCGCCGTGGCCCTTTTGTTTCTTCGCATGCGCACTCGAGATACCTGTAGTCGTCCGGCAGGATACCAGCATGCTGAAGGCTACGACAGAAAACAGTAAGAGGGAATCTTTTGAGTAATGCATAACAGCGTGAATCAAACAGGCTGTTACCCTTAAGCACTGAAAAGAGGAGCCCGCATTCCCCCTTTCCGGCAGAAAGCGGGCCCACTTCTTTCCCGCAGTTTAATGTGGCAACCTGTGTTGCACCACGCCATAGGCAAATGTGCCCAGGGTGGCACCTAAAATGATTATTGCAAATATCCAGAAACCGTGGCCCAGCATTACGAACATCGGGCCCGGGCAGGCACCCAGGAGTGCCCAACCCAGTCCGAAGATTGTACCGGCCAGCAAGTGACGGGTAACGTTCAGCTTCATAGGCGTGTAGCTGACGATTGTATTTTCCAGTGTCTTGATCTTGAATTTTTTCATTACCGCGATCGCTACAGCGCCCGCCACCACGGCAACACCGATTATCCCATACATATGGAAACTCTCGAAGCGGAACATTTCATGGATCCGGAACCAGCTGATGGCCTCGGACTTGGTCATAATAATGCCGAACAAAAGACCTACGGCAAAAAAACTAAGTAGTCGCATGTCAAATAAAATTTAGGGGGTTAACCAAAAATGAGGGGCATAATGACCCAGGTCATAAACAGACCTCCGATGAAAAAGCCGATCACGGTAATCAGAGAGGGTAATTGCAGGTGTGACAACCCGGAAATTGCGTGCCCGGATGTACAGCCATCACCATAACGTGCACCAAAGCCTACCAGAAAGCCGCCGGCGAGGGCCAGTAGGATGCCTATTGGAGTAGCGATATCGAACAGGCTGGTTGACATGAAACCATGTCCTTCCGGGTAATTCACGCCCCAGTCTGCCAGGTGCGCGATCGTAGCGTCAGAGATAGCCACTGCCTCCGGACTTTGCAGGAGATTAGCGGCAATAAAGCCGCCTCCAATAGCGCCGAAGACAAATGCCATGCGCCAATACTCGCTTTTCAGATCAAAGTTGAAGAACGACCATTTCTTACCAGCGCCGGCCATATGGCAGAAGTTTCGAAACGCCGTGGATACGCCAAAAGAGCGTCCCATCCAGGTCAGCAGGAACAAAATTGAGGCAATTGCCACGCCCGAAACCGCCCAGTGCCAGGGCTGGCTGGCGAATTGCCAAATTTGCTGTGGGTTTGAAAGTAATTCCATGTGCAATACTGTACTTGAATACTTTAGGTAAAAAATCAGGTGAAATATTTACTAGTAAAATCAATTCGATAAATTGGCCGCTCCGCCTTCATTTTCCATGGCCTGTCGGATCACGTGCACCAAGGCATTGGCTGACTGCATACCGGAGTGACGCCAATGTGTCTTCCCGTTGCGGTAAAGAATAAAGGTCGGCACACCCATAATACCCAGTTGCTGAGCCAGCATCGGGTTGCGGTCTACATCAATTGTGATAACAGATGCTGTTTCACCAAGCGTCGAAGCCACTTCCTGCAGAATTGGCAGCATTGCCCGGCAAGGGCCACACCATTCAGCTGAAAAGTCGATCAACACCGGCTTGTCGCTGTTTATCAGTTCGTCAAATGTGAGTTGTTTTTCCATTGTACGTGTGATTGTGAGGGCAAAGATAGGTGCGGCATACACGCATTTTCTGTGATGCGAATCACACTGGCAAGTTGCTTTTAAAAAACCTGCTTCCTATCTTGCATGCCTGGTGCCATGTGAAGTACATCACGTCCCATTCCATCTGAAAGATGGACCTTTGCACCATTATCCAACAATACGAAAGCTGTTGTTCAAAGCAGATACAGCGGAACACCGGTTGTGCTTTGAAAGACCCTCAGCCATACCTCCGAACGACATGACAACCACGACCCAATCTCTACCCCGCTCCCTGGCCTTTATTGTCCAAAAAATGCAGGAAGAAAAACCGCAGAAACCCGCTGCGGTACGCCGTATTATTCTGGATGCCGGTGTAAAACCCAAAGACCTCGAGCCCTGGGCTGATTTCGATCACCCGGCTGCAGACAGCTATGGCCGGAAAATGGCATACCGGGGTCCCAACTTTGAAATTATGGTCATGTCCTGGCGCCCTGGCGACTTTGCGGCCATCCACGATCACGGCTTTACCCAATGGGGAGCCGTACAGATCTTCGGCCCCGCCGAGCACGCCACCTTTCGCATGGAAGACGATGTGGTCAGCACGCTAGCCCGGTGGATCGTCACTCCTGGCGATGTAATCGGTGTCAGCCACTCCCTGCTGCATCAAATGGGCAATCCCACTGAAAACACCTTTTTCCTCAGCCTGCATGTATACGGGGAGCCCGAGGGGGTAGAAAGTATCACCGGCGATGCCCGGGTACTCGACCTGCGGGACAACCTGATCCAACGGGTGGACGGAGGTGTGTTTTATGCCCTGCCCCCAAATGCCGTCAACCGGACCGAGCCCGGACCGCAACCCGATTTCCCAACACGGCTGCGGCACATGATCGAACTGACCCGCCGCCTACGCCGGATGAACGCAACCGGCGACGCCGGCTATCATCAGGAGTATGAGACGGTCCGGCAGGAATTGTGCGCACCCGGGCAACGCCAGTGGCTGCTCCAGTGCCTGGACGCCAATACCGATTCGAATTCCCTTCAGAGCAACTCCGTGTACTGGCGTATCCT
>SBHD01000385.1 GCA_006226345.1 Bacteroidota bacterium | reverse complement strand
CTCGAAAGGGTATCCGTATCGAGGATCTTGCCCAGTGTCTGTTCTTCCTCTGCCTCCAGGCCTTGCCGGGCATACCACCGGCTCAATTCCGTAAGGATCGGAATGGAAGCCGAATCTGCCGCCAGGCCCCTGTCCAGCCATTTTTTAGCGTCTGCCATTTGGTTATTACGTATGTACAGGTTGGCCATCCAGGCATATACCAGTTCCCAGCCGGGCACTTGTTCCAGGGCCTTTTCGGCATAATACGCAGCTGAGTCCAGATTGAGTAACTGATACCCTTGCGCGCACAGCATTTCCAGGTAGGCCGTCGACATTGCCGGCTGTAGTGCCAGGGCTTTGCGGTGCAAGGCCAGTACCGTATCGCCTGTTTCCTTGTTCGGGCACAGGCATTTTATTTCGCGCCTTGCCAGCACGCCTTCAAACCAATACCTGGTGGCCGTCAGGGTGGCATGCATGAAATGCTCCGGGCCCAACAGTTCGGTGGCCCGTTCTATTTGGGCCGGATAGTTGCTGTAGTGGGCTGTGATGTAGCCGGACGACCGCTCATATTCATCCGGACTGGACTTAATCAGCCGGTTGATCACCTGTTGGGCATCGTCGATCAAGGCCGCGGCATAGTTGCGACGCAGAGCGGGGCACAGCGGTTCGATCAGTTTTATTTGTAGCAGTTTCGAAAAATAATACTCCGCGCAATCCCCCACCGGTTCCAAAAGCCGTTTGTCCCCGATCGCTTGTTGGTAGGCCGCATAGATTTGCAACACGGAGGAGTCCGCATGCGCCAGGATCTCCTGTTCCAACCCCCGTTGTTCTACCGGTTTAAACTGAGGTAGCGTAAAGTCATGGTTTTGATCCAGCGAGTCCAGAATTGCCTGATCCACATGGGCGATTATGGTATTGCTATCCCCGCGCATCAGGGGCGTTTGCGAAAGGGGCTTTACGTCCGATGATACATGTTCTGCCAGGTACCGCTCAATTTCCGGCAAGCTGACCGCCCGGTCCCTGTTGGCATCGGCCAGACCGATCAGGCCGTTGATCAGGTGGTAGGAGAACACGCCCCGGCCATCGCCCCACTGCGCCCCTTCGATGCTGAATTCGTCGGGCTGGCAGGAGAGGATTTTCGTTTCGTTTGCCTGCTGCAGGGCTAGTTCTGCGGTAGTGAGCTGCCGTGCTAAATTTGAGGAATACATTTTTCCTGCCCGGCAGGCATCAGCGATAACACAAACTGAGGCCCTTTTATTTACGGCCAAGGTTGCAATAACCGCTTGAAAATCGCTGACGCGTAAAGCACCTCCTAAATATACTGACGCACGGGAATCCCAAAGTAATAGAAAACCGGATTGGTCGATGAGTGGGGCGTTCATATCGCCGTGTCCACTAAAATAAACGATCACACTGTCGCCTGGCTGGGTTTCATCAACAAGCCAGCCAAATGCGGCAGAGACCTGACCTATGGTTGCATGCTCGTTTTGCAAAACCCGGATGTTTTCAGCAGGCAAATTACCTCCAGCTTTGTCATGAAGAAAGCGGGCGAATTCATCCGCATCGCGGTCGGCGTATTTGAGATCGGGGATTCGTGGATCCTGGTAATCGGAGATACCGATTACTACGGCACGGGTAACGCCGGGTCGCACGACATCCGAACGTGTGGTATCCGTACGGGTTTTGACACCCGAACCCAGCGGAGTCACGCCCTTTTGTTCCTGCGAAAAAAGCGGCAGCACCAGCAGGAGCAATCCTGAACTTAATAGAGTGGCTTTCTTCATAGTACCTGATTTTCCGGGCTTTGAGGAATATTGCGCGCAAGCTGAGCAGCTTGTAATTATCCTAGCTTTTGGCTTTTGCAAAAACGCACACCCCATTTAAAATACAGATCTACATAGACGGGAAATACATATCCAGCAGCTCCGCCCACTTTTCCTTTTCCGCGCGCAGCAACCTCCCACTATGATATATCCCATAGAAGTTGGTATTATACAGCCATTGGAGATTATTGAACCGTTTGTCCAGCGCTGACTTCAGATATCCAAAGGCTTTATCGTAATCCCCTGCCCGGGCAAGCATCTTGCATAATTCCATATCAATAACGGGGTTGTTCGGTGCATATTCTTGGACAAACAGCAGGAATTTTACCCCAAGTTCATATTGTCCTGTAGCCATACAATATGATGAAGGGAGCATGATCGGCCTCCATCTGTAGACATACATCCATTTGGAGGCTTGTTGCAAATATTCCTTCGCCTCCTCCATCCGGCCGGTTTTATAACATACCAAACTGAGATACCCGTTATAGTACCCGTAGAATTGCGGGGTTGCATCCTTCAAACAGTCTTTCATTTCCTGCTCGGCCTTCTCAATCTCCCCAAGCAGCATATAATTATGTGCAGTCCAGTAATTTTTAAAAGTACGCAGCTCATCGAACTTCTGTTGGTAGGCAACTGCTTTTTCCTGTTGCTTTGCAAGACAAGCGAGTGCCGCACCCGCATACCATACCCATGCATTACCGGAGTCCTGTTCAATGGCTTTTTCTTCGTACGCCAAGCCCTGTTCCCAATTTCCCGTTTCCCGGCATGCTGCGGCAATGGAGTGGTACATATTATTTACGCCGTACTTGTTACTCTTGCCCTTTCCAATGGCTAAGGCCTGAGCAAATGCCACTTTGGCTTCCTCGTTTTTTTGAAACCGTAGCAGGTATTCACCCAAAGTGCAGTATGCATCTGCATTGTCCGGGATCATACTAACGGCATTAAAGGCCTCCTCAACCCTGTCGGTAATGAGGTACGCATTTAACATATTCTCCAAAAACCATATCCGGACTGCCTTCTCAAGTCCCATACCTTTCATGGCAACAGGCGGTATTTTTTCATGTTGCCGGGTCATCTGGTACAGGTTTATTAACAAATAATACGATCCAGCCCCCAGGGAATCCAGCTCCATGGCCTGTAAAAAACAGGACTCCGCTTCCCTGAACTTCATTTGATGCATTAGTTTCTGGCCTTTATGCACCAAAATTCTCGAAAGAGTATCGGTCTTTAGAATCCTGACCAGGATACGTTCTTCTTCTTCTACCATTCCCTGCCGGGCATACCAATTGCTCAGTTCTGTGAGGACCGGGACCGACGC
>SBHD01000290.1 GCA_006226345.1 Bacteroidota bacterium | reverse complement strand
CAGGGGTATCAATTTTGTAAATTCCCTGATTTACGCCAAACACACCAACAGCTGGTACTTCGGCATGATATTGATTTCGATACCAACTTTGCGCTCCAGTCTGCCCTGATCGAAAAACAGTTGGGTATATCTTCGACCTATTTCTTTCTCATGCGTACCAACTTCTACAATATCCTGTCGCCGCAGGATATGGATAACGTGAAGTTGATCCAGGAAATGGGCCATACGGTAAGTATTCACTTTGATCCGACGATTTACGAGAATTTTGACCAGGGCCTGAAAATGGAAGTGGCGTTGTTCCGCGACGTATTTCAAACGGAGGTGGAAATCATCAGCCTGCACCGGCCCAATGTCTTTTTTCAGGAATACGATAAGCCGATCCAAGGGGTCGAGCACACGTATCAGTCGAAGTATTTCAGAGATATAAAGTACATTTCGGATTCGACGGGAGTATGGCGGTTTGGCCACCCGTTCAATTCGAATGAGTTTGCCCAGCAAAAGTCGATTCATTTGCTGATCCACCCGATCTGGTGGATGCTGGACGGAATCACTAACCTGGACAAACTGAAACAGTACTACGGGCAACGGATCTCGGCCCTGAAGGAAGATTTCTCCAATAATTGCATTCCATTCCAGAAGATCAATGAAAGTTTATGACGAAATAGCGGTATTTGGTTGCAAAGCCACTACCCTATTCCTGTTGGACAACCTGAACATTCCCTATAAAGTCCGCCACCTCATTACGATCAGTCCGGATGCCGGGATCAAACATGAGGTGGCTGATTACCTGGATCTGAAAGCCGCCGCTGAAGCCCGCGGAATCCAAGTCTATCAGGCCCGCTACTATTCCCTCAAGCACGATGATGATCTGGCCTATATCAATGGCCTGAACCTTGACCTGGCATTTGTCATGGGCTGGCAGCGCCTTATCCCAGGCGATATTCTGGCCGGCCTGCAAATCGGTGCTTTTGGCATGCACGGGAGTGCCGTCAACCTGCCGCTGGGCAGGGGCCGGTCGCCGATGAACTGGTCGATCATTGAGGGCCGTAAGGCGTTTTACACCAATCTGTTCCGCTACGATCCGGGAGTGGATTCGGGTGATGTGGTGGATACCTTTAAATTTCAGATCACCCCAAAGGATACGGCCGAGAGTATGCACTTCAAGAATACCCTCGCCATGAAGTACCTCATCGAACGGAATATCGAACGGCTGGTTCGAAATGGTTTTTCCCTGACCAAACAGGATGACTCACTCGTGCCAACCTATTACCCCAAGCGAAGCCCGCAGGACAGCCTGATCGACTGGGATCAGGAAGTGTATGCCCTGGAACGGTTTATCCGGGCTGTCACCCGGCCGTTCAGCGGCGCCTACAGCTACGTCGATGGCCAGGAGATCCGGATCTGGAATGCACAGGTATTTGACGTGCATGACTTCGGGTACGACAAGTGGGCGGCCGGCACCATTGCCGCTGTGTTTGAAAGCGGAAAATTCCTGGTCAAATGCTTCGGCGGACTCCTGTTAGTCAATGACTACGAAGCCCCCTTTACTCCCGAGCGCGGTATGCGGTTTGGGAACAACGGCCAGGAGGTCAAACATTTTGACCGGAATACGCTGGGCTTTTTTGACCTTCCTGAATAGCTGCTGTACCGGGTATTTCTGCTACACCTGGATAACGCCCGGATTGAATTTTTCCACCGGTGCATTATTCGCCGCCTCGATGCCCATACTGATCCACTTGCGGGTATCCCGCGGATCAATGATCGCATCTACCCATAAGCGCGCAGCCGCGTAATAGGGGGTGGTTTGCGCATCATAGCGGTTTTTGATCTTCTCGAATAAAGCACGCTCTGCTTCCGGGTCGGGCGCTTCCCCTTTCTTCCGGAGGGTCTCCACCTGTATCTGGGTAAGCACCTTGGCGGATTGTTCGCCGCCCATCACCGCAATTTTGGCCGTGGGCCAGGCAACGATCAGTCGTGGGTCATAGGCCTTGCCACACATGGCATAATTGCCGGCGCCGTAGGAGTTGCCGATCACCACACTGAATTTGGGCACCGTACTGTTAGCTACGGCATTAACCATTTTGGCGCCGTCCTTGATGATCCCGCCATGTTCAGAGCGGGTACCCACCATAAAGCCGGTTACATCGTGTAGAAATACAAGCGGGATCTTTTTCTGGTTGCAGTTCAGGATAAACCGGGTTGCCTTGTCAG
Organism: Bacteroidota bacterium; assembly: GCA_006226345.1. GTDB lineage: Bacteria > Bacteroidota > Bacteroidia > Chitinophagales > Saprospiraceae > M3007. The sequence goes on along the minus strand of SBHD01000290.1, from coordinate 13,625 downwards.
CAGAGTCAGAATAGATAACCCCGCCAAACTGGATCTCTCCTTTGGCGTTCTTCACTACCTGGCGGTTATTGGCCACAATTCCGACAGCCCAGCCATCTATACGTGCATAGGCGCAGATGATCGTTTTGCCGTAATGTTCCTTGTATTGGGTCAATTGCCCTCCGTCCACCAGCCGCTCGAGCAAAGCCAGGGTATCATAGGGCTTGGCACTTTGTTCCGGAAAAAGTCCGAACAAGTCTTCGGGTTTCCCGGCCGGCAGGACGGGCTCTGTGCGGTCAAACCCGGTTGTATCAAAACGCCCCATTTTATCCATCAGGTCTTTGATCGTATCCAGGCAGGTTTTATCATCGGGCATTTTATAGTCGGTCACACCGGATATTTCCGAGTGTGTGCCAGCCCCCCCCAAGGTTTCCTGGTCAGCATCCTCACCAATAGCTGCTTTGACCAGGTAGGGGCCTGCCAGAAATACCGAACCTGTTTTTTCGACGATAAGGGCCTCGTCCGACATGATGGGTAAATACGCCCCCCCGGCGACGCAACTTCCCATAATGGCTGCGATCTGGGGGATCCCGGCAGAGGAAAGCCGGGCGTTGTTACGAAAGATGCGGCCAAAATGTTCTTTATCCGGAAAGATCTCATCCTGCATAGGCAGATAGACACCGGCACTATCGACCAGGTAAATGATCGGCAGGCGGTTTTCCATCGCAATCTCCTGCGCCCGCAGGTTTTTCTTCCCGGTGATCGGAAACCAGGCACCTGCCTTGACCGTGGCATCATTGGCAACGACGATACACTGCCTGCCACGTACGTAACCGATCACCACAACCACGCCCCCGGCAGGGCAACCTCCATGCTCGGCGTACATTTCATACCCGGCAAACGCCCCTACTTCAATCTGTGGTTTACCGGCGTCCAGCAAGTAATCGATCCGCTCCCGGGCAGTCATTTTACCCCGGGCATGCAGTTTCTCCATATTTTTTTTTCCTCCACCTTCCTGGATCTTATCCAGCAGGCGATTCATCTTACCCAACGCCAGTTGCATGGCATCGGCATTCTTCTCCAGTTCTAAGTCAATTTTTTTGGTGGGCATATACGTTTTACTTGTCGTTAGGAGTGGGAGGGCCAAATTACGGCGTTTTCAACCGTGTCAGCACAAATACAATTGATTTCGCAGTTTGTTCATACGGGAATAGGCAGATGGCGGTACTTTTACCGGCGCATGAAAAACAGCCTCCCTACTTCAAACCTGGAATTTCGTTCAGATCCGGCACGCTTTGAGCTCCAGAACCGGCTCTACCTGGAAGTACGGGACCGGGAAGGCCGGCTGCTTAATGATGACCAGGTCCGGCAACTTCCCATATTCCGGCCTATTGATCCGAAGCACCCGAACCAGTTGCGCCTGATGCGGGAGTGGCGTTGGCGAACCCGGTCTTTCCGGCGCTTTAAGCGGTTCTTTAACAGCCTGCGTGGACCTAAGACCGTGCTTGACCTGGGTTGTGGAAACGGCTGGATGGCCCTGCAACTGGCCCGGTGCCCGGACACCACTGTCTGGGCGGTGGATGTTAACCTGGCTGAATTAGAACAAGGCGCACGAATTGCCGCTGCCGACAACAGGGAAAACATCCGCTTTGTATTTGCAGATGTGCTCGACCAAACCCTGCCGGAGCAGACATTCGACCTTATAGTACTGGCGGCATCCGTGCAGTACTTTCCAGATCTGCAGCATCTGCTGCAGGTGTTGAATACACTCCTGAAACCAGCCGGACAGATACATTTCCTGGACAGCCCGTTCTATGCCACGGAAGCGCTCCGGCAACAGGCCCGGGAAGGCTCCAGGCAGTACTATGAAAATATCGGTGTGCCCGAGATGGCCGGCTTTTACCAACACCACCTGCAGGCAGACCTGGAGCCTTACCGGGCTCTGGACCTAAATGCGGGACCGGTGCCCGCATTGCTGCAACGGCTCCGCTGGCTGCCGCCTTTTCCCTGGATGGAAATCCGAATTCCTGCCGCTAAGGAAACAAATTAACCCCGGGCGCGGCCTCTCCCGGTCTGCACTTCTCTGTTATCCCCAGGACCGGTCGCCTTTGTTGTAGGGAATACAACCTTCATACCGGCCCGGGATCTCCACCATACGTAAGGCCTGGGTAGCACCGACCTCCGAGGTAAAATATCCGGATATCGAAAGGTGCTTCAATGTCCGGAAATAGTGGGTTGGCTCACCGGATCTCCGGTTGCTGGTATAGGCCTTTTGTTCTTCATCCAGACGGATCAGGAACTCAAGCCGCTGTTGGGGGGTACAACGCTGGAACGGCTTTCCATATGCTGCTTTGCATTGTTCCTGCAGGGTAGCAAGGCCGTTGAGAATAACAGCCTGGGAGTCCGGCTCATAACAATCGCTGACCACGACAGCGATAAACTGCCCGACCCGGGCCGCTTTGGCACCCGGAGTATCGGTTGGAGGGAGTATCGTATCGGCGATCTCATTAAGCAAATGGATCTGTCGCCCGCTGAACAGGCCAATCCGCGCTCCTTCAGGGGAGGAGTCGACCACATCCCAGTCAATATTCCTAGCCAGCAGGCTGTCGGCACCTAAAAAAGCGCCGCCCATCAGGGCGCTCAGGCGTTGAATAGCAGTTCTTCTTTTCATATCTGATACGGGTTGAGCGCGTCTAAAGGTTACCTTTTTTCAGTTCTTCCACAGCGTAGTTTGCCGCACGTGCCGTGAGTGCCATATAAGTAAGAGATGGGTTCTGACAAGCGGCGGAAGTCATACATGATCCATCGGTCACAAATACATTGGGCACATCGTGGATCTGATTCCAGCGGTTGAGCACGGAGGTTTTCGGATCGTGTCCCATCCGGGCCGTACCCATCTCGTGGATTGCCTGCCCCGGAATACTGCCGCTATCGTAGGTGCCAACTCTTTTGACACCTGCGGCCTCCAGCATTTCGGCGGCATCGTTTTTCATGTCCTCCCGCATCCGGTATTCATTATCCTTCAGTTCACAGTCGATAGCTAGCACCGGTTGTCCCCATTTATCCTTTTTGGATCTGTCGATGTACACATAATTCTCATAGTATGGCAGCATTTCACCGAATCCGCCGAGGCCCATTGTCCACTGGCCGGGCTCACAAAGTGCATCCTTAAACGCACCGCCTATATTCATTTCAGCAATTTCCCGTCCCCAGCCTTCCCGACCGGCGCCTCCCTGATAGCCGAAGCCCCGCAGGTAATCACGTTTATCACCAAAGAGGTTGCGAAACCGCGGGATATAGATACCGTTAGGCCGGCGACCGTAGAAATATTTATCCTCATAACCCTCCATACGACCGCTGGCGCCGCAGCGGAAATGGTGGTCCATGAGATTATGACCAAGCTGACCGCTGGCATTTCCCATCCCATCCGGGAAGGACTCCTCCACGGAATTGAGCAGGATAAAGGTAGAAGGAAGCGTCGACGCACAAACAAAGACCACCCTGGCGGTATACTCCCGGATCTCCAGTGTTTCGGCGTCAATCACCAGCACACCACTGGCACGTTTCCGGTCTTTATCGTACAGGATCCGGTTGACGATGGAAAACGGCCGGAGGGTCAGATTACCCGTCTTCATGGCTGCAGGAAGTGTGGCCGACTGGGTACTGAAGTATGCGCCAAACGGGCAGCCCCGTTCACACCGGTTCCGGAACTGACAGCTCGCCCGGCCATTGATCGGTTTGGTGAGGTTGGCCGCACGCCCGATGATCATCCGGCGTTTATCCTGATAATGTTCCTTTATACGAGCTGCTACGTCTTTCTCCACACAGTTCATTTCCATAGGCGGCAGAAACTCGCCGTCCGGTAACTGGGCCAGCCCCTCTTTCGAACCGCTGATCCCGGCAAAACGCTCCACATAATCGTACCAGGGGGCAATATCTGCATACCGGATCGGCCAGTCCACAGCGATGCCTTCTTTGGCATTGGCTTCAAAATCGAAATCACTCCACCGGTAACTTTGCCGTCCCCACATAAGGGAGCGCCCGCCGACATGAAACCCCCGGTACCAGTCAAACCGCTTGACTTCTGTATATGGACACTCCAGGTCATTAACCCAGAAATCCGGATTGAATTCGCTGTATGGATAATCGCGCTTCTGCACCGGATGCGTTTCCTGCATCTCCCGGGTCAGCCGTCCGCGGTGCGGAAACTCCCAGACTTGTTTGTTGGCGGTGGTATAGCCCGTAACGTGTTCAATATTCCGGCCCCGTTCCAGCAGGAGCACTTTCAGGCCTTTTTCAGTCAGTTCCTTGGCGGCCCATCCTCCGGAAATCCCGGAGCCAATGACAATTGCGTCGTATTGGTATGCCATGGTTGGTATTAAAGGTTAGCAGGTTATTAATAGCGTATTATACATCGCAGATCTCCACCGCTTTGCGGAGGGCTCCGAGTTTGTCGGTGCTGACCGGAATAAATTCCTGCGCCACATATCCCTCGAAGCCCGTTTCGACGATAGCCCGCATGATAGCAGGATAGTTCAGCTCCTGGGTTTCATCAATTTCATGCCGGCCCGGCACACCGGCTGTATGGTAATGGGCAAAATAGGGATGAAAATCGCGAATGGTCCGGATAATATCCCCTTCGTTGATCTGCATATGGTAAATATCGTAGAGCAGTTTGAAACTTTCCGAATCCAGCCGCTTACACAATTCGATGCCCCACGCACTTTTATCACACATGTAGTCTTTGTGGTCCACCTTACTGTTAAATAATTCCATGCAAATGACTACCCCGTGTTTTTCAGCCAGCGGCAATAACTGCTGCAGGCCGGTCACGCAATTTTGCAGACCGGATTCATCATCCATCCCGTTCCGGTTTCCACTGAAACAAATAAGATTGCGATAACCTGCCTTCGCCACCAATGGGATCATTTCGGTGTAATTCTGAAGCAGGGTTTCATGGTATTGCGGATCATTCCAGCCCCTCGTCAGTCCAATCTCGGCCCCATTGCACATGGATGAGTACAAACCATATTGTTGCAATACGGGCCAGTCTTTCGGACCTACCAGGTCGATGGCCGGCAAGCCCATATCCGCCACTGTCCTGCAAAACTCCTCCAGCGGTATGCTGTCGAAACACCAGCGGCAGACCGATTGATTGATCCGGCCTTTCCAGCCGGGTGTGCCTGCAGTTTCAGCCTGTTGCCCGAGCAGGCGGGTACTGTCAAGTACCAGTGTTGCCGTACCGAGGGCCAGTGTTTTCAGCGCATTGCGTCTTGAAGTATGCATAGCTATGTTCTTTTATTTTTGGACTAAAGCCATTGGGTTACCAGGATCAAATTGCTCCGTCGAGGTACCGTTTGGTGAGGCCATCATAATAATCGATCCGGCGGTCGCGAAAAAACGGCCAGATCCGGCGAACGGCTTCTGTACGGGCTTTGTCTACCTCTACCACGATGTTTTCCTCCTGATCAGGGCTGGCGCGGAACAATACCTCACCTTGTGGTCCGGCCACGAAGCTCCGCCCCCAGAACTGTATGCCGTTGGTCACCCCCGACCAGTCCGGCTCGTGCCCGACACGGTTAACGGAAATAACCGGCAGTCCGTTAGCCACTGCGTGTGCCCGCTGGATTGTGTACCAGGCATCGTACTGCCGGTCTTTTTCTTCCAGCGGGTCGGTGCTCTCCCACCCGATGGCGGTCGGATAGATCAGCACTTCCGCACCGGCCAACGCCATCAGGCGAGCGGCTTCAGGGTACCACTGATCCCAGCAGACCAGTACACCCAGCTTACCTACAGAGGTTTGGACCGGCCGGAAGCCGGTATCGCCGGGTGTAAAGTAGAACTTTTCATAATAAGCCGGATCATCGGGTATATGCATTTTCCGGTATTTGCCTGCGATGGAGCCGTCTTTTTCAAAAACAACGGCGGTATTGTGGTATAGTCCGGGAGCCCGCTTTTCAAAGAGGGAAGCGACAAGCACTACACCATGTTCTTTTGCCGCTGCCCCGAACACCTCCGTATCCGGACCCGGGATCGGCTCCGCCAGATCAAACATAGCGGTGTCCTCTACCTGGCAGAAATAGATACCACAATGTAATTCCTGCAGTACTACCAGTTCGGCGCCATTCCGGGCACAAGCTGCGATGCCTGCCAGGGATTTCTGCACATTGGTTTTCTTATCGGTGGAACAGGTTTGCTGAACGATACCTATTTTCATATCAATCGATCAATTATGGATGTAAAACTGGGTTTTTGTAAAAACTGCTTTCGCCTACTATACCACACCCGCCGGATATTGCATCGTCAGACAATGCAGCGAGCCGTGTTGCTCGATCAGTACACGGCAGTCAATCCCGATGATCTCCCGGTCCGGGAACACCGCCGCCAGCACCTCCAGGGCCTGTGCATCCTGCGGCACCCGGTAGGTCGGCACAAGGACTGCCCCGTTGATGATCAGAAAATTGGCATAGGTGGCCGGCAGCCGGCGCCCGTCTGCTGCATAACAGGCATCCGGCCAGGGCAGCGGTACTAACTGGTAAGGGGCGCCATTTACCTGCCGGAAAGCCTGTAACTCCTGTTCCATCGCACGTAATGCCGGATAATGTTCATCCGAAGGATCCGTGCAGCGGACATAGGCGATCGTATCCGGTGTACAAAAACGAGCCAAGGTGTCAATATGCGAGTCCGTATCGTCACCCGCCAGGTAACCATGATGGAGCCAGAGCACCCGGTCCAGGCCAAAAAGTTCCCGAAGCCTGGCCGCTGTCTGTTCCTGTGAAAGATGCGGGTTCCGGTTGGGGGACAGCAGGCATTCCGCTGTGGTCAACAGTGTCCCCTGACCATCACTTTCCAGTCCTCCACCTTCCAGAATGAGCCCCGGATAGCGGTGTTCGGCATTCAGGTATTGCGCGTCGGCCAGTCGGCGCGTGATCAGGTTGTCGTAGTTAGCCGGGAATTTAAGTCCCCAGCCATTGAACACAAAATCCCAAACGACCCACTTACCATTTTCCTCAATCGTAATACCCCCATGGTCACGGGCCCAGGTGTCGTTGGATGGGGCTTCGACCAGGATCAGGTTGTCTGCAACTGCCTGCTGCAGCAAAGTGCGGGTGGCCGGTATGCCCGCGCACACGACCAGCACTTTTTCAAACCGGCTGATCACTTCGACGATCCGGATGAAGCAGGGCAATACAGCATCGAGCAAGGGCTCCCAATCGGTACCGGCATGCGGAAAGGTAAGTTGAACACCGCTTTGCGGCTCCCATTCTGCAGGGAGTCGACGGAAAGGAACGGGATTGGCCATGGAGCAAATGTAATAGGTTGGCCGGCGGAATGCCGCTTACTGGTTGAATTTTTCCCCATATGCGGTATGCATTTGGCCGACATGCATTCCTGGCATACACGCAGCGCATACCATGCTGCTGGTTTTCCGGTGGTCATATGGTGATCATTCCTGTTTATTCGACGAAAAAAACGCAACTTTGCGGCTTTCATAAAACATTTTCACCCCCGGAAACGTAATCCTTTGCACCTTTCAGGTTACAGCCCCGACCGAAAGCGCCGACAGCCTGAAAAGGTTAATCGAACAATGGTACAGAGCATGTTTGGGAATTTCTTGCTGGGCCCAAAACAGTTCTTTTTCCGCCATTTTCAGCATTTTTTCAGACCCGTAGCTTATGCCATGCGTCTGGAAAAATTCAAAAACTGACAAAAAAAGCCCTTGTTTTTGCCTCCAGCAGGACCAGTCCCGATTTATCGGAAAATTCCCAAACACGCTCTTAAGCCAACCCGCAATATGCAATTTCTATTTCCGCTTTTCCTGGCAGCTGCTGCGACCATAGCAATCCCGATCATTATCCACCTGTTTTATTTCCGGCGGTTTAAAAGGGTATACTTTACCAATGTCCGGTTTTTGCAGGAGGTTAAGGATGTGACCAGCAACCGGCAGAAACTGCGCAACCTGCTGGTATTACTGATGCGTTGCCTGGCGATCCTGTTTCTCGTGCTGGCATTTGCACAACCCTTTATACCCCGCAGCTCGGAAGTAAAACAAGGGGAGAAAGCCGTCAGTGTGTTCATTGATAATTCATTCAGCATGAACGCCCTGTCGAAGGATGCGCCTTTGCTGGAACTTGCCAAACAACGCGCCCGCGATATTGTCCGGGCATATGGGCCTGCCGACCGGTTTCAGGTGCTGACGACAGATTTTGAAGGGCGCGACCAGCGACTGATCGGGCAGGAGGATGCCCTGAACCGAATCGAGGAGATCCGGATCAGCCCGGCCACACGCACGATGTCCAAGGTGTTGATCCGCCAGCAACAATGCCTGAATACCGGAAAAGCCGATAACAAGATCGCCTTTCTCATCAGTGATTTTCAGCAAAATATTTCCGATCTGCAACAGTTCACCGACACCCTGATCGAGATCAACCTGGTGCCCATGCGGGCTGTGCGGGAAAACAACATTTCGATCGATTCAGCCTGGTTTGAAAGTCCGGTGCAAATACTCAACCAGCCAGCCAACCTGCTCGTCCGGGTGAGCAACCGCGGTGAGGAGGAAGCAGAAGAAGTACGGCTGAGCCTGAAACACGACGGACAGACCAAACCGGTAGGAGCCCTGCAGATTCCGGCACAAAGCAGCAAACTCGATACGGTGAGTTTTACCATTCTGCATCCGGGATGGCATGAAGCCCGGCTTTCAGTAACGGATTTTCCGGTACAGTTTGACGACGACTATTACCTGTCCTTTTATGTGGCGGAGCGAATCCGGGTGCTCTCCATCAATGGGCTGGAATCCAACAAATACCTGAGCAATGCCTACGCCGGAGCCCGGTATTTTCAAATGGACAATGCAGATGTCCGCGGCCTGGACTACTCCAAATTTCCGAGCTATCAGCTGATCATCCTGAATGAGGTTCCGTTGATCACGTCCGGCCTGGCCCAGGAGTTAAAAAACTTTACGCAAACCGGTGGCAACGTTTTGGTGTTCCCGGCTCAGGCTGCAGACCTGAACAGTTACAACGGGCTTATGCAGCTATTTGATGCAGGTTCCCTGGGTGAATATGAGCCTGCTCCGCGACAGACCAGCCAGGTCAATACGGAAGAATTTGTGTTCCGGGATGTATTCCTGAATAAAAGTGCCAACCTGCGCCTCCCCGGGACACAGGGCAACTTTAAAATTGCCCGCAACCGCGGCGAGTACATCCTGAGCTACCGCGACGGATCAGCCATGCTGGCCAAATTCCCGCAGGATGAAGGCGCCCTCTATCTGTGTGCAGCACCGCTGGATGAAAAGGTGAACGACCTGGTGCGAAACGGCGAAATATTCGTTCCCCTGTTGTTTAAAACCGCTATTGCCGGCACACGGGGCCGGCAGATCGCCTATACGATCGGGAAAGATGAGGTACTGGAGGCCAATCACCAGATATCTGCCGGTGGTGAAATGGTATACAAACTTCGCTTACGACCCGATGACAGCCGGCAGGCTGGAGACGAGCAGGGTTCCGTGGAGTTCATTCCGGAACAACGCATCCTGGGATCAAAAGTCCTGCTGACGCCCGGCACACAGGTGCGCAATGCCGGCTGGTATCAGTTGGGCCTTCAAGGAGATTCCACAATTGCGGAGTACGCGTTCAACTACGACCGGCAGGAGAGCGATCTCCGGTATATGGACGAGGAGGCGCTGGCATCAGAATTGCCGGAGAACATGAAGGTTCTGGCTGAAAACGCCGAAGCGAACTTTACCCAGGTTGTCAGCGAGGAAAACCAGGGCATTGTGCTCTGGCGTTGGTGCCTGATGTTTGCCTTGTTATTCCTGGCGCTGGAAGTGCTGTTTTTACGGCTTTGGAAAGTGTAGCAGCGGCAACTTAACGACGTCACTCCCGGAGTGTCGTTTCACCCAAAAAGAAACCGGGACGATAAGCGCATGTACTGCTTAGCGTCCCGGTAGCGGAAACTCGTTATTTCAGTGGTATTCTGTTATCCTTATCCGACAGGAGGATGATAAAAAGACCGCTCTTATTGGCCTAGCGTGCTCCAAACCTGGAAGGCTCCACTTCGCGCATCATTTCGTATACCTGTTCCAAAATATCCTCCACCTGCGGTTTGCTGAAGTAATCACCATCCTGCCCGTATGCTGCACGGTGGTCGCGCGCTGCGATTGTCAGCGGTGCAGAATCCAGATAACGGTAGCCACCTTGTTCATCCAGCACCTGCTGCATGAGGTATCCGGTGGCCCCCCCTTCGAAATCTTCATCAAGGAATACCACACGGTTCGTCTTTTGTACTGACTTCAGGCAGGTCTGGGGCAGGTCAAAGGGCAACAGGGTCTGCACGTCGACCAGTTCGACAGAAATGCCCAATTCTGCGAGTAATTCACAGGCCTCTTCTGCCACCCGGACACATGAGCCATAAGTGATCAGTGTAACATCTGCCCCTTCCCGCAATACCTCGGGAACACCCAGCGGCACGGTGAAAGTCCCGATATTTTCTGGCAATTGCTCCTTGAAACGGTAGCCATTCAGGCATTCCACCACAATAGCCGGATCATCACCCTGCAGAAGGGTGTTGTACATTCCTGCAGCCTGGGTCATGTTCCGCGGGACACAAAAATACATCCCCCGGAGTGCACCCAGCATCATCCCCATCGGCGATCCGGCATGCCATACGCCCACCAACCGATGACCGCGGGTCCGGATGATGGCCGGTGCGGCCTGCTGGTTATTGGAGCGCCAGCGCAGGGTAGCCAGATCATCTGATAAGGGCGACAGCCCATAGAGGAGGTAATCCAGGTACTGGATCTCCGCTATTGGACGCAGGCCCCGCATAGCCATGCCAATAGCCTGGCCCATGATCGTCCACTCCCGTATTCCGGTATCGAATATGCGTTCAACGCCAAATTTTTCCTGCATACCCCGCATACCCTGGTTAACATCACCAATGTGCCCCACATCCTCTCCGAAGGCAAATACGCCGGGATACTTCGTGAAATTAGCCTCAAAACAGGCATTCAATATTTCATACCCATCCTTCATCGTGGCATCCGGCCCGTATTGGGGTGGAACGGTGGGTACATTTAATGCAGATTTGGGCGTCTGGCTGTACAGGTGTTCGGAATACCAGCGATTTCCGTTCTCCTGTTCCGTTTCTACCAGCTCTTCCAGCCGGGTTTTGGTCTCACCAGAACGACCGGCCAATGCAAACAACGCCCGGCGGGCTATCCTGATAATCTCGAACCGCATGGGATTCCGCATCCTGGACAGATTCTGGGCCTGCGTACTCAGCGCCGGAATATCCGGATGTTCGGACTGGGCTTGCTGGAGCAGAGGGGTCAAAGATTGCCGAAGTTGGTCAACAGCATCATGATAATGCCGGAATGCCCATTGAGCAGCGTCTGCGACCTCTTTTTTTGCTTCTGTACGGATCACTTCTATCTCCTCGGCTGTGGCAATTCCCGAATCCACCATCCAATTGGCCATCCGCTGGTTGCAATCATATTCTTCCTCATATTGCAGCCGCTCCGGGGATTTGTACCGGCGGTGATCACCGGAAGTGGAGTGGCCTAATTGCTGCGTCACCTCCTGTATATGAAAAAGTGCAGGCTGGTGGGTCTTGCGCATGGAAGCAATGGCCGTCTGATACAATTCACAAAGGCCGGGATAGTCCCATGCCTTACCGATATGGATTTGCACCCCGCCTTCTCCATCAAATCCACTGAGCACCTCGGATATACTTTCTTTGGTGGTCTGGTATTTCTTAGGCACCGAAATCCCGTATCCGTCATCCCAGACGGAAATGGCTAGCGGTACCTGCAGCACACCTGCGGCATTTATGGTTTCCCAAAAAGCGCCTTCCGAAGTGGAAGCATCCCCTATTGTACAGAAAGTAACTTCATTCCCTTTATCGGAAAGGGTATTGCAGATCCCGGGCAGTTCCCGGAATTTTTTTGAAGCGAAAGCCAATCCGAGTGCACGGGCCATCTGTCCACCGGTCGGGGAAATGTCGGAAGAGATATTATACTGGTTCTTCAGGTCCAGCCATTCTCCCTGTTCATTGATGAAAGGGGTGGCAAAGTGGCAGTTCATCTGACGTCCGCCGGAAAACGGATCATTGCCGGGGTCTCCGTACAGCTGCCCGAAAAACTCCTGCAGGGTCATTAAGCCCAATGCCATCAACAAGGTTTGATCCCGGTAGTATCCCGATCGAAAATCGCCTTTTTTCCAGGCTTTGGCCATAGCCACCTGGGCGACTTCCTTCCCATCGCCGATAATGCCAAAATTAGCCCGCCCGGTCAACACTTCCTTACGGGCCAGGACACTGGCCTCCCGGCTCAGCGTACAGATCCGGAAATCCCGGAGTACTTCTTCCCGATAAGCTTTAGAAACAGTAGTTTTCTTTTTTGTACGCGAAGTGGAACGCGATGACGCCTTTGTTTCGACCATGTTTTATTGTACGGTTAGGGCAAATCTTATTTTGTCAGTGCGGATATAAAAACCATCAAAACCAACACTTGTTTGGTTATTCCTTAAAATATGAAATCGCACACAAAGGTACAATATTTTTTTTAGCCCGATTCCAAAGGAAATTCGGTCAATCAAACAGCCTGTCACTCCCAGGCAGTCAAACAGCATAAACAAGTCAGGAAGGGAACAGAATATTGGATTTTATGCTCCGGGAATGCCCCCTTGCACGATTGTTTGGGTGCCCGGGGATGACCAGCAATGATAATTGGGGTAAAATTGAACTAATAAAATATTAAATTTTTGCCCTACCGTACTCACCAACACGTTTTTTAACCTAATTTTGCGCGCTAATTCCCCCAATCCAATCTTTTCACCACCATAACACGACCTGCCAACTATGTCACAAGAGCCGCAAGTACGATACAGTGATGAGGAGCTGCAAGAATTCAAGAGCCTGATTGATGATAAGATAGCAAAGGCACAGGAAGAACTGGATTTCACACAGCGACAGATATCCGAGCTGAACGAAAACGGATTCAACCAACAGGGCGGAGACTGGTACGATGATTCGACAGCACATGCCGACCTCGAACTCCTGCAACGCATGGCCGCCCGCCAACAACGGCATATTCAGGATCTGAAAAATGCCCTGCTCCGCATTGAGAACAAAACCTATGGTATCTGCACCGTTACAGGTCAGTTGATCGATAAAAACCGGTTACGGCTGGTACCCCACGCGACCAAAAGTGTCGATGGTAAAAATATAGCCAATGCCAAAAAAGAGTCGCCCGCAGATGAACAGAGCGAGTCGGACCCGTTTGGTAAAAGCGTAGAAAAAGATCGGCCTGCCGCCAAACCGATTGCGGATAAAGTAAGACTTCCCGCATCCAAGCGGCCGCCTGCCGGAAGTTCCGACGAGTGGGACTTCGGCAGTGGAGCCCTCGAAGACGCCGGCTTTAACGCATCCAAGATGGATGATGATGATGAATAAATCTTTGACTTTACTATAAAAGAAAAGGGCTGCTGATCGTATTCAGCAGCCCTTTTTCTATACTGGTCGCTCCGGATCGCAGTTATATCCGGATCACCGAGCGGACGTTGTCCGGTAGCAGTTTTTCCTCCGGAGCACCGTCCTTTCCGTCCTTTCCATCTTTAGGTAGGCGATCCAGTAACCGGCCCAGTTCT
>SBHD01000186.1 GCA_006226345.1 Bacteroidota bacterium | reverse complement strand
CTCGTTGTTGGTGATCACCACCGGTGGCAGGTCCGGTTCGGGGAAGTAGCGGTAATCGTGGGCTTCTTCCTTTTCCCGCAGCGGGTAGGTCGTCCCGTTTTCCGGATTGAACCCGCGTGTTTCCTGTTCAACGCTGCCTCCCTGTTCCAGGATCCCGATCTGCCGGTCAGTCTCAAATTCGATCGCCCGGCGGGCAAAACGCATGGAGTTGATGTTCTTGATCTCACAACGGGTGCCCAGGCGGGTAGCGCCTTTTTTGCGCACCGAAATGTTGACGTCGCAGCGCAACGAACCTTCCTCCATATTGCCGTCACTGATTCCCAGCCACCGCACCAGTTTGCGGATCGTTTCCATGAAGGCAGCGGCTTCTTCAGGACTCCGGAGGTCCGGTTCGCTCACGATCTCCAACAGCGGCACACCGGCGCGGTTGAGGTCGATCCGGGAGTATTCCGGATCCTGATCATGCAGGCTTTTCCCGGCGTCTTCCTCGAGGTGGATATGATGCAGGCGGACGGTCACCTGACCGGATGCCGGTTCTTCACTGCCGAATGTGGCAGGGGTATTGAATACGACTTGTCCGCCGGTACAGACCGGTTTTTCGTTCTGGGTGATCTGATAGCCTTTGGGCAGGTCGGCGTAGAAGTAGTTTTTCCGGTCGAAGGTGCTGACCTGGTTGATCGTACAGCCAAGTGCAAGACCGAGCCGGACGGCGTATTCCACGGCTGTTTTGTTCAGGCGGGGCAGTGTACCGGGGTGGGCCAGACTGATGGCACTGGTATGGGTGTTGGGAGCGCCGCCAAAAGCCGCATTGTCCGTACTGAACATCTTGGAGCGGGTGGCGAGCTGGACATGGACTTCGAGGCCGATCACGGTTTCGTAGGCAGACATTTTGCTAACAGGTTAAAACAAAAAGAAAACGATTAACAGGCCCAGGACGAACAAAGCAAAGAATCCCGTTGTGTAAAACACGAGGTACACCACTCCTTTTAACAGGGTTATCCCAATGCCCTGACCGTAAAAACGGTACATCGCCAAAAATGGGGCGAGAATAAGCCACAGTATCACAACGAGCCACATCATCCAGCCAAGTGGGATCAGGTAACTGAACCAGAATGCCAGGGTCAGAAGCAAAAAGTAGCCGGTATGTTCGTGCAAAAGGAACATGAAATGCTCTACATAATACCGGTCCTGACGCCAGTAAAGCAGCGTCATGATTCCAGCCATCAGGCCGATGAGCACGAGAATGGTCCAGGCCAGACTACCCAGGTAGGATTTCATCAGGGTGCTGGGGTCTTCCATTGTTTTCAATCCCTGCCGCAGCAGCACCTGGTCCAGCCAGTTCGTCATGCCGTATTTTTCAATAATGGTTTCGGCATCCGATTGAAAGGCATCCATAATGGCAATGCGCAGCCTTTTGAAGCCTATATTAAAATCTATAGAGTCCGTGCTGCCGTTATTCATATTCTGGGCATTAGCGGTTTCCCAGAAAGTGCTGAACCTGCGAAAATCGTTGCCATAGGTCCGTTCGATCAAACTATCAAATGCTTCCTGTACAATCGGTTGGTGGTAGGCAGCAGGCAGGGAGTCGAAAGTCTGCCGCAACCGTACGGATTCCGTATACCTTTTCCCCAGTTGGTAGAGATTGAACTCCTTCCCGTTCCCGGACAGGTCATCGTCCATCTTAACGCCGTTATAGCTGCTGGAAGCTTTAATCGCTCCGGTATCGATCCGGTGGTTAAGGGTCAGCAGGAACAGGAACATGACTATAAAAAAGAACCGAAAAGGTTGTGGATAGCGTTTCCGGCGACCGTTGAGGTATTCTGAAGCGACAAACCCGGGTATCAACAGTTGCCATATATACAGCAGAGAGCGGCTTTCCAGGTGCAGTACCCGAAACCATACCTGCCGGAACAGGACGCGGAGCGACAAAGGGTTATCCGTGCTCTTTTGCCCGCAACGTGTGCAGAACTTTGCCTTGTAGGGCAAAGGGAAGTGACAATTTGAGCAATAACGGGACGATTTGTACTTCACAGCGGAAAAATACTGCGAAATTTGAAACAATGGCCTGTGCATCATCTCCGCCCCGATGTATGTTCGGTCGCCAATACCGAAATTCGTTACTTTCGCCCTCCCAAATGACCTGCTTTAACCACTACACCTACATTCCGATATGCGTCAGCAAACCACTCCTTATATCCTGATGGTCCGCCCGGTCAACTTTGGCTTTAATGCAGAAACAGCGGCCAGCAATGCCTTCCAGCATAATGACACCAGCCTGAGCCCGGAAGCGATCCGCCGGCAGGCAGTGGAAGAATTTGATGCCTTTGTCAATGCACTCCGGGAAGCAGGTGTGCAGGTGATCGTGGCGCAGGATTCTGCCCGCCCGGTTAAGCCTGATGCGGTATTCCCCAATAACTGGGTGACCTTTCATCAGGAGGGATTTCTGGTGACTTATCCGATGTTTGCGCCGACCCGCCGCCGGGAACGCCGCCGGCAGGTGCTGGACACGGTACTGAAGGAAGGTTTTTCGTCGGAAAAACGGATCAACCTGGAATTCAATGAAAAGATTGACCGGTTTCTGGAAGGTACCGGCAGTATTATTTTTGACCACCAGCACCGCCTGGCGTACGCCTGTCTGAGTACCCGGACCGATGCTGCCCTGCTACAGGACCTTTGCGATATCCTGGATTATACCCCGGTTGTTTTTCATTCCGTCGATGTCCATGGGCAGGATATTTACCATACCAATGTGATGATGGCCATGGGAGAAACCTTTGTGGTCATTTGCCTGGAAACGATCCGCGATGCCAATGAGCGCGCGCTTGTGTTGCGCCATTTTTCCGAAACCGGCAAGGAAGTGGTGGAGATCACCCTCAGCCAGATGGAATCTTTTGCCGGTAATATGTTACAGGTGCGGACACTTAAAGGGGAGCAACTGCTGGTCATGTCGGAGCAGGCCTATCAGTCCCTTACACCGGAGCAGGTGGGCCGCCTGGAAAAACACACCGGCATCCTGTACTGGCCGATCCCCACGATTGAAACCTATGGTGGCGGCAGTGTACGGTGCATGATGGCTGAAGTGTTTTTACCTAAAGCAGACCAGATGTGACCGGAGCCCAACCTGTCAGGTGCGGAACAGAAACGGGGCGGCAA
>SBHD01000383.1 GCA_006226345.1 Bacteroidota bacterium | reverse complement strand
CTTTTTACTGGGTATCTCTGCCGGATGCGCCTAATTTGCAAAACAGTAAAATCTATAAACTATGAAAAACGTACTGCTGTACGCCTTGTTTTTTTTATCCGCAACTGCTACATCCGGACAGGATACGCCGGAGCAGATCATTACCAGGTTTTTTGATACCTACCAGAGATCGACTATTTCAGAGGCTGTCGGTTACATTTTTAATACTAATAAATGGATGGATCCGGTCGACCTGAACGTACTCAAAACCCGGGCAGAAGGAGCTGTTTCCCGTGATTTGGTCGGGAAGTACTTTGGGTATGAACCGCTCACCAAAAGGACGGCGGGCACTTGTTACGTGTATTACAGTTATCTGGTCCGGTTTTCCCGGCAGCCTTTCCGGTTCAACTTCCAATTTTACAAGCCGGACAAGGTGTGGCAACTCCAGCATTTCTCCCTGGAGGATAATTTTACCGAAGAATTGGAGGAAGCAGGAAAGCTCTACCGTATACCGGAAAAAAATTGATATGAAAGGACCGGCTAACCAGATGATCATGCTGCCGGTTGATTCGGATCATTTGCCCCCTGCCGGTTTGACCGCATCTTTCGGCGGATCACTTGAATTTGGCAGCTACGTGGAAATGCCAGGTAGCCCATTTATTTAAAACAGCATAAAGGAGGTAGACTATGCTAGTATTCGGACCTATACCGTCGAGAAGACTGGGGCAGAGCCTCGGCATCAATAATATCCCGCCCAAGATATGTACCTACAACTGTGTGTATTGCCAGGTGGGTTTAACTACCTGGAGCGAAATTGATCGCCAAAAGCTTTACGATCCCGAGCAGATCGCGGCAGATGTACAACAAAAAGTGGATCAGGTACGAAATGCCGGCGGGCAGATCGATTTTCTGTCATTTGTCCCCGATGGTGAACCTACATTGGACCTCCAGTTGGGAAAAACGATCGAATTGTTGCGGCCGCTGGGAATTCCGGTGGCGGTCTTTACCAACGCTTCTCTGCTTTGGAATGAATCTGTGCGGCACGACCTGGAACGAGCAGACCTGGTATCCGTCAAGGTCGACTCGGTCGATCCTGCAGCATGGAGGATAATCAACCGGGCCGATCCGCGCTTGTCTCTGGATAAAATATTGGATGGGATCCGGGCTTTTTCCGATGAATTCAAGGGGGAGCTGATCACCGAGACCATGCTGGTGCGTGGCGTGAATGACAGCATGCCCCAACTGATCCATACCGCTGCGTTCTTACAGCAGATACAACCGGGGGTGGCATATGTGGGCCTTCCAACCCGGCCGCCTGCTGAAAAATGGGTGCAGACTCCGGTTGAAGAGCAGCTGATTGAGGCGTATCAGATCTTCTCTACCCACGTGGATGCGGTGGAATACCTGGTCGGATTTTCCAGCGCTGCTTTCGATGTGCCGGGAGACAGCCTGCAGAATATCCTGGATATAACGGAAGTCCATCCCATGCGCGAACGCGAAGCACTGAACCTGTTGAAGCGGGGTGGGGTAGCAGCATCGGAACTCGACCGCCTGGTAGCCGAAGGCCTTCTGGCACGCGTCGTGCATGAAGGGCAGGCGTTTTATATCCGGAAACTTCGGCAACAAGTGGCCAAACCGGAAGTGGTATAAGCAAATAATGACAGGGGGGGCACTACGGTGAAGATTTATCATACAAACCACTAGTTATCAATTGATACCAGCAAATCTTATCTTCCTGCCATGAAGGAACACCACAAGATCATTATCGCGGGCGCCGGAGGTATTGCTGAAGCTGCCGGACTCCTCCTGATGGAATGGAGTGAAGTACCACCAACGTTGTTTATCGGCAACCGGACCCTCAAAAAAGCAGAAAACGTTGCCCGCTGGATCGAAACGGGTACTACCAAACCTTGTTCGGTGCAGGCTTTTCATTTGCCTGCTGACGGTATGACGGATGAGATGCGTAAAATTCTGGAGCAGGCTGACGTATTGTTGGACTGTCTGCCTGGCAGCCTCGCGCCCCGTATGGCACAGTTGGCCAGGGACTTCCGGTTGCATTATGCCAATCTTACAGAATATGTCGCGGAAACGGACAAGATCATGGACCTGGCCCGGGATGCCGATACGGGATTTGTCCTGCAAACCGGTCTGGCGCCCGGCTATATCGATGTATTGGCGCACGGTATGTACCGGGAGTTTTGCCAAGACTTTGGGGTGGATAAAGTTGAAAAACTGGAGATGAAAGTAGGCGCCCTGACCGATCACGCGGTGGCACCGCATTATTACGGCTTTACCTGGAGCCCGGTAGGGGTAGCCACCGAATACCTGAAGGATGCGGTCGTAATCCGTGATTATAAAAAAACGGTTCGCCCTGCTCTGTCCGAACGGAGCACGATCATAATCGATGGCATTGCCTATGAGGACGACCTGACCTCTGGCGGCGCTGCCGATCTGCCGGATGCACTGGCCGGAAAGGTGCGTACGCTCGATTATAAGACCTTGCGGCATCCGGGACATTACGGCTGGGTACAAACCCAGCGCGCCGGGCTGGGGAACTCCCGGGAAGCGATCGCAGTGCTGCAGGATAAAATGGAAACGGCAATCCCGAATGTCGAAGATGACCGGATCATTTTGTACGCGGCGGTGGAAGGCAAAGATGCCGGCGGTATCCTGCGGCGGCGGGAAGTAGCCAAACTAATTTTGCCGCAGGTGGTTGGTAAACATCGCCTGCGGGCTATACAGACCACAACGGCGGTTCCCATGCTGCAGGCTGCTGAACTCCTGCTTGGGTCTGCCCGGCGCGGCGTTATTCTGCAAAGTCAGATTGACCCGGAGCCGTTTTTGAACGGGGCCTTTATTGTACCGGTATACGGTTCCTGATGGTGCAGGTGCGAGCAACTGGTAGTTTCCCCCTAAGCATTACCGGCTTATTTCCGGTGCCGTAACGCATAGACGGATTTGTATAACTCCGGCTGTTTGAAAAATTCGTCGAGTTCCAGCCGGACATCTTTCTCAATGAACGGCATGAGTGGTTGTTCTACCTCAAACAGGCGGGTAATGGACTTTTGGATCTTTTCGTCCCATTCACGGTAGTAGAGATCAAAATCTTCCGGTCCGATCCGTTTACGGCATCCCGGCTCACCACAGACCAGGTCCATTTCGCGATCCAGGTTAAAAATACCGTACTCGTCAGTCAATTGCTCTC
>SBHD01000381.1 GCA_006226345.1 Bacteroidota bacterium | reverse complement strand
ACATCGTTTGGGCCTTCCAGCCCGATCTCGTTCAGCAGCTTGGCGGCATCCCGGGGCTGGTCCATTTTGATATACAACAGTGCCAGCCTGTTTTTTGATATCCAGTCGCCTGGTTCCAGTGCCAATGCTTTTTGAAACATGCTGTCGGCTTCCGGATAACGTTCCATGCACATATAGGGCACTGCAAGTCCGGCGTAATTCAGGTGGTAATCCGGATTGAGTTCAATCGCTTTTTTATACATCTCCACTGCTTTGCTATACCGACCGGTGCGTTGGTACACAATTCCGGCCGTCTGGAACCCCGAATAATCCGCCGGCGCCAGTTTGGTGATCTGATCGGCCAGGCGTTCTGCTTTTTTGGAGCGACCGCTGCGGAGGTAGTGAAAGGCTAAATTGGACAGGGTAGGGAGGTGCTCGTTATCCAGGCGAAAGGCTTTATCCCACATGACTTCTGCCTGCATATCATAGCCAAATTGCCGGTATACCGTACCGGCAAAATTGAAGCTCGAGGCATTTGTCGTATCCAGTTGGATCAACTGCATGGCATATCGTTCTGCTTCCTCCGCCTGGTTGGTCATTGTATATACTTCCGCCAGCCAATAGATACAGCTGACAAATGCCGGATCCAGTTCGATCGCTTTTTTAAAGGCCCGCTCGGCTTCCTTGTAATCACCTACGTTCAGGTAGGCTTTACCCAGACTAAGCCAGGTGCAGGCAATGGTGGAGTCGATCTGCAAGGAGCGCAGGCATATATTGATCTCATACCCGGGCATATACTGCCGGTTGGCCCAATCGTAGAGTGCGTGCCAGGTGACCACGGAGTTGGAGTCGATGGCGAAGGCCTTGTCCAGCCAGGTTTTCGCTTGTTCAAATTCTCCACGGCTGGAATGCCAGTTGGCGTAATGGGTATAGGGCAGTACCCAGTTGGCTGTGGACTGGATCGCCTTGTTGAAGTAATGTTTGGCGGAGTCCGGCTGGTTGAGTTCAAAGCCATATTGCAGGCCTATTTCCAGCCAGGCTTGGGGCATGTCCGGCTGGTATTCCAGTGCCTTCCGGTACCCTGCCAGCACCCGCTGGGCTTTTTCCTGATCTCCTTTGATCGTTAAACTTTGCAGGTATGCTTCAAACCAGTATTGCCGGGCTTTGATCGTGCGGTACATGAAGTGTTTGGTCCCGAGCAATTCGGCTGCCCGTTCGAGGTATTGCGGGTAATCCTGGTAGGAACGCTGATACCCCTCTGCAACACGAAGGCAAACAGCCGGGTCTGCCTCCAGCAGTTTGTAGAGCACCTGCTGTGCGTCGTCCTGCAGCGCAGCGGCATAGTTTTGCCGCATATGGGCATACAGGGGTTTGAGCTCCGGTACCTGCATGAGTTGCCGGAACAACCGGTCTGTGCCGGCTCCTTCGGACTGTTGAAAGTTTTTATCGTGTAAGGCTTGTTGGAAGGCCGCATATTTTTCCCGGGTACGGCTATCCAGGCTGGCCAGCAGTGTCGCCTCGGCACCCTTGGTATTGGTTGCATGGAGTTGGGGCGCCTGTCCCTTTTTGAGTTGTTTGACCTCCCGGAGCAGTTCCGGATCGACGCGGGCGATGACTTCTTTGATATCCCCAACGGTCATGGGCGACTGATTGCTCACTTCACTGGATACCTGGTCTTCGAGATAGCGCCGGATCTCAGACAGGGAGATCTGCATATCGGTATTCTGATCGGCAAGTCCCAGCAGCCCTTCAATGAGGTGGTAACTGAACACGCCACGGCCGCCGCCCCACTGTTCCCCTTCGACGCTGAGTTCATCGGGCTGGCAGGACAGGATCTTGATCTCGTTGGCGAATTTTTTGGCCAGGCTGGCGCCGGTGATCTGGATTCCACCCTCCTCGTCTCCTGCCAGTTTGCCGGCACGACAGGCATCTGTGATGACCAGCACCCGGGCATTCTGCTCCTGCGACAGGGTAGTGATGATTTCCTGTAAGTCGCGGACCTTAAGGGTCCCGCCGGCCAGGTACACCCCGGCATTAGCATTCCAGCCCAAGAGAAACCCCGGTTTGCTGCTTATTTTTCGCTCGACATCGCCATGGCCGGAGAAATAAAAGATCACCTGGTCGCCTTCTTTTGTTTCTTCCAGGAGCCAGTACAGCGCATTCCCGATCCGGGCTTCCGTGGCGTCTTCATTGATCAATACCCTCAGATTGTCCTCCGGCACACTACCGCCGGCCGGTGAACGCAGATAGGCTGCCAGGGCTTCGGCATCGCGGTGGGCGAAGCGCAGGTCGGGTATGCGGGGATCCTGGTAGTCGGAAATGCCGATGATCACGGCTCTGGTGGTGCCGTTGGCGACGCGGCCGTTGGCAGGATTGGATACAGGCGATACGCCTTTGTCCGCAGTAGCTTGTTCAGAGGGTGTCGCTTCCTGTGCGACGAGATACAACGGGCAGCAGAGGATGTATGCCAGCAATGCCGGCAACAGAATGCATTTTTTCATTTGGTGAATAGTCAGATGTCCTGGATTATGTGCACCGTTTGGTGGTGCAATGCGCGATCAAATATAGGAAAAAATGGGAATTCGGGGTTAGTAATTGGATAGGGGGCATCCTTGTCGGATGCCTGTTCTCGGATACCGTTTGGTGTTTGTTATCAACCTAAAGTCTACAATACCTGATCATTTATGCACTGACGGGAAATACTTTCGCAACACCTCCCGATAACCCTCTGTATTGCGGATGTTGTTCAAGTCCGAATCGAGGATAAAGGAACTGTGGTAAAAAATCAGGCTTTGCATTTTTTTAAATTCAAGCGCTTTTTCAAGCCATTCCAAAGCCCTGTCCTGCTGGCCGGCCAGTGAATACAAACAGGCAATTTGGTAAAACAGCCAAGGCTTTTTCCCATACAATTTCAAATGCTTTTCAATCAGTTTTTCCATGGCGTCCATATCCCCAAGTCCCAGATAAGAACGACCCAGCAAATTAAGATTCAAGAACGACCTTTCATTTCGATATGCATTCATGTATGTTATAATTTCATCTGCTGTTGCATCTTCTGAAACTGTGCTCAGGATTTTTTTGAAAAGCTGCCTGCTTTCCTCCTCCCGTCCGGTTCCCTTGTAAAGTTCCGCCAGGAGAGCCAATAGTATAAAGTTCGTGGTATCCAATGCAAAGGCACTTTTATAGGCGGCTTCTGCAGCGTTGGCATCAT
>SBHD01000094.1 GCA_006226345.1 Bacteroidota bacterium | reverse complement strand
GACCTTACGGTGCTGGATACGGCTGCGACTTTCCTGAACCCCACGATCTGCGCAGGCGAAATAGTTGATGTCGGAGGGATGCAATTTGATGCCACTGGATACTATCCGGTGGTATTGACCGCACAGAATAGCTGTGACAGCACGGTATACCTGGACCTGACGGTGCTGGATACGGTCGCTACATTCCTTAGCCCTACCATTTGTGCGGGTGATGTGTATGATGTCGGTGGGATGCAATTCGATGCCACGGGCTATTATCCCGTGGTATTGACTGCGCAAAATGGGTGTGACAGCACGGTATACCTGGACCTGACGGTTCTGGATACGGTCGCTACATTCCTGAGCCCCACCATTTGTGCGGGTGATGTGTATGATGTCGGAGGGATGCAATTTGATGCCACGGGCTATTATCCGGTAGTATTGATCGCGCAAAATGGCTGCGACAGTACCGTATACCTGGACTTAACGGTACAGGACACGTTTTATCAAAATCTGGATGTCTCGATCTGTCTGGGCAGTTCTTATTTTTTTGACGGCAATAATTACAGTACCTCCGGGGTCTACGTTGGTGCTTTTTCGACGGTGAACGGTTGCGATAGCATCGTTGTCCTTAATCTGATCGTCGATGATACGATACAGGTAAACCTGAATGTTTCCCTGTGCCAGGGGGACAGTATTGAATTTGATGGTAGTTTTTACAGTACGACGGGATCCTATTCCGCCCAGTATTTTACCATAAACGGTTGTGACAGTACAGTTGTGCTCAACCTGACGATGCTGGATACTTTCCAAACCAATCTGGCAGAAACGATCTGTGCCGGTGCGGTTTATATGGTCGGTGGGATCACATTTGATCAGACCGGGTCTTATATCGTTGGATTATCCGCACTCAATGGCTGTGACAGCACGGTATACCTGGACCTGACAGTGTTGGATACGGTGGCCACGGTACTGAATGAAACGATTTGTGCCGGTGAGGTATTTGATGCCGGAGGCCAGGCGTTTGATGCTACCGGATATTACACAGTAGTATTGACAGCAGTAAATGGCTGTGACAGTACGGTGTACCTTGACCTGACGGTATTGGATACCCTGGCCACACCGTTGACGGTGGCTATCTGTGCTGAGGAGGTCTATGATGTGGGCGGGCAGCTCTTTGATACGCCGGGTTACTATACGGTAGTGCTGACCGCACTCAACGGCTGCGATAGTACGGTGTACCTGGACCTGTCTGTGCTGCCAACCTATGAAATCCCGCTGAGTGCTTCTATTTGTGCCGGGGATAGTCTGTTTGTAGGCGGGGCCTTTCAGACGGTGTCCGGTATGTATATCGATAGTTTGGTCACGGTTAACGGATGTGATAGTGTCATGATCACGGACCTGACGGTCCATGATCTGCCTTTGGTGGCGATCAATGCGCCTGCGGTCATATGCCCGGGCGATCCGGTGGCGATCTCTGCTGGGGCCTTTACCAGTTATAGTTGGTCGCCGGGCGGGGAGACTGACCCGACAATCACCATCACACAGCCGGGTACGTACGCCGTCACGGTTACGGATGCCAACGGCTGTATGGCTGCCGATACTGCCGTGCTTACGGCCTTCTGTTCATCCGTCACCTCGCTGTTCGGGGTCAGCCAGGATACAGCCTGTGTGCAACACCTGGTGTTTTTCAGGGACTCCTCCGAAAACGCGACCAGTTGGTTCTGGAACCTGGGCAATGGAAACTTCAGTAGCCAACAGAATCCGTTCGCGATTTATCCGGATACCGGCACGTTTGTGGTCAGCCTGGTAGCCTCGGATGGTATTGTCAGCGACACCTCGTACAAGGTCATTTATGTGTACCCGCATGTGGTAGCAGATTTCGGTTGGACTGTGCCAGATAGCTGTTTGTCCAATGTCCTGTACTTTAATGATAATTCACAATCAGAGTTTCCTGTAGTGGATTGGTTCTGGAATTTTGGTGACGGGAATACCGGTTCCGGTTCGGGTCCGGCTAATGAATATATTGGGTTTGACATTGAAAATGTGAGTCTGGTCATTACGGATCTGTATGGTTGCAAAGACACGATCAACCAGGATGTACCTGTAGAAAACTTATCTTCACCCGGCGATCAGGCAGATGCCGGTGCCGACCAGCATTATTGCCAGTTACCCGGCACCGTTACGCTGTCCGCAACACCTTCTGCATTCCCAGAGGCATCCGGTTTGTGGTCCCAGCCGACGGATCAGGCACAGGCTGGTGTTGGAATCGCGGATCCGTTGGATCCAAACACCGTGATTACGGGACTGGAAGCAGGTAACAACTATGTATTTACCTGGACGCTGGGTACGACCCGGTGTGGGGATTATTCCTCAGACACCGTACAGATATCTGCCTATGGTGAACTGATCGCCCGGAATGATACCTTCTTCAACCTCGGGAGTCCGCCGAATGTACACCTGGATATCCTGGCCAATGATAACATACCGGCTTCTCCGGAGGTAGAGGTTAACCTGTTGACCACTCCGGTGGAGGGCAGCCTGACGGCCAACAGCGACGGCAGTTTCACCTTCACGGCGCCGACCGCCCTGCAATACGACTCGAAGTTTGTCTATGAAGTGTGTGTAAATGACTGTCCGGGCTGGTGCGAAAGCGCAGAAGTGACGCTACTGGCCGAATTGCCAACGGTGCCGGTACCGCCGCTGGTGCCGCCTTCGAATGTTATTACACCCAATGGTGACGGAACTGCAGATGCGGTGATCATTCCGAATCTGCCCGACTATCCGAATGGTGTGGAATTCATCGTTCTCAATCGTTGGGGCGATGTCGTGTATCAAACAAAGAACTATGACAACAACTGGCAGGGAACAAACTCCAACGGGAAACAACTTCCGGATGGCACCTATTACTACATCCTTCGGGCTGGCGTTCAGAACGAGCAGATCCTGGAGGGCACCATAACCATCCTGCGGTAAGTGATATACCACCCGCCGGGCAACCGCCTTACAGGCATTTTTCCGGCGGGTTTTAACTTAACCTATCATGCGAAAACAATCGATCATGGGCAGATATTTTACCATTTTACTGTTTTTAGTATTGGTGAGCACCGGCCTTCAGGCCCAGCAATTGCCGATTTTCAATCAATACACCGAATTGCAAACGCTGATCAATCCGGCGGGTGTGCCGGTGGATTACCTGCAGTATAACCAGCCGATGGTGGCCGGTATCAGTTTCCGGCGCCAGTGGGTC
>SBHD01000184.1 GCA_006226345.1 Bacteroidota bacterium | reverse complement strand
AGCCAGTTCAAGCGCTTCGAGATAGCGTGTTTCCGCCTCCTGATATTCTCCCCGGATACGTTTAATGTCTCCCATTAGTCCTGCAGCCCTGGGCGGGGTGAATTTATCCACCCACCTGTCAAGCGGCAAAGCCAGTGCCGCGCTGAGTTGTGCTTCTGCAGCCTCGTATTGTTCTAATTCGATGAAGCAATCCGCCAGGAACAGCATGGCCTCCGAATTGCTTTCCGGAGCCTTGGAAATGGCTATCATTAACGGCTCTACAGCCTTTTCACACTCATTGGCCAGGACGAACATGAAGCCCAGGTTGTGATAGGCCCTGAAATCGGTGGTGTCGAGAGTGATTGCTTTTTCCAGATACTGCCGGGCCTTGGAAAACATTTTTTTTCTCGTATAAAAATAGCCCAGACTCATATATGCCGTCCGGTAGCTGGAGTCAGACCGGATGGCCATTTGATAAGCCTGTTCTGTCTTTTGATCCTGACCTTTGTCATCGTAGATCCGGGCCATGGTATTGTATAGATAGGCTGAGGAGGAATCGATCTGCATGGCCTGGCCAAGGTATTTTTCACTTTTCTCATGGCCAATAAATCCTTTTGAAATCCAATACATTTCGATATGAGGGAGTACCCAGGTGGGGCTGAGCGCAGTCACTTTGTCGAAGTAATATTGCGCCGAATCGAGTTGGCGCAGGTTTTTTCCGTGTACTTTCATTATTTCGAAGTAAACGTGCGCCACCATATTGGAATCCCACTGTTGTGCTTCCCGCAGCCTTGCCAGTACCTGGCTCCCAAAACCGGGGTCTTTGGTCCGGTTGCTGATGGCCATTAAATAGCCTTCGAAGAACAACTTGCGGGCGATAAGGGCACTGTACATGTAGTGGCTTGGGCCCAGCAGCTCGGCTGCCCGTCCAAGGTAGGTGGGGTAATGCTGGTATCTTTCAACCCGAAGTTTTTTGGGGAGGTCAACTTCGTGCACATCCACCAACAGCCATTTGTTCAGGACTTCCTGTGCTTCATCCTGCAGGGCGGCGGCATAATTGCGTCGCATGGCCGCATGTAGCGGTTTTAATTCGGATATCAGGAGCAGTTGCCGGTAAAACGTGTCTGCGCAGGCATGTCCGGGGGAAATAAACCGTTTGGTGCGCAGGGCTTCCTTGAAAGCATGGTACAGGGCATTGGTGGTCGAGTCCAGGCGAGCCAGGGTCTCTTCTTCTATGCCCTTTGTTTCGGTGGAGGAGAACATCCGGGTCTGTTCTGCCTTGTCTTCCCTGATCTTATCCAGTAAGTCTGGATATATCCGGGCCAATGCTGCTTTTGAGTTGCCCACCGTCAAGGGGAGTTGGCTAAGGGGGGCGGCCTCTTTGCTGACGTGGTCCTGCAGGTAGCGGCCAATTTCGAACAGATTGACGGACAGGTCCTGATCGGAATCAGCGAGACCATAAAGGCCTTCCACCAGGTGATAGCTGAAGACGCCGCGGCCACCACCCCATTGTTCGCCCTCGATGCTGAACTCGTCGGGTTGGCAGGAGAGTATCTTGATCTCGCTGGCGTACTGTCGGGCCAGGTCGATGTTGGTGAGTTGGGCTCCATTAATGGCACTGCCGGAAAGTTTGCCGGAACGGCAGGCGTCGGTGATGATCAGCACTTTAGCCTTTATGTTGAGCGACAAGGTAGAAATGACGGTCTGCAAATTATTCAATTGCACCGATCCGCCCGCCATATACATGGAAGGAGGGGAATTCCAGCAAAGCAGGTAGCCAGGCTGTCCTTTCAATTGTTGCTCCACGTCGCCGTGGCCGCTGAAATAAATAACCGCCTGATCCTGGGCAGTGCAGTTTTCCAGGAGCCAATAGAGGGCGGCATGTACCTGTCCTGCTGTGGCCTGTTCATTGATCAGGAGTTTCAAATGATCCTGATCCAGACTCCCGCCAGCCGGCGAACGGAGATAGTTGGCAAAGGCCTCGGCGTCGCGGTGGGCGTATTTAAGGTCGGTGATTTGCGGCGCCTGATAGTCGGAGATGCCGACGACCACGGCGTAGGTATTGGTTGGATGGTTGGATGGCTGGATGGTTGAATGGTTGGCGGGCGTGGCGCCACGCTCCTGGGCGGACAGGGTGCCCAAAAGCAGGAACATGATAAGATACAGCAGCAAATTCGTTTTCATAAGGCGTTTTGATTTAAGACGCTTTCACGGTCTCCCTTTTAACTTTTACATCTTACATTTTGCAGTTTTACATTTCTCAGTCTTTGTATTGCTCCGGGAAGTACTTTTTCATCAGATTGTCCCATCGCTCTTTTTGTTCCCACAAGGGAGCGATCTCATTTCCCTCCCAGATCAGGTATCCATAGGCATTGAAACCTCGTTGAAGGCCTTTTTCCAAATAATCAAATGCCCCGTCTATGTCACCGGTGGCTGCCCGGATCCTGGCCAGGATAATATAGGGTAATGGAAAGCCAGGCGCCAGTTCGATGGTTTTATGGCAATACGGTTCGGCTTTTTCGTATTCGTCCAACTCCAAATAATTATTACCCACGTTGTTATAAGCTAAAAACTCGGTGGAATCGATCGCCAACACTTTATCAAAACACGAAATGCCTTCCATCAGCCTGCCCATATCACTTAACACATTCCCCTTGTTGATCAATGCGCTAGTATTAAACGTGTCGCGTACAAGAATCTTCTCAAAATATACAAGTGCCTTTGTATACTGTTGTTTCTGATGATGGACCCGAGCTTTTAGGTGGAAAGTAGGAAGGTACAGCGAATCCAGTTGATAGGCCTTATCTGCATAATACCCTGCTGAATCTAACATGCCTTTCAACAGATACAATTCACCCATTCGAGTGAAGCCTTTAGCAGAAACACTGTCTTGTCGAAGCACATTTCTGATCAGGCGCTTAGCCTCCTCCATGCGTCCGACATTCATATAATAATGAGCCAGGTTGAGCGGTATCTCTATTATTGTGGAATCCAGGGACATGGCGATTAAGTTAAGTTCCTCCGCTTTGGCAAAATTCCGCATATCACTATAAGCCGTAGACAGATTGATATAAGCCTGTACAAAGCCGGAGTCCAGAGAAATGGCATGTTCATATTGCTCCTTGGCTTCCTCAAAACGGCTTTGCTTTCGAAGCGCAATGCCAAGGTTGTTGTAAACGCAGGGAAAACAAATATTAGAAGTCGCATTTTCAATAACTTTCCTGTACCATTCAGCGGCCTTTACATAGTCTCCAAC
>SBHD01000056.1 GCA_006226345.1 Bacteroidota bacterium | reverse complement strand
ATGAACTCTTTATGTAATTCCACCTGCGTGGAATACCTTACTCATTTGTAAAGCCCGCAAAAAAGCGGACCGCAAAGTTACGCTAACCATTCCCCTCCATCCAAGCTTTTTACAATAAAAATTTTGCACATCTTATTAACCTCTTTCCCTCACCACCCTCTTCTGTACAATGCCTTTCTTCCAAAGCGGGCGCAAAGGTATAGCGATTCCGGAAATACACAAGCCGGCCACAAATAATTTTATTATTTTTTTTCCAGGCTGTGATTTTACGGCGCGAGCCGGGCGTTTGCCTGTTCCAGATACCAACGGGTTGATCCGGGCTTCGGGTCAGGGCGCTGAAACAGACTGACCTCGGGCACTACTGCCGGCCCAGTACCCAGCTTGTATCCGTTATAGTACTTATATAGGCGTACGGCCAGTCGACCATCCCGGGTTTTGGCCAGTACAAGCGTAGGGAAGTGTTCGAACAGATATTTCAACAGCCGGACCAGGCCATACCGGTTGACCAGCGGTTCGTACCGCGAATTGACATGAAGGAGTTTCATGCGCGTCAGTACCGATGCATGCACACCGGTCGTCCGGCACAGATCGGAAGCCCGGAAGCGGACGGGAGAATTACCGAGTAGATAGAGCGCCTGATCCAGGACGAAGGATAGGTCGTGCAGGTCGCTGAGTTCTGTAAGGTTAATACGTTTCATAGATAAAACAGTTTTGTTTATATGGCGAGTTTAGGTATTGTCCGGCCGGCCGGCAAGAGCAAGCTTGCAGGCATGCAGGCTGGGCTTATAAGTGTGTTTTAGGCAGTTATAATCGGAGCGGTTGAGACGGGACTTCAGGTGCGGTTAAACGCCGGTTATCTTGACAGGACACTAAATTTGTTTTTCAACATGCTTTTAGTCTGATGTTTACATATCTGATTTGTTTTAATTAATTTAAATTAAATGTATCCGGACCCCGCCCGGTTTTGCTCCGGATGTTCTTTTTTTGAAGGAAAAACACCGCTATGCTTCCATTAAGCCTTCCCAAATGGCGCGATCTGGGCGCCGGCCTGTTGCACTTGATCTACCCAAATCTGTGCGTGGGCTGTGACCGCGAATTGTCCGGTGATTATTGTTTCTGTCTGATCTGTCGCCGGCAGCTGCACGAAACCAAACAGTACCTGGAACCGGAAAATGATTTTACGGAACGGTTCTGGGGGCGGCTGCAGGTCGAATCCGGAGCCGCCATGTATTATTTTAACCGGAAAAGTCCGGTACAGCGGGCCCTGCACCAGTTGAAGTATAAGAATCAGGCGGATGTCGGCGTCCGGATCGGCCGGCGGTTCGGGCGCCTGCTGGCCCGGACGCCGCATTTTGCCGATGTGGAAGCCATTGTCCCGGTTCCGCTGCACTCCAGCCGGGAACGCCGGCGGGGCTACAACCAGAGCGCGATTTTTGCGCAGGGGCTGAGTGAATCGATCCGTCGGCCGGTACTGGAAAATGTCCTAGCCCGGGTACAACAAACCACAACCCAAACCCGGAAAAAACGGATGGAGCGTTTTCAAAATGTCGGAACCGTGTTCGCCCTGAAGCGGCCGGACCGGATCCGGGGCAAACACCTGCTGCTGGTGGATGATGTACTGACAACCGGCGCCACGCTGGAAGCCTGCGGCAGTTTATTGTTATCGGTGGACGGTGTCCGGCTGAGTATGGTGACCATTGCAATGGCCGTGCAGGGTGTCTGATGTCATGGCCGGCCAGGCACTGACCTGCCCCCGGAGCAGCTTAATAAGTAGAAACCCGCAAACCCGTATTGCTATGACCCGTATTTACCCCTCCCGAATCCGCGATACCGTCCGGCTATCCGAGTTGCTCGATCTGTTGCTGCAGACGCTTGAGAACAGTCCGCTACATACCGGCTCCAGGGCATTGAGTTATGATTCCCGGATCCCGGAGCCGGTTTTGCGCCGGCTGCAACAGTTCCACCGGCGTCCTGAAACCGACCCGGAGGTCCGGGCGGAGGACTACCACGTCCTGTTCGCCAATATCCTGTTCCGGTATCCGA
Source organism: Bacteroidota bacterium (assembly GCA_006226345.1). Taxonomy (GTDB): domain Bacteria; phylum Bacteroidota; class Bacteroidia; order Chitinophagales; family Saprospiraceae; genus M3007. The sequence goes on along the minus strand of SBHD01000056.1, from coordinate 14,295 downwards.
CCGTCAGGCTGTACCGGCAACGCAACGGCCGGATCTATTTTAGAATGTAAATCTGGAATGTCCTTGTTAAATTGGGATATTCTTAAAGGCAAAGTGATGATTTTCACAAGGGTAGCGCCCCGGAAATTGTTTCGGGGCGCCGCCCCCGTCTGAACCGGCACAATTCAAAAACGGGTCTTCTGAGCATCAATAAGCATTTTATTTAGACGCTCTAAGTGATTTTACTGAACTGAATTGCCCGCACATTGTTACTTTGTTACCTTTGCATGGAATTAATCTAAACTAGATTTTCAACTATGGATAGCGTTGCAAAAAGTCCGGTTATGCTCTATACCGAGCAAACCCCCAACCCGGAAGCACTGAAATACGTGACCAACCGGCTGTTATATCGCGGTATTGCAGATTTTAAAGAATTTGCCCTTGCGGAAACCTGGAGCCCGATGGCTACCGCGCTGATGGAATTGCCGTATGTCAAGAGTGTATATTTCAATAATAACTACGTGACCGTCACCAAGGAACTCAATTACGACTGGTCGGAGATCATGCTCAAGATCAAGGAGTTCATTAAAAATTATGTGGAGCAGGACGGTGAGGTAGTCAAGGAGGGCTTTGCGGAGTTCTGGGACCAGGAAATGTCCAAACAGAACGAAGTGCAGTTTTCCGGTGAGGATGGCGAGATCGCCCGCAAGGTGAAAGAGCTGATCGATACCTATGTCAAGCCGGCCGTTGAAATGGACGGTGGCAATATTGAATTCAAAGCCTTTGAAAAAGGCCGGGTTTTCGTGACCATGCAGGGATCCTGTAGTGGTTGCCCGTCCTCCACCGTTACGCTGAAGGCCGGTATTGAAGGCATGCTGAAGCGCATGGTGCCGGAAGTGACGGAAGTGATCCAGGAAATGGAATAGGTTCCGGCTGCAGTTTTCCCTGATCCCCTCGTGTTGTCTGACAGCGCGAGGGGATTTTTGTTTCAGTAGCTCGTCTCCCCTTCCACTACGAAGCCTGTAGGGGGGTATGTGGTTTGCCCGAAGTGCTTGCCCTGCAATGGCCTGCCGTGTAAAAAGTCAAAAAAGGCTGTAAAGCAGTTTTACTAATTCCTCCTACCTTCGCTCGCAAACCAGTGCCACATTCGCCGTACCCTTTGCAATATCCATGTCGCTACTAAAAAAACTGGCCGGGGAAACCGCACTTTACGGGCTGAGCAGTATACTCGGGCGCTTTCTCAACTACCTGCTGGTGCCGGTATATACCCGCACATTGACCAAGGTGGAGAACGGGGTGCTGACAGAGTTGTATGCGTATTCGGCATTTCTGATCGTCATCCTGTCGTACCGGATGGAGTCGGCGCTTTTCCGGTTTGGTACGCAGGAGGAAGACCGGGAGCGGGCCTACAGTACTGCCTTGCTCTCGTTATTTGCCAGTACCCTGGCGATCACGTTGGGCGTACTGTTGGCTGCCCAGCCCCTGGCGGATGTACTTGCCTACAGTAGCCACCCGGAGTATATCCGCTGGTTTGCCCTGATCCTGGCCTTCGATTGCCTGGCCGAACTGCCCTTTGCCCGTCTGCGGCTGGAGCAGCGCCCGATCCGCTTTGTAACAGGTAAATTGTTTAACATCGGACTGACTGTTACGCTCAACCTGTTCTGGCTGGTATTTTGTCCCTGGGCGGCAAAGGAAGGGATCGGCTGGGTGCATTATGTCTGGTCGCCGGACATCCGGGTGGGGTATGTTTTTCTGGCCAACCTGATCTCCAGTTCGGCCACGTTCCTGTACCTGTTCCCGCAGGTACGCCGTTTTTCCTGGCCGGTGGTGGACGGGCTTATGTGGCGGCGGATGCTCCTGTATGCTGCGCCATTGATCCTCGTACAGTTTGCCGGCATTATCAACAGCATGTTCGACCGGGCCATGCAGAAATGGCTGTTGCCCGGAACACCGGAGGAAAACCTGGCCAATGTGGGTATCTACGGTAATATTTACAAACTGGCTATGCTGATCACGATCTTCACGCAGGCCTATCGCTATGCCGCCGAGCCATTCTTTTTTCGGCACGCCAACGATGCCAATGCGCCCGAGTTGCAGGCCCGGGTGACCAAGTGGTTTACCATTGTATCCGCTATCGGGATGCTCGGGGTGTTGCTGTACATCGATATTGTCAAATATTTTCTGGCGGAGCCCTATTGGGTGGGCCTGTTCATGGTGCCGATCCTGTTGCTGGCCAATGTTCTTCTGGGTTTATACTACAACCTGTCGGTCTGGTACCGCCTGAAAGACAAGACGCACATCGGAGCCCTGATCTCCATTGCCGGGGCACTGTGTACGGTGCTGCTGAACCTGTGGTGGGTGCCGAAGGTCGGCTATGTCGGTTCGGCCTGGGCGGCACTGATCAGTTATGCGCTGATGTGTTTGCTGGCCTGGAGCCTGGGCCGGAAATATTATGCGGTGCCCTATGAATTCGGGCGCATGGGCGGCTACCTGCTCCTGGTGCTGGGCCTGTATGCCCTGAGCATGTGGTGGAAAATAGTCGCACCGGGCCAGCTGGTCCTGTCGCTGGTGCTGAATACGGTGCTGTTTGCCGGTTTTCTGGTTATGGTCCTGCGTTTGGAAAAGGTGCAGTTAAAACGGTAAGATCAACCAGCTGCAGCCCCCTTTTCCTTAGACATCTTACATTTTAAATTTTGCCTTTCACAGCTGCTCTTCGTGGCCAAGCTCCGGGATGGCGATATCGGCAAAGCCATTCTGCCGGAGGTAGTCGCGCCATTTTTCCTGCCGGTCGATCGTGCCGTGTACCAGCCAGATCTTTTTAACAGAATCGCGCTGGTTGCGGATAAAGTCGAGCATTTCGACGCGGTCACCGTGGGCAGAAAAGGAATCCATGACCTCCACATCTGCCAGCACCTGCCGGTATTTTCCGAATACATGGAGGCTTTTAGCCCCATTTCGCAGCCGGCCGCCGGGGGTTTCCGGGGCGCAATAACCGACGATCAGGAAGGTATTGCGGTTGTTTTCGATGTTATTGAACAGGTGGTGTCGAATACGGCCGGCGTTCATCATGCCGGAAGCTGAAATAATAATGCATGGCTTATGCATATTATTCAGCTGTTTACTGCCTTCCACCGAACGGATGTAGGAAAGCCCGTTGAAGCCAAAAGGGTCTTCGTTTTCCATCATATACTCATGCACCTGGCTGTCGAAACATTCAGGGTGATTGATGAACACCTCGGTCGCGTTGACGGCAAGCGGACTGTCGACAAAAACCGGCACTTTGGGCAGTTTGCCGGCGTGGTGCAACTGGTCGAGCATATAGACGATCTCCTGCGTGCGGCCAACCGAAAAGGCCGGAATGATCACTTTCCCTTTTTTCTCTACGCAGGTATGCTGAATGATCCGGATCAGGTGCTCGGCTTCACCCGGCGCCGATTCGTGCTCCCGGTCGCCATAGGTGCTTTCGCAGATCAGGTAGTCTACCTCCGGCATCGGTGTAGGGTCTTCCAGGATCGGGCGATGAGGCCGGCCAATATCGCCGGTAAAGCCGATCCGTTTGCGTTCGCCGTTTTCCATGATCTCCAGCGTGACATTGGCACTGCCAATGATATGGCCTGCATCGCGAAACCGAACCTGGACATTCGGGTGGATAAAGAATGGCTGGTCGTAGTTGTAGCTGGCAAACTGCCCCATGGCCCGCCGCACATCATTTGGCTCGTACAACGGTTCTACCGGGGGCTCATTCCCGGTGCGTTTTTTATTCTTGTATTCGGCATCATATTGCTGGATCTTGGCCGAGTCCATCAACATGATATTGCACAAATCGCGGGTGGCATGCGTCGAATAAATACGACCGCGGAAGCCATCGGCCACGAGTTTGGGAATACGCCCGGAGTGATCGATATGCGCATGGCTCAGCACCAGACAGTCGATCTTTTCCGGATCAAAAAGCCAGTTGCGGTTAAAATCTTCCATCGGATGCCCGATCTCTTCTTCATCACCACCCTGATACAGGCCGCAATCCAGCAGGATTTTAAACCCGTCATCAAGCGTGATCAGATGGCTGGAACCGGTAACTTCGCGTGCTGCGCCGCAGAATTTGATCGTCATGTTTGTTAATAGCTTGTTTTGTTAGGGCGGAAAATAGGGGGAATACGGCAAAAATGGCCGGAATGCCGTTAAAAAATCCGACCGGACAACAGGACTTTAACTTGAAACCATGCGGTACCGTACCTTGTTATACCGCCGGAATTTTACAAATCCCACTGACCGGACATATCTGACTTATGGAAAATTATCAACTGCAGTTAATTGAAACCATACTGGTGGTATTGGGCATGGTCCTGTTGCAGTTCTTCAACCGGAATGCTATCGTCCGGGTACTTAAGAAGTTTAATTTCGGGCGCCACCGCCGAAAAATGACTACCCGGATCCTGAATTTCTTTGTCTTTCTCACTGCGGGGATCACGATCACGGCTATTTGGGGGCTGGAGCAGTCGGACCTCCTGCTTTTCCTCTCGTCGATCCTGACCGTGCTGGGTATCGCCTTTTTTGCCCAATGGTCCATTTTGTCCAATATTACCTCCAGTCTGATCCTGTTTTTCAACCACCCTGTTAAAGTTGGCGACCGGGTACGGTTCCTGGACAAGGAATACGACATCGAAGGACGCATCACCGAGATCGGCTTTTTCTTTATGCATATTCAGACCAATGAACAGCATGAGATCACTGTGCCGAACTCTGTAGTGCTGCAAAAAGTATTTTCCATACTCAAAGACGGCAACACCGCTGGTTAGCCGTTTTGGCCATACGATTTACGGATCGTAACTTTAATGCGTTGTGTCAAATCACACAGCCTGTTGTACCATGTCCATTCAAGTCCTTTCCGCTCTTTTCCAACGTGACCTCCGCCGCCTGACCGGGGAAATTGAATCTTATGCACTGGAGTCTGACCTCTGGGAGCTCCGGCCCGGCATTAGTAATACTGCCGGTAATCTGTGTCTGCACCTTACAGGCAACCTCCGGCATTTCATCGGCGCTGTTTTGGGCAATTCCGGTTATGTGCGCGACCGGGTAAATGAATTTGCCGCCAAAAATATTCCAAGAGCCGATCTGCTGGCACAGATTGAAGAAACTACTGATGTAGTGACCCGTGTGCTGGCGCAAATGCCGGAAACCGACCTGCAAAAAGATTTTCCGGTGGAAATGTTCGGTGGCGTACAGAACATGGGCTTTATGCTTGTTCACCTGCAGGGCCACCTCAACTATCACCTGGGGCAGATTGACTACCACCGGCGCCTGATCAGTGGTTGAGTATCGTATGAAAACAGCTAAAACATATGTGTTGCGGGAAAAGGATCCGGTTGAGATCCGGCGCCTGGCTTTTCAGCATGAGGTCTGGCGCGGGGTGACCGGTCAGGCTCTGGCCGCTGCCAATGTGCAGCCGGGGCAGCAGGTGATCGATCTGGGTTGTGGCCCCGGTTATCTCAGTGAAGAGTTGTCCGGACTGGTCGGACCGGCAGGTCGTGTGACGGCAGTAGATAATTCAGAACATTTCCTGGGATACCTGAAACACCGTCGTATCTCTAATGTAGAGGTGCAACTGCTGGATATTTTGCAGGACCTGGACCGGCTGCCACCGGGTCAGGCTGATGCTGTATTTTGCCGGTGGGTGCTGATGTTCCTTCCCCAAACTTCCCGTATTATGCGACAGATTTACAGGCTGTTGAAGCCAGGCGGACAATTTATTTCGATGGAGTATTTCCGCTTTCGGGATATAGCCGTCTGGCCGGATAGTCCTGTTTTTAAAAAATTATATAAAAAGGTGTACCGCCTGATCCGGAACAACGGCGGGGACCCCAATATCGGCAGTAAAATGCCGACCCTGATGTACCGCGCCGGTTTTGAGCAGGTCAGGGTGATACCGGTGTACCGGACCGGCAAGTCGGGCTCTGAACTGTGGGAATGGATCAGCCAGACAAATGCCAACCACGAAAACCTGGTGCGGGCGGGATTGATCCCGGCTTCCGAATACCAGGAATACCTGGCTGACTGGGCTGCCAGATCAGCCGACCCCAATGCCTTTGTGCTGGCGCCGCCCCTTATGATCACTATTGGTAAAAAATTGTGAGGCCGGCCATGCAGGCACATCACCACGGAATTAGACTACGGACCATGCAGCAGTTCGGGTTTATGGCCCCGGTGCCGCTTAAATGGGCGACCCGGGAAAGGAACAAAGCCGGATTTGCCAATGGTTGACATCCCTGCGGCAAAGCGAACCCTGCTGCAACCCTTTTTAAAATTCAGACGTTTACCCTTTTCCGTATTTGCTTGTACAAGCACTGTATCTACCCATTTCAAACACACCTGTTTATGCAAAAACGTATACCCTATCTGTTCACTGCCGTATTGCTGTGCTGCGCCCAACTCCTGTCAGCACAACCCAAGATCGAGCTGGTACCTTTTGCCACTACCCTTAACTATCCCGTCGATATCGCCAACTGTGGCGACAGCCGGTTATTTATCGTCGAACAGAACGGTTATATCCGGATCCTCGACAGCCTGGGTAACGAACCCTTGACCCCTTTTCTGAATATCGACGATCGCGTTCGGTCGACGGGCAATGAGCAGGGCCTGCTGGGCCTGGCATTTGCACCGGATTATGCCCAGTCGGGCATTTTCTACGTGTACTATACGCGGGAGCCCGATGGCGATACCCGGGTGTCGCGCTTTTCGGTCGATCCAGACAACCCGGACATAGCGGACCCGAACAGCGAAGAAATTCTGCTCATCCAGGACCAGCCGTATAACAACCACAATGGGGGCTGTATCAAATTTGGCCCCGACGGTTACCTCTATATCGCTTTAGGCGACGGCGGCTCGGGCGGCGACCCACAGAACTACGGACAGACTAAAAATACGCTACTGGGTAAAATCCTGCGTATCGATGTAAACAGCACCTCCCCGGGCCTGCCATATGGCATCCCGGCGGATAATCCGTTTGTAAATGACCCCAGTTACCGTCCAGAGATCTGGTCCCTGGGCCTGCGCAATCCCTGGCGGTTTTCGTTCGACCCGGTTACCGGCGATATGTGGATCGGGGATGTGGGGCAGGTGACCCGCGAGGAGATCGATTTTGAACCTGCCGGTATGGGTGGCCGGAATTATGGCTGGCGCTGTTATGAAGGCACTTTCCCATTTAATACCAGTGGCTGTGGACCGGCATCTTCGTATACCGGTCCGATCTATGATTATGACAACAACTCGGTAGGCTGCTCAGTGACCGGCGGCATGATATACCGTGGAAGCAAGTATTCCGATCTGTATGGGGTTTACCTGTTTACGGATTACTGCAGCGGCCGCTGGTGGGCTACGCGTCAAATGCCGGACGGAACGTTCGATACAAAAGAGATCGCCAATCTGGCCAACTACCAATTCGCCTCTCTGGGGGTCGACCGGGACGGTGAACTGTATGTGGCGGCAACCAATTCCGGAACGATCTACCGCATAGAAGAACGTTGTTCGTCATTCCAGGTTTCCGGAGTGGTTACCAATGCAACCTGTAACGGCTCAAAGGATGGTGCCATTGACCTCGATTTGACCGGAGGGCAAACGCCGTATTCCATCAGCTGGCCGGACGGGTCTTCAGACACCCTGCTCAATAACCTGGATCCCGGCGCCTACATCGTCGAAGTTCAGGATGCACAGGGATGCATCCGGACGGAAACGTTTCAGGTAGTATCGAGTGCCCCTGTTGCAGCACCGGCGCTGACAGTGCTTGCCTGGACGGCCCCTTTCCCCGAGCCTGTGCTGATCTGCGACCAGGATACCGTCATACTGGAGGTGCCGGAAGCACCTGCCGGGATGGGCTATCAGTGGTACCAGGATGGTCAGGCGATCGCCGGTGCTACGGACCGCCAGTTGTCCCTGAATACGATCGGTAGTTATTTTGCCGTCTATACCGACTCGCCCTGTAATTCGGAGCCATCGGACACGATCGTTATTATGGCTCCCGGGGTGCCGGTGCAGCCGGTCGTGGAAACATCCGGCGCTTCGGTACTTTGCAGCGACGACGACGAAGTGTTACTTACCATTCCGGGGGTGCTGCCGGGCTTTAGTATACAGTGGGCCCTCGACGGAACGCCCATACCCAACTCCAATGTTCATGAGCTGACTGTAACGGCACCCGGTGCCTACACGGCGCAATATGTGCATGGTGGCTGTGACCTTCCGGTCTCCAATGCCGTGCAGGTGTCGCAGAGCCAGGCGCCCATGATCCTGCAAAATGGCGATATCCTGTCGATCAACGGACAGTTTATGAGCATCCAGTGGCAGGTTTACGATTACAACACCGAGACCTGGGATGATATTCCCGGCGCCAATACAAATGTGTATACCTCCGGTTTTGAAGGGTTGTTCACGGTGACTGTGACGGACCTGCTGGGTTGTACCTATCAGGCGGAACCGGTCGGAATCGCATCTGTGCGATTGCCTGAATCGGTAACGGAATTCAGCCTGGCACCCAATCCGGCGAGTGAGCGGGTGCGGCTTACGCTTTCTTTGCAGCAAAGCGAGCGAGTACAACTGGTGCTGCGTGATCTGCAGCAGCGTATTGTTTACACAAAATCGGTACAAGGGCAGCGAATCCGGGAAGAACTTGATCTTAGTCAGGTATCCGCCGGTACGTATTACCTGCAGGTGTTGCTGGAAAGCGGCAACTTCGTGCAACCGGTGGTGCGGAAGTAAATTTTTTACGCTTTAAAATGTAAACAGGTACCAAACGGTAGTTCGCGCCTTTACCATTCCACGGTATTATCGTACTTTTATGCGCGAATCATACTATCCGTTCGTACTCAAATCATTGTTATCCATGCAAAGAATACTTGTACTACTTGCTTTTGTCTGCCTGGCGCTGCCGGCACTGCAGGCGCAGAATGCCCGCCGTGTTACGGTGTATTTTCAACACAGCCACTCCCAGCAGGACCTGATGAACATCAAAGCCGAACTTGGTGCCCAGGGTATCGTGCTGGACTACACTCACATGAAATTTGATGATCACGGCCATCTGGCTGAACTGGAGTTTTCTGTAGACTGCCAGGACGGCTTTAAAGGTTCTGCCAAATCCATGGACGTACCGGCTGATATGACTTTTGGTTTTATACGCGACTATGGTACAAATGTGACCATGCCTTTCGCTGTCGGCGATCTAAGTGAGGAATAGCCTATTCAGGCACATAAAAAAAGCCGGATGCACCACGCATCCGGCTTTTTTATGTGCCCGGAGTTTATTGGCGGATCATCATCCGGACGCCCGGACCACCATGTTGTCCTCCGCCCATTTTGTTGAGGGCGTACGTAAAGCGCAGGGTGGCAAAGCGTCCCAGTGAAGCGGTCCTGACATCTTCCACGTAGTTCAGGTTTGCCGTCCGGTTAATGCCCACATTTCGGTTGAGCAGGTCGCGTACGGAAAGGGTGAGTTCGCCGCGTTTGCTCCGGAGGAAAAAACGGGAAATACTGGCGTTCCAGATCGGTACGGCTTGATCGAAACCGGTGCTGAGGCCACTGTTTTTAACTACATCCAGTGTGGTGTTGAATGCCCAGTGCTCCAGAAACTCTATGTTAAGTTCGCTCCGGTAACTTTGGCGGAGATATTCCTGGTTGAAGGCCTTGTCGATCGAGTAGCGGGACTGGTTCCAGCTCAATTGTGCCTCCACGTTCAGGTTGATCTTGTCAGTCGGGTTGAAATCCCAGGTCAGGGACTGCCCGATCCGAAGATTGGTGGTGAAATTCTCGGTGTCGTTGATCAGGTTAAGGCCCCGGTTTACAGATCCATCTGTACGGGCGTTGAACCGGCTTTTCAGTTTCTTCCAGGGAAGCCCGTAGGCGATATTTCCGAACAACCGGTAGTCGGAAGCCACGTTCACCGGGCGGTAGCGGCGGACGAACAGGGAATCCACCGATTGTGCGTTCACGATGCGATCCTGCGTATAGGTAAAGAACAGCATGGTGAAAAAACTCCGCATGGTCATGGGATTGAACTGCACATAGCTGGCATTCAGGCTGTGTGTGTATTCCGGTTTCAGGTCGGGGTTCCCTTCCATGATATTGAGCGGGTCGCTGATATCGGGTACAGGCTGCAGTTGTTCCACCGAAGGCGGCGTGATATTGGTGTTGTAGCCAAACCGGAAGTGTTTGGACATGGTGAGGTCGTAATTAAAATCAAGCCGGGGGAGCAGATGCCGGAACGTTTGCCGTACCGGTTGCCCCTGCCCGCTGGTAACCTCGCCATCGAGCACGGCTGACTGGGCATCGAAGCCAATGCTGCCATTCCACGACCGTTTATTGAGCCGGAAGCCTGCGCCGGCACGGTGGTAATCAAACCGGTTGGTATAAGCATTGGACAGCAGCGGGTTGAAGTTGCGTTCGCCGGCGTTCATGCTGTACACATCCTTGTCTGCCCGGCTCTCAGCCCGGCTGTAATCATAGGTCAGTTCCAGGTACCGGCGTTTGCCCAGGGGTTCTGTGTAGGTGGCGCGGGCGCCAAGGTTGAGCACGTCGTTAGTAAAGTCCTGATCCTGTGCGATGGTGTCGGTGCGGAAGGGGAGGTTATTGTCGCCATAAAAGCGGTTGGTGGCGAAGCTGGTACTGGCCGACTGGCTGTTATTCAACCCGGCGGATAGGTTGGTGGAAAAGGTGCGGCCTTTTTTCCCGAATTTATGCCGGAAGAGCATATTGCCGGTCCAGTTGATCCCGTTGGCGTCCGACTGGTAGTCCCGGACACCGTCGTTCTGGATGGCGTCGTCGGCAGCACGGGTTTGGGAGCTGGTGCCGGAGTAGGAGCGGGTATCGCTGTAAGCCAGTGCGGAGGTGAACTGAAGCGAGTTCAGGGAATCCAGTTTCTGATCGACCGTCAGGTTGAGCCGGTGGTTATCGGCCTGACTGTTCTCCGTGGTTTGTTCTTCCGACAGGAAATTGCCGGCGGGCAGGAAGGATTCCCGGTTTTTGTTGCGGTTGTAGTCCTGGTCCGAGCGGCTGAAGAAATAGGAGCTGTTCAGGTCGCCGGTGCGTTTTTTACCGTACTCCTGGTTGAAGTTCAGTCCGCCGGCCCATGTTTGCAGGAATCCTGAATTATTGCCGCCGAAGTTGAGCGGAATAGAATTGTCGTCGGAGTTGATCTGGATGCGCATGGTGCCTCCTCCTCCCATCATTTGTCGCATGGCGCCGGAGAAGGCCATGTAATCGTCGAGGGAAAACCCAGACTGGTTAATGTTATTTCCCATGCCCAGAAACGAGAGCTGTTGTTTGGGCTTGAACTTGTTGAGGCTGAGCCGGCTTTCAAAGCGGAGGTCATTGGGGGCTTCCCGCAGATCGCTGCCCGCACCGCCACTCAGGGTGCCGAACCAGCCGTCTTTTTTGTCCTCCTTTAATTTCAGGTCAATGGTTTTTTCACGTTGCCCGTCGTCGATGCCGCTGAAGACCGCCTGTTCGGATTTTTTGTCAAACACCTTGACCTTATCCACGGCATCTGCAGGCAGGTTCTTGGTGGCCACTTTGGGGTCGTTTCCAAAGAACTTTTTTCCGTCCACCAATACGTTTTGAACTTTTTCTCCTTGAGCGCGCACCGTGCCGTCGCGTTCGACCTCCACACCCGGTAGCTTTTTCAGCAGGTCTTCCACCACCGCATTTTCCTTGACTTTGAAAGAACCGGCGTTAAACTCGATCGTATCGTTTTTGATGGTCACCGGGTTGGCCTCTCCGGTGATCTCGACTTCGCGAAGCAGGTTGTCCTTAACGGTCATTTGGAGGATGCCCAGATCTACCACGGAATTATTGCCGTCAACGGAGATCCGTTGTTGCAGGTTCTGGAATCCGAAATAGCTTGCCCGAAGCAGGTATTCGCCGCCGCGCAGGTTTTTAAATTCAAAAATACCATCGGCCTGCGACCGGGAGAAAAAAAGAAGGGAACTGTCCTGAGGGTGGAGCAACATCACCGTTGCCGCTTCCAGTGGCGCCTGCGTGGTATCCTGGAGGGTGCCGCGCAGGTTGTATTGCTGGGATAAAAGCAGAAACGGAAGTAGGAGGAACAGGGCAAAGAATAAAAGTGGTTTTGTTTTCATAGCTCATTTTCTTCGTTTACCGGCAAAGGTAGGGGGGCGGCCGGTTTGGAGAGGTTAAGCAGCCTTGATGGAAGGTTAAAAAAGGTTAATGGGTAGCCGGGACTATGTTCGAGCGTTCTTAAACATGCGCTTAGTTTATTGAAAAATAAGTAGTTAAAAACACTTGCCGAATTGTGGCATCCTCTTATCTTTGTCTGGCTAATCAAGCGAAAATGGTTGCAAACAGTACCTGCAACCGCTTATACGTATCCTTCCTTCCCGTCGGCGGCTATAGTCCTGCCTGGTTTTCGCTTTTGATTAAATCTTTTTTCCGCCTTGGTGTTACTCTTTTAGCAACGTTCGTCATAACGACGTCTTTACTTCGTACTGACCCTTATTTGGTTCGTTGCGCAGTGAAGTATTTATAATCTCCCCCCCCTCATTCTGGTCCTTTCAGGCCTTTGGGCCTGTTTAACTGCTTGTCGGTGTATCCGGCAAGAAAATCTATCCTGTTGAAATCAAAATCCACCGAACACATGAAGAAAACTATGACAAACACTGTCTGGGGGCAGGCTCTTATCCTGACCCTGTTGAGCATGCTTTCCGTCGCGATGACTGCTCAAAATGCCCAGGTTTCCCCGGAATGGGCTTATGTTTCGCCAACCCCACTCACTATTTCCAGTCTGCAGACGTATATGGGGCCTTCTTTTGCCCTGAAAGCGGCACCTCCTGCTGCCGACCTGGACCAGTACCGGAATGGCCCTTTTGACAATCCGAATAACACCTGTACGAACTGGGTAAATGGTAACGCGGGGGAACAAAACTCCCACTACATGGAGGGCTGGTCGATTCCCTACCGCTGTGAAATGACCGACCTTCCCCTGAATACCCCGATCACGCTTACGTTGGGATATGATGTTAAGCATAGTGGTAAACATGCATTGGACTATCTGACCTATTTCCACCGGATGTTGCCGCACGATATATTTTGCGATGGCGGTCATAACACTCCGGAATGTGTGACACCAGCCAATGGTGCGTTTACCACATTCGCTATTCCGGCGCCCTCGTCCGTTAACTCACCGGTGCCGGGCATGCCGACCAATAGCTTTAATGCATTGCCCGGAGGTGAAAAACTGATGCGGCTGTATGGCGGTATCATTGATGATATTCAATATGTAACGGAAGGAGACCTGAATGCGGCCCAATCGGAAACCCAGATAAATGTGATTTTCCGGGCGACGTCTTCAACTGCAGTATTAACCTGGGGCGGACACATCGCTACCCGGGATGACTGGGGGGCTGGAAATTCTGCCGGAGGTATTGGTGGCTCGCCTTACCATATGCGCCTGGTCGGATGGAGTCTGAATAACCTCGGTAACCAGGATCGTTCTCTGAGTGGCGCCGCTGTGGCGCCAAATTGCGATATCACAGGTCCGGATTCACTCTGCACCGGTTCTAATGCCGTGTATTGTGTGGCCGAACAGGCCGGGATTTCCTATGAATGGACGGTCATTGACGGCGATGCGACTGTTATAGGCTCCAATACCGGAAACTGTGTGAATATTCAGTCCGGAACAGAAAATTTCACCCTTCAAATTACACTCACCTCAAATGGCGGCTTGTGTACCAATTGTACGTATGAAGTAGTCGTATTGGGGACCGGCACCTGCAACATCACCGGACCGGTGGAGGTTTGTCCGGGTGCTATCACAGAATATTGTGCACCGGCTGGTGCAAGTTCATATAGCTGGGCGATCTCCGGATCTGGTACGATAACCAGTGCCACGGATGGACAATGTGTGACCGTAGAGGCTGATAATACCTGTGGGGCGTCCTACACCCTGAGCCTGTTTGTAGGCTCTGCTTTCTGTGGCTCCATGTGTTTCCAGGGTGTGAATATTCAGGACAATGTCGCCCCGACAGCGACTTGTCCGGATCCGGTGACGGTCTCGTGCCTGAGCGAAGTTCCGGATGTGGATACCGATGCAGTAACAACGAGCGACAATTGCGGTGGAGCGGTAACGGTGACACATTTAGGTGACAGCCCGAGCGGCAGTTGCCCGATCGTGATCACACGCACGTACCAGGTAGCAGACGCCTGCGGCAATTCTACGACATGCGCACAACTGATCACGGTAGATGATAAAACAGCACCGTCGATCACCTGCCCGGATCCGGTAACGGTCTCGTGCCTGAGCGAAGTTCCGGATGTGGATAC
>SBHD01000125.1 GCA_006226345.1 Bacteroidota bacterium | reverse complement strand
TGTAGAAGAGCAACCCAAATAAATCCGATACATACTCACTTTTTAAAATGATGGGAGGTTTATTATGAAAACTCAGGATATTATTTCAACCGAGGTAGGACCTGTTGCACCTGACCGCTACACATACCGGGAAACGCAGGAACTTACCCGGCTCGTTGAAGATGCTGTCGGTCTGCTTCGCCTGAAAGGGGAGGCTGCGTTCGATGATTTCGGGCAGATGGGCAGTAAGTGGCGACAGAACGAGTCCTATATTTTCGTGCTTGACCTTGACGGCAATATGCTGGTTCACCCTGACCCGGCTCTGAAGGGCAAGAACACGATGTACCTGAAAGACGTCAATGGAAAGGCGATTATCCAGGGATTACTGGAAACCGTTACGGCACTTTCCGACAAGCATGAAGGTTGGTACCATTACCAATGGCCGGTGCCGGGCGGACTCCTGCCCCGCTGGAAAAGCACCTATGTACAACTGGTGCAGGCGCCATCCGGCAGGAAATACATGGTAGGCAGTGGGGTTTACAACGACCGTATGGAACGGACGTTCGTAGAAGACCTGGTCCGGCATGCTGTGGGAGAGGTCGAACGCAAGGGAAAGGCAGCGTTTAAAGCTTTCCACGATCCGGCAGGCCCCTTCCTGGTAAAGGATGTGTACATTTTTGTGGTTGATATGAACGGCGTAGAGCTGGTCAATCCGGCATTCCCGTATCTCGAAGGGCGGAAACTCCTGGAAATGAAGGACGCGAATGGGAAATACGTGTTCAGGGAGATGATCCGGATGGTGCAAAAAGACGGTGCAGGGTGGCTGGACTATATGTGGCCCAAACCGGGCGAGAGCGTCGCTTCACAAAAGAGTTCATATGTGCACATGGCCAAAATGGGCGATCGGCAAGTGATGGTAGGCTGTGGCGTATATCCGGTTGATGCAGTTACGGAACCGCTGCCGACACCTAAAACAACAGCCCCGGAGTTAAAAGCACTTGTACTGGAAGCTGCAGCCCTGCTGGAGACAGATGGGGCGAATGCCTTCCCGTCGTTCCGCCAAAAGGGCTCAAGGTGGTTTCATGAGGATACCTATTTATTCGTCTTTGACATGAAAGGCCAAAGGGTATTCCATGCCGCAGAACCCGAAACAGAAGGTCGCATGGACATTGACCTAAGGGACGTCCTTGACAGGCCCATCGTCCGGATGATCCTGGATGTGGGCCTGACACCGAAAGGCGAAGGGTGGGTACATTACTTGTACCCGGAACCGGGCAATCTGTTCCCGACATGGAAGTCCAGTTTTGTGAAGCGGGTATGCTTCCCATCCGGCGAAACGTATATGGTGGGCTGCGGGATCTACAATTTGCAGATGAACAAAACATTTATTGAGGATTTGGTGCAACGCGCCGCTGCCCTTATTGCGGAGCGCGGGAAATCAGCCTTTGACCTGCTTCGGGATAAAACGGGCCCCTTTGTATTCATGGACACCTATGTGTTTGTGCAGGACAAGAACGGAATTGAGCTCGTCAACCCGGGATTTCCCAGCCTGGAAGGCAGAAACCTTATCGACATGAAGGATCTGGAAGGCAGATCAGTGATCCGGGAAGAGATCGCTGCCGCCATGACAGAGGGTAGCGCCTGGGTAGAATTACAGTGGTTCAAGCCGGGGGATAACACCCCAGCGCTTAAACAAACGTATGTGCAAAAGGTGCAACACAAAGGCGAGACCTACATTGTCGGCTCCGGTGTTTACGGTCTGGAGGGAACGGCCGGTCTTTTCGGTATACATGCAGCCAGGAAGATCCATTGGCAGGATATCAAAGAGGAGAAAATGACTGCCCGCCTGTCCAGGCAGATGGTACATGGTGAGAAGAGTACGGTGTCCAGGTTCAGGATCAAAGCCGGTGCTACCGCTGCGCGCCACTATCATGCCAATGAGGAGTACGCCATTGTACTATCTGGTACCGTCAAATTTATCTTTGATGACCGGGAAACAGTGGTTTCACAGGGTGAGGTATTGGTCATTGCTCCTAATGTCCCCCATGCTATAGAAGCAATGTCGGATGCCGAAATGCTTGATATTTTTACACCTGTACGAGAGGATTGGTTGCGGGGCGAAGACCTGTATATGCGGAAGTAGGGCAGGTTCCATTGGTGCTCGCTTAGGGGTGGCATTCAATATGCTGGCAAATATCCTTTTATAACTGGGACTTAAATCCAGGCCGCACAATAAAACACAGGATTTATGCATGATTGTATAAGTCCTGTGTTTTTATGTGAGGAGCCCCCTGAATCGCAAATTCTCAGAGGTACATACCCCTGGAATACGTCTGATGGTTTTGCCGTGGCAAATCAATGATTTAGGTATAAACAGCTAGAATGTTCATATCACCCCTAAGGCTGTAGCTGCAAACAAAAAAGGAGCCATGCTGTCGCATAACCCCTTAAAAATCAAGTCGGGATGACAGGATTCGAACCTGCGACCACACGCCCCCCAGACGTGTACTCTACCGGACTGAGCTACATCCCGTGTAGGGCGAAATTAAATTTCGCCTTCGTCCACGCGAAATTGTATTTCGCCGGACTTAGTCGAGCCTACTGGATTCGAACCAGTGACCTCCGCCCTGTCAAGGCGGCGCTCTAAACCAACTGAGCTAAGGCCCGGAATCAATGTTAGGCCTTAAAACTAAGGCCCGAAATTCAGGGCTGCAAAGGTATGTCCAAGATATGAAAAAAAACAAGCCTTCGCGAAAAAATCCGACCTTTTAGATGGAACAAGGGTTTGGTGGCCTCCGCGACACCTGCCTACCTTTGGCCGCACGATACATCCCTGTTCATCCATCCAACTTCTACATATGCTGCTCCGAGTACGTTTACCCCTCCTTCTGCTGCTTTTACCCCTCTTCGCCTACAGCCAGGACACTGTTCACGTCCAAACCTTTACCTGGGATTCCCCCACACGTTCACAGGTGTTTGATTTTCCCAACGATCCGCCCTCGACCTACCGCAAGATCTGGATGGTGTACAACATGCGCTGCCACGATGCGGCAGTAGGCAACGGTAATGTCGGTTGCCGGGAATGGGACTACAGCTGTAATACCTTCATCACCGATTCCACCCGGGTCGATTCCACCCGGCAAACCCATCCCTCGCACCTGATCTCGAACTTCTCCGGCTCGGAATTTTCCTATACCACCCAGCAGACATTTGACCAGGTTCAGTATTTCCAACAATTCCCAGGACTGACGCTCTCCAACACTACCACTGCAACGATCGGACAAGGTACAGCCGAACTGGTCCTGCCGGATGCGGTGCCGGCATCCCGGGCGCAATTTGTGTATACCGCGGCAGAACTGCAAAGTGCCGGCCTGACTGCCGGTCCGATCCACGCGCTGGAACTGCGGCCTACACAAACCGCACAGGTTGATTTTCTGCGGATCCGGATCAAATCCACAAGCCTGGGCAACCTGGATGCCCGGGCCCCCGAGCTCGACGGCTTCACCGAGGTGTTTTTCCGGAATACTGCGCTATTCGCCGGAACACCGCAACGCCTGGATTTTTACCAACCCTTTATCTGGGACGGAAGTTCCAATCTGCTGATCGAACTAACTTTTACCCGGGAGCCGAACGGACAAACGCCGGCGCTGCAGGGCACCGAAACTGGCGCTGATATGGCCCTGGGAAGTATGGACCCTGACTTCGCCCTCCACTTTTCCGGTGCGGGGACCGTTACGGTACCGCCGACGGTATTCTCCACGGTGAACCAGGAGGTCACGCTGGCTTTCTGGCAAAGAGGAACACCGGAAAACCAACCCGCAAATACCTCCATTTTGGAAGGACTTGATGATGCAAACAACCGCCAGGTCAACATCCACCTCCCCTGGGGTAACGGGCAGGTATACTGGGATTGCGGCGGTACCGGTGCAAACTACGACCGGATCAATAAACAGGCCGCTGAGGCCGACTATGAAGGAAAATGGAACCACTGGGCATTCACTAAAAATACTACCACAGGTGCCATGAAGATATACCTGAACGGAAACCTGTGGCATTCCGGGACCGGCTTCACCCGGCCCATTGATGTGACTAAATTTACGATCGGTGCTGCTGTTAACGGTGGCCGCAACTACTACGGCAGCATCACAGATTTTCAGGTTTGGGACCGTGAACTAGATCAGATGACCATACAGGACTGGATGTACCGGGATATCACGCCGGACCATCCGTTTTACAGTAACCTGGTCGCCTTTTATCCTATGGATGCTGCTGCAGGGACCACGGTTACGGACGCCGGTCCAAATGGTGCAAATGCCACAGTCGACCTGCCAAACTGGAGGCAGGTGCGTGGCAAAGACCTGTTCAAGAACTTTGTTGCTTCCGGTGTACGGCCGGATATCACCCTTTTTCAGGGAGACGCGTTTCTGGTGCCGGATACGGTACCTGCCTGGGATATGGAACCGGCCGTTTTAAATTCGGTAGTGCAATACGGCCTTGACGGTACGAACCTGATTGCAGTAGATACCCAGTACCTGTTCCAGGCCGGGTATCGCTATGTTCGTACGGAGGCGGGCATGATCGTCGACTCAACCTGGATTGATCCGGAGGGTACCATCTCCATTTCCGAATTGATTTATTTCACCAAACAGCCCGCCAAATACGAGATCCTTTCGCTGGTGACCCCGTACGGGAACGGGCTGAACCTGGGTGCCGCCGGCAAGACCTTCATTTTCGATGTCACCGATTATGCGCCAATCCTGCGCGGGAAAAAGCGGATGTCGATTGAAATGGGCGGGCAGAACCAGGAAGAACTGGATATTCAGTTTCAGTTTATCAAAGGAATGCCGGCGCGGGAAGTCCTGGACATCCGGAATATCTGGCCGTTCCGCCGGGGGCAATATGCCGAGATCCAGAATGACCGGTACTTTGAACCCCGGACAGTCAATCTGCTGCCGACCGGAGAACATTTTAAGTTACGCTCCGCTATCACCGGCCACGGTCAAAACGGTGAATTTGTTCCCCGCACCCATTACCTCAATATCGACGGTGGTAGTCAAGAATTTACCTACGAGGTCTGGAAAGAATGCGCAGATAATCCCATTTACCCGCAGGGCGGCACCTGGATCTTCGACCGTGCCGGCTGGTGTCCGGGCGCAGCCACGGACGTGCATGAGTTTGATATTACCCAACTGGTTACGGCCGGTGGACAAACTACGATCGATTATGGCGTAAACGGCGCGTTTATGTCGGAGGCCAATTACCTGGTATCGAACCAGCTTGTTACCTACGGCCCCTACCAGCACAATCTGGACGCCGCACTGGAGCGGATCGCCCGGCCCAACAGCACCGATGTGGAGTTTGAGCGGATCAATCCGGCCTGCAGCAGCCCGCTGCTGTGGGTAAGGAATACGGGCGGCAGCGTCATCAACAGCCTGCGGATCGAATACTCGGTGCAGGGCAGTGGCGATACCCGTACGTACGACTGGTCCGGAACGATCATTCCGGACGAACTCCGGGAGATCACATTGCCGTTGACGGAGGTGGGCTTCTGGTCGACGCCGTTGACCGAAAATGTCTTTCAGGCAACGATTGCACAGGTAAACGGTATGGCAGATGGGGAACCGGTAAATAACACAGCCCGTTCCAGGTTTAACCTGGCTGCGGTATACCCGGATAATATTGATTACTTTCTGGTGGTCAAAACCAATAACAACGGCTCTGAGTATTCCTATGTAGTCGAGGATGCTTCGGGGGTTACGGTGCTGGAACGCACGAATATGAGCAGTAATACGATCTATGAAGATGCCCTGGACCTGCCTCCGGGGTGTTACACGATGAAGTTTTTCGATGCTGGGCATGATGGCCTTTCCTTCTGGTTTTTTCCGGAAAACGGTTCCGGCAGCCTGAAGTTCAGCCGCAAGATCAGCACGATCCTTATACCGCTCAAAGCATTCGATCCCGACTTTGGCGCCGGCGTACAGTATGATTTTGTGATTGAAGGGCTGGTGGCTGCTGAAGAACCTGCTGCCCCCCGCGTAGTGAGCACCTTCCCGAATCCGGTAACCGATCAGCTCCAGGTGGAGTTGCGTGGATTTGAAGGGGAGGATGTTGCGCTGGAAGTAGTGGATATGCAGGGACGCGTCCTTTATCACCGGTTGCAGGAACCGGTGCCGGCATCGCTCTGGCAGGACCGGTTCTCGTTGGGTGATCTGCCTGCAGGTATGTATTACCTGCGTGTAATAACCACGCGCAGGGTTTGGGTGAAAGAAATTGTCCGGCAATAAGGAACAAGGAGAAATTTTGCAACAGGAAAAACCAGTGTATATCCACTGTTGGAAAAAACAAACTGCATTCGCTACCTTTGGCCGCGAAGCAACCCATTGTATAACCGCATAGTATCTAATGAAAGAACAAATCCAACAACTTATCGCCGAAGGTCGTACCGAAGAAGCGCTGACTATGCTGGCGCAGCAGTCCAGTGATGCCTTGTTATTGCAGGCCCGCTACAATGCTGGTAAAAAGCAATACAATATGGGCCTGATCGAATTTAGCGAATGGCAGCGTACGCAGGCCCAGATCAATTATGCAGCACTAGAGCTGGCCAATTCGCTGAAAAGTGAAGCCGGTGGTGCTGCGGCAGCCGGTGGTGGCGCCGGGGCTCCTGCTGCCAATCCGGCTCCTGCTGCAGCCGGTAAAAAAGCTTTTATCTCGTATAACCACGGTGATATTGAAGTAGGCAGGAAAGTACATGCTTTTCTGGCAGAACAGGGGGTGAATGTGATCCGTGACGAAGAGGATATGCCTGCCGGAATGTCGATCATGGAATTTATCCAGCAAAGCATTAAAAATTGCGATGCAGTAGTATCCATCGTCTCCTCCAAAAGCCTGCAATCCGGTTGGGTAGGGCAGGAGAGTGCTGCTTCGATGTATGCGGTTTGGCTGGCTGATAAAAAGTTTATTCCGGTAAAACTGGATGATGTTGCTTTTGATATTGATTTTCAGATCGCGGCGCAGGAAACATTACTGAAGAATATCGAGGAGCTGGAAACCAAGATCGAAAAACTGCGTAAACTGGGTGGGGACTCCCGGGCATTTGACGATGACCGCAACCGCCTGTTTGAACTGAAAAACAACCTGGGCCAGATCATTCAGCGCCTGAAAAGCGTACTGATGCTGGATATCAACGGTGATAATTTCGAACCGAGTATGAAGAAAGTACTGGAACGGATCCAGAAGAATTGATTCCTGCCGCTTTTCTTCTGATTACCGTAAATAAAGAAGGCCATTTCAATCGATCTCTTCGCATTGAAATGGCCTTTTCTTTTCCGAAACAAGCTGAACCGCTTACCGACCCAGCCGTTCCATCACATACTCCTTGTGGCTGCGGCCGATCGGTATCGTCCGGCCGGCGATCTCTACCTCGGCAGCAGAAAAGGATTCGATCTTGTCGACTGCTACCAGGAACGACCGGTGGATCCGCAGAAAATTATCCGAGCGCATCAAGTTCTCCAATTCACCCAATTGGTAGTGGGTGTTGTACGATTTGGAGGTCGTATGGATCGTGACCGAGTCCTTCAGGCTTTCGATGAACAGGATCTCATCCAGATAGATCTTCACGGAGCGCTTACTGACCGTAAAAAAATAGTATGGACGTGCAGCACCGACAGATTTGGTAATGGCCGGCCCCTGGATATCCGATAAACGTTGGGGCTGCAGCAATTTATTTGCAGCCTTTGTAAACCGGCTGAACTCAATGGGTTTGAGCAGATAATCCGTCACCTGCAG
The DNA here is from genome assembly GCA_006226345.1 of Bacteroidota bacterium. Taxonomy (GTDB): domain Bacteria; phylum Bacteroidota; class Bacteroidia; order Chitinophagales; family Saprospiraceae; genus M3007. The sequence continues at coordinate 8,664 of SBHD01000125.1, read as the reverse complement.
GTCAAATCCTTCAACGGCAAATTCATGATAGGCCGAGGTGACGATCACCCGGGGCTGGTTTCGTAGTGTCTTGATGAACTCCAGACCGTTCAGCTTGGGCAGGTTAATATCCAGAAAAATGACATCCACCGGATGTGAATGTACCACATCCAGTGCCTTGATTGCATCCGGGCAGGTGTGGGTCAAGGTGAGGAATGGCGTCATTTCTATGTACTCAGCCAATATTTCCGCAGCAAGGGGTTCGTCTTCAACAATAATGCAGCGAAGTGGTGTCATAGTCACGAATTTATACCTGTCCGGAAGGGACAGTTCATGTAAAAACAAGCTAAGGACAACAGACATGTACCGTTGTTGCCTGTTTGGACGACGGCTTGGATAAATGTAACAGCGCAGCCGATCAACGCCCATTAATTACCGACGACGTATGTACGTGCTCCGGCCGGACTAAATGCCAGACCTGCCTTTTTTCAAACAGGCCGCCGCTTCCTTCCGGCTGGAACGTTCCTTATTATCCATGCAGCAGGGTAGGGGGCCAGTCTTTATTTCAGTACGCCCAATGCCTTGCCTACTTTGGTAAAGGCTGCCACGGCCTTTTCCAGGTGCTCCTGCTCATGGGCTGCCGACAATTGCACCCGGATCCGTGCTTTCCCTTTCGCCACCACCGGGTAAAAGAACCCAATGACGTAGATACCTTCCTCAAGCAACTGCCGGGCAAACTGCTGCGCCAAAGGTGCATCGTACAACATAATGGGCACGATCGGGTGATCACCCGGGATAATGTCAAACCCGGCATCGGTCATCGCTTTGCGGAACCATTGTGTATTGTGCTCCAGTTTGTCGCGCAGTGCCGTGCTACCGGTGAGCAGGTCCATGACTTTGATCGAAGCACCCACGATCGCCGGTGCTACGGTGTTCGAGAACAGGTACGGACGGGACCGCTGCCGGAGAATATCTACGATCTCTTTGCGGGCGGCCGTGAAGCCTCCGGAGGCGCCACCCAGTGCTTTGCCCAAGGTGCCAGTTATGATATCTACCCGGTCCATGACATTGCGGTATTCATGCGTACCGCGGCCTGTTTTGCCCAAAAATCCAGTGGCGTGACACTCATCGATTCCTACCATGGCATCATACTTATCTGCGAGGTCGCAAATCTTGTCCAGCTGTGCGATCGTGCCATCCATAGAAAAGGCACCATCGGTAAAGATCAGGCGTCGGCGGGCACCGGAAGCTTCTTTGAGTATCTCCTCCAGGGCGTTCATGTCATTGTGCTTGTACCGGTAACGCTGGGCTTTGCACAGGCGGATACCGTCAATGATAGAAGCATGGTTAAGTTCATCACTGATCACAGCATCTTCTGCTTCCAGCAGCGGCTCGAACAAGCCCCCGTTGGCATCAAAGGCAGCGGCATAGAGGATCGCATCCTCCTGTCCCAGAAAACCGGCGATCTTGCCTTCCAGTTCCTTGTGGATGTCTTGGGTGCCGCAGATAAATCGCACGGATGACAACCCAAATCCATGGGTGCGGATCGTTTCAATAGCCGCCTCAATTACTTCGGGGTTACTGCTGAGTCCCAGGTAATTGTTAGCACAAAAGTTCAGGACCTGTTTTTGGCCTGTCGTATCGATGACCGGTCCCTGCGGAGAAGTGATTATGCGCTCTTCCTTGAACAAACCGGCTTCGCGGATACCCTGCAATTCACTTTCCAGGGCGGGTTCTACATTCTTGAACATGGATTGTATCTATGGTTTATATGACAAAATATTTTATGGTGGTTGGGCTTAAGCCAGCATGGGTTTTGGGGGCATCCCCGGCTCCTGAATATGTGTGGTATATGGCCATCTGCACATGGGCTTTCTCCGCTGCCACTCAGAACGGATAACCAACAGCCAGGTTAAAGTTACTGATATCCTTCCACGAAGCACCGGACCAGTCCACCCAATAGCTGTCGTTGACCCGGTAGGGCTGCCTCAACTTCAATCCCCAATCAAACCGGAAGACAAAATAATCAAAATCAAACCGTAACCCGAAGCCCGTACCGATCGCGATTTCTTTATAGGAATCCCAATTCAATTGGGTATCGGGTCGTTGGGGGTCTTTTTTCAGGGTCCAGATGTTGCCGCCATCGATAAAAATAGCGCCTTTCAGCCACCAGAAAAGCGGGAACCGAAGCTCACCATTAAATTCAAACCGGAAATCAGCTGCCTGGAAAAATGGCTGTATCCGCTGGGCCGGCATACCCAGTGAGTCCCGTTCTACATAGCCACCGGGCCCCAGTTCGCGGATCCGCCAGGCCCGGATACTGGATGGTCCGCCTACAAAGAATTGTTTTACGAACGGGACACTTTTGGTGTCGCCGTACGGCCGTACGATCCCGGCGCCCAGGCGGACAATTGCCGTCAGGTTTTGGTTGAATTCCCGGGTATAACTTCCATCCATATCCAGCCGGGCATATTTGGAAAATTCCAGATCGGAGATCGTCCAGGTCTGTTTTCCGAAGGGGACAGCCCACAGGCGGTTGAGCAGTAACTCTTCCAGTCCGGACACTTCGGTATTCAGGCGGTAAAACCAGCGCTCGCCGAATGCATTCGACCGGCTGGAGTAGGTATAGGTAAAAGAGCGCAGGAAAAACCCGGTAAATAGCTGGTTGCCGAAACTGAGCGTCAGGAACTCGTTTTGACTGAATATATCTTTGAAACGGTCTGTCAGATTGGGGCGCAGGACATCAATTCCGATATTGTCAAAGGAATAGGTATGTTCGGCATCAGACCGTACATTATACCCGAATGCGGCATTGAACAGGTTGTAGGTGTAAAATCCCCGGAGGTCCAGGAAGTTATAGTTCAGTCCGACCCGTACCCGGCCCTCGCTTTTCAGCCGTTCATAAAAACTGGATTTGATCAGGTGGAGTTTGTTCAGCCCGCGCCACATGCCAAAATAGTCAAAGTACCGGGGGAAAATAAGCTCATTCTGAAACTTGAACTCCTGCGAAAAGATCAGGCTGTTACGCTCTTTGTCCAGGTTGAACTCCATGCTGTAGGCGAGGTCGCTTCGAATGTTCTCGGCGCCGTGCAGCAGATTCCGGTTTACGGCAGATAAGCTGGCCGACACTCCTAACAGGCGGCCACTTAGTACGGACCCGGAGTTGGTGGACGAGTTCAGGTCTACGTCTCCTCCAACGGAGAGCCGGTTGTTCAGCGAAAAGGAGATGGCCACATTGATGCGGTTGGGCTCCAGCGTATCCTGTAAGGGCCGTATGGTTACAAACTTGAATATGCCCAGTGCATTCAGGTTGCGCGCCGTTTTATCAAAGTCATCCTGACGATACAGGTTGCCGGGATGAATTGAGATGGCTTTGAACAAACGGGTGGGTTTTACCTCGAAATTCGGATCGGAAGTAACAAAATATATCCCTCCGATCGTAGTGTCCCTCCGGATACTGGACAGGTCAGGGATCAGGTCGGAAAATACGGTCACATTCCCGATCGTATATGTTTTGTGGAGGGAAGAGTCATCCTGCGGTAAGACCTCCACCAGTACATTTGCCCGGGAGCCGGTACTGTCTCCTGTAAACTCAATAAAATTGGGTACGAAATAGGCATACCCCCTGTTTTTCATCTCCGAGGTGATCCGCAGTTTTTCGGCCTCAAAACTTTTACTGTCGATTGCGCCACCGGTCTTTAAATGCGAGGCCCCTTTTGTACGTTGCAGGATCTGCAGCACATTGCTATCTTGGCTGGCAAACTGTACCGTATCCATGAAATACTGAGGCCCGATATCCAGGGTGTACGTAACCGCCGCTTTATAGGGCCGGGAGGTGGAATCCCGGCGGTGGAAAAGTCCCTTTGAATAATACTGGACCGTATAGGTGCTTTTCGCCTGGAAATATCCCCGCTGGCGCATGTAATTCTGCAGGTTGCTGGAGGTGCGGATGGCCAGTTCTTCATCGAAATAAGCAGGCGGTTCAGCGATTTTATTCATCACCCATTTGGCAAACCTTGATTCTTTGTCCCGGTATTTGAAATAGAACCACAGCCGGGCCGGTGTGCCAAAGGCCAGTATGCCCCGTTCATTCGGTTTTTGCCGGTACAGGGTACTCAGTTCGTATAACAGCGGTGTTTTCTGGTCAAACGGTAGCGGTTTTTCGGTTTTAAGTTCAATAGAATTCTTGGTGAGTAGCGGCCCGCCTTTTTCTTTATCCAGATGCTTTGTAACATTGCAGGCAGTAAAACCGGTGAGGAGCAGTACCAGTACGGCAGGCAAGTGCAGGGCCGGGATCCGGTAGGGGTCCGGTCGTTTTGTGCGATAATATTTCGGTACGAAAAAATGCATAGCCTGTTGCTCATCAACTACTGTAACAAAGTGGGAATGTACGCGTTTGCTTCACAAAATCCAATGATATGCTTTCTGCCAGTCAACTGAAATTCTTAACCGCGCTGCAGGTCAAAAAGTATCGGCAAAAGTATCTAAAATTCACGGTGGAAGGCAGCAAAATGGTCGCCGAACTCCTGCAGCAGGACCGGGTGCCGGTTGATGCCATATACGGGGTGGAACGGTGGGCCGCTGAAAATACGGATCTACTGAAGCCACATTATCAAAAATTTAACCTGATTACGGAAAAAGAACTGAGTCGCATCTCAGCCCAGACCACGCCAAACGCTGTTATGGCCGTAGCCGGGATGCCTGTTATCGCTCCGGATTTCAAGCCCGAGGGAACGGTTTTTTACCTCGACGGGATCCGCGATCCCGGAAATCTGGGCACGATCATTCGCATTGCAGACTGGTTCGGTATGCCGGCAGTCTATTGTTCGGCGGATTGTGTAGATCATTTCAGCCCCAAGGTCGTACAATCCAGCATGGGGTCCGTACTCCGGGTACCTTTGCTGGAGCGGTCACTGGAGGAAGCAGCGCAGGCATATACGGCTGTTTTCGGCGCTGTAATGGATGGTACCAGCATCTATGAATCGGTTATCCCGGAGGCAGCTATGCTGGTCATCGGTAACGAAAGCAGTGGTATCCGCTCCGAAGCAGAGCGGTTCCTGACACATCGGATAACGATCCCAAGGTCGGCTGACAGCCAAGCAGAATCGCTGAATGCATCGGTTGCAGCAGGTATTCTGGCCGCCTTTTCAAAGCAGTCATCCCGGTAAACAGACAGGCTGCTCAGATAAAGTTTAAATAACCGTGTAAACGGGGCTGGAGTCATATAAGCCGGTATAATTGAGTACATTCGCTGATATTAAAACTGATCACAACATATTCCAATCAACGCACAAACGATAAAACATTATGGATATCCGGAAATTTTTACCCCTGATCTTTCTGGGAGCCTTGTTATTGCTGGGCTTCAGTATGTGTGGTACCTTTAATACCACTGTCGTCAAGGATGAAAACGTCAAGAAAGCTTGGTCGCAGGTGGAAAACCAATACCAGCGCCGCGCGGATCTCATCCCCAATCTGGTAAATACCGTGAAAGGGTATGCTGACTTTGAGCAGGAAACCCTGCGTTCGGTAGTGGAAGCCCGGGCCAACGCTACGAGCGTCAATATCAAGGCAGATGAACTTACACCGGAAAATATCCAGCGGTTTGAGGCAGCGCAGACTGCCCTGAGTGGTGCGCTCAGCAGATTGTTGGTCACTGTCGAACGGTATCCGGACCTGAAGGCGAATGAGAACTTCCTCGACCTGCAAAAACAATTGGAGGGCACGGAAAACCGTATCTCTGTGGAGCGGAAAAAGTTTAATGAAACCGTGCAGGACTACAACCAGTATATCCGGAAATTCCCGACAAGCCTGTATGCCGGTATTTTCGGGTTTTCCCCCCGGGGCTACTTTCAGGCCTCGGCAGGTGCAGAAAAAGCACCGGAAGTTAAGTTCTGACCAGGCTGTTAAAGCACCCGGCTACCGGGTTTTTTATGTTATTTACAAAGGAAGAAGAACAACGTATTACAGATGCGATCCGCGCTGCTGAACTGGTTACCAGCGGGGAAATCCGCCTGTATGTGGAAGACACCTGCGCGCGGGAAAACCCCGTTGAGCGCGCCGCTGAAGTTTTTTATTCTACCGGAATATTTAAGACCAAAGAGCGCAATGGCGTGCTGGTATACCTTGCTGAAAAATCGCAGGTCTTTGCAATTTGGGGAGATTCCGGTATACACGCCCGTGTAGGCTTTCAATTTTGGGATGCGGAAAAGGAATTGCTGCAGGATTACCTGAGAAAAGGAGAGGCCTGTGAAGGCCTTTGCCAGGTGATCACACAGATCGGTGAACAGTTGAAGACGTATTTTCCGGCAGACCCGGACGATAACGAAAATGAACTCCCAGATGATATTATTTTTGGATAGACGGTACGGTTGTACGGGGTTTCAATGGTGCAGGCGCATCCTGCTGGTCCTTTTCCTGACGGGATTCGGACTCTCTGGTGTGGGGGCACAAACGGACGACCGCGATCTCTTTCCGGAAAAACCCTATCCGGCTGTTTTCGTGCATGATTATGCCGGCTGGCTGACCAGTAGCGAAAAAGCAAGCCTGGAAGCAAAACTCCAACGGTACAACGATTCCACCTCCACACAGATCGTGGTTATGATCCGGCCGGATATAGGCGACTATGACCGGTCTTCCTATGCTTTTGAACTGGGTGAGCGATGGGGTGTCGGACAAAAAGGAAAAGACAATGGCCTGATCGTATTGATCAAGTCCGAACCGCCCGACCGCGGGGTGTTCATTGCCACCGGTTACGGGCTGGAAGGCGCCTTGCCGGATATTACCGCCAGCCGGATCATCCGGCGTACTATGTTGCCTTATTTCAGGGAAGAGCAATATTACCAGGGTATCAATGCCGGATTGGACGATGTTATCAAGGCATTAGCCGGTGAGTATACGAATGACCAGAAGCAGGGGAATAAAAAGGTCGGGCTGATCTTTTTACTGGGTTTCCTGATCTTTCTTTTTTTCGTGATCCTGATCATTTCAAAAGCAGCAAAACGCGGAACGATCTATACAAGCGCAGGGCCGCGCCGCCGGCGCAGGCATGACGACTGGTGGGGTGGTGGATTTGGCGGCGGATTTGGTGGCGGCGGTTTTGGTGGCGGCGGCGGCGGATTTGGTGGCGGTTTCGGCGGTGGTGGATTTGGAGGTGGCTCGTTTGGTGGCGGTGGTGCCGGTGGTGGATGGTAGAACAGATGCTAGACAGTATATCGACAGGCCGGCATCTTATGTGTCGTTTTTCTCAATGATCAGTCTGCGCCCTTTATTTTCTCCTACAGCCATACTAAACCATGAGTCTTCAAAACGCATCAATATACTTTGCACCTTCTGATACGCACGGATTGGGTGTGTTTGCCGCCGAACAGATCGCTGTAGGTGCTGTGATTGAGATTTGTCCGGTTATCCTGTTTCCGAAGAATGAACTGGCAGCCGTTCGGCAGACCGTACTGGATGACTACTATTTTGACTGGGGGGATGATGACTCCTGGTTTGCCTTTGCACTTGGGTTTGGCTCCCTGTATAACCATTCCTATGTACCAAATGCCGATTATGGAATGGACTTTGAAAACAAAACCATTGATATTTATGCCCTGGTGGATATCGCACCGGGTGAGGAGATTTTCATTAATTACAACGGTTCTCCGGAGAACCAGAGCCCGGTTTGGTTTGAGCAATGAAAAAAGAAAAAGAAATGAGCTATGAAGCCGCTTTTAGCGAGCTGCAGCAGTTGGTTGCGGAACTGCAGGGCGAAGCGGTTAGTATGGATACTCTAACTGAAAAAACTGCCCGTGCCCGTGAACTGATCCGATATTGCCGGGAAAAATTGCGGCAGACCGAAGAGACTGTCAAAAAACTGGTAGAAGAATAGGGCCGTCCTTCAGGGAGGCGGTAATACGGCACTCACTCTCCGGCAAACTTGTAGCCTATACCGCGGATCGAGTGGAAGTAACGAGGTTGTTTAGGGTCTTTTTCAAAATATTTCCGAAAGGCTAAAATAAAGTTGTCGATCGTGCGGGTGCTGGGGAACACATCATATCCCCACACTGCCTGCAGGATCTGGTTACGGCTCACCACTTCGTTTTTTCGTTCTACCAACAACTTTAGCAGCATAGCCTCCTTTTTGGTCAGTGTTATTGGCTCGCCCCGCCAGGTGATGGCTTCATAAGTATCGAAATTAACCTTGTTGTCGCCAAATTCGAAGTATTCCAGGGCTTCCCCTTTAACGCGCTGGCTGCGGCGGAGCAATTTGCTGACCCGCAGCAACAACTCTTCCAGATTGAAGGGCTTGGTCAGGTAGTCATCCGCTCCTTTTTTCAGACCCGTTACCCGGTCCTGTGCCATGTCTTTTGCCGTCAGCAACAGGATCGGGACCTCATTGTTGGTCAACCGCACCTGTTCGGTAATACTGAAGCCATCCACCTCAGGCAGCATCACATCCAGCAACAACAGGTCAAAGTGTTGTCCATGGATATACTCCAGGGCCTTTCTTCCATTACCGGTGGTGATCACTTCGTATCCTTCCAGTTCCAGGTTCAACCGAACGGCATCCCGGATGGATTCTTCATCTTCTACTAATAAAATTCGCATGGTTGGATGGTTGGATGGTTTGGATGGTTGGATGGTTGGATGGTTTGGATGGTTTGGATGGTTTGGATGGTTGGATGGTTTGGATGGTTGGAT
>SBHD01000161.1 GCA_006226345.1 Bacteroidota bacterium | reverse complement strand
CCGGACGTTTTGTCCTACAATGTGATCGGGGAGATCCGGGGCTCGGAACACCCCGACCAGGTGATCCTCGTTGGCGGACACCTAGACAGCTGGGATGTCGGCCATGGTGCCCATGACGACGGTGCCGGATGTACCCAGAGTATGGATGTGCTGCGGACCTTACGGGAATTGAACTACCAACCCCGCCACACGATCCGATGCGTACTGTTTATGAATGAAGAAAACGGTTTGCGTGGCGGACAGGAATACGCTAAAGAGGCCCGTAACAAGGAAGAGTTCCACGTCTGCGCTATTGAAAGCGACGCCGGAGGCTTTACCCCAAGAGGATTTTCTTTCGACGCCGATGCGGCCGTGATCGAAAAACTATTTGGGAAAGTGGCCGAATATGAATCCCTGTTCGAGCCCTACGGACTGTACCTCAAACGCGGCGGTTCGGGCGCAGATATCGGTCCGTTGAAAGACCAGAAAGGATTGCTTTGCGGCTACCGGCCGGACTCTCAGCGGTATTTCGACTACCACCATACGAATGCCGATGTTTTCGATGCCGTCAATCAGCGGGAACTTGAACTGGGTGCCGCCAGCATGACCGCACTGGTATATCTGCTGGACAAATACGGACTGTAAAAGGTAAAAGTCAAAATGTAAAATATAATAGTAAAAAGGTTGGCTGCGAAGGCCCGCGAAATTGTGGCTTTAGCGCCGCCAAGGTCCGATACTCCGGCAAGAACCTTTCTACTTTTACATTTTACATTTTGCCTTTTAAATTTCTTTCTTCCTGCTCTGTTGCGACCTTTTTCGCGGTTATCTGGTCATACGTGAATACCTGCCCCCCAGCAGGTTCATCATTTAACCACTAAAGCAATACCAAATGATCGCGAAACAACCATCCATTGCGTTTTCCGGGGACATCCCCGCGTTCTACCACACGCATCTGGGTCCGCTTTTCTTTGAACCTTATGCCGCCGATATGGCCAGCCGGATCCGCAAACAGGGCCCGCAGAAAGTACTGGAAATAGCCTGCGGTACCGGAATACTGACACGTCAGCTGGCGAACGAGTTACCAGAAGGCAGCCATTTGGTTGCTACCGACCTCAACCCGTCGATGCTGGACTACGCCAGTGCCCTGCTTTCCCAAACCCCGGCTATCTCCTGGGATATCGCTGATGCGGTCGACCTTTCGTATCCGGACAATACCTTCGATTGTGTAGCAAGCCAGTTTGGGGCGATGTTTTACAGCGACCGCCCCAGAGCTTATGCCGAAGCGCTCCGGGTTCTGAAGCCTGGCGGTACTTTTTACATGCTGACCTGGGACTCCATGGAAAAAAATCCAGTCTCCCGCATTGCACACCAAACACTGGAGTCCTTTTTCCCCTTTGACACCCCCGGCTTTTTCCGGGTTCCCTGGGCGTATTACGAGGAAAGCCTGATCCGGGCTGAACTGAAAGCTGGCGGTTTTGAGCAAATAGAACATATCCCGCTGGCCTTTTCGGGAAAGGCAACCTCTTCGCTTTCTGTTGCCAAAGGGCTAATGCGGGGCACGCCAGTCCATCCGGCAATCCTGGAGCGCGACGCTTCGTTGCTGGAGCCGATCCAGCGGGAACTCAGTGCCCGGATCGCCGCTCAATTTGGTGACCAGCAGTTAGAGATCCCTTTGCAGGCCAGCCTGTATGTTGCCACCAAATAAGCTTAAAAAAATCGTGTTTTATCAGTGATCTGGCCCGCCTGGCCCTAGTGGCCTGGCGGGCATTTTATTGCCCACCTAAAATACGCTGCAGGATCGGCCGAACCTTTGCTGCACGGGCCTCATCCCAGCCAGCAGGCACTTCGGCATCCATGCGCCCACCCTTGTTTCGGGCCAGATCCAGCATCTTTTCGCGTTCGGGTGCGGCAAACCGGCTGAAGGTGCGCCGGAGCAGCGGCAGGAGCTCGGGGAAGTCCGGCACACTGATATTGCCGACCCAGTCATCCAGGATGCGCCACAAGGCCGGCTGGTGTAACAACAACAACCCGCTGCCAAACAAAAAGCCCTCCAGCCATTGTGCCGACTCGAAGGGCGACTGGCGGAGGGAAAGCCTGAACTGCATTTCCCGGGCCGTATCCTCTGGTGTTCGCAGCTGTTGTTCGAAAAGCAGTCGGCAGCCAAGACCCGCGAGCAGGGGTGCTGCCTGATCGGCAATATGCCCCAGTGTCTTGCCCCATGTTCCCAGCATTTCAGCACGCTGCCACAGGCCAAGTGCCCGGTGCACTGAAAGGATCAGGGGCTGCACCGACGTTGCATTTTCCGGGCTCAGCCCGATACAGGCCCCTGGAAGTTGAATACATACCCGTGGAACGATCTGTTCCAACAGGTGCTCTACAGCGCCCAGATCGATCTGACGGGCACTGCCATATCGCGCCACTTCTACCAGTGGCAGGATGGTTTCTGCAAGAGCAAGCGCATCCTGTGCCACTGCACTTACGCCTCCCAGCTTCTGGATCAATAAAGGCAGGATAGCCGGCAGATCGGCTTTCAATGCCTGGTCTAGCAAGTTGATAAGCGTCGGCAATTGGTCCGCCTGCTTTACCTGATCGTGGGTTTTTCTGGCAGCGGCCGATTCAATGGTATTTCCCCAGGGGCCAGCCTCGATCAACTGGATCTCGTAATCGGGCAACCACCGGAGCGTCCAGTTTTCGTGAAAAAGCCCCTCCCGGCGCCCGCTCAACTGCTCCACCTCTCCCCAGGGTATCTCCAAAAGCCGGAGCCGGTGCAGGAGCCGGCTTTTGTGCTGGTGTGCCGGTTCCCGCAGGTCGAGCGCCAGCGACTGTGTGGTGGTATGCAGTTTGAGCCGGGCGCTGCGTACCTGTGCATCAAAATCCGCTTTCAATGGCACCACAGGCACGGATGCCGGCACCCGGCCCAACACATCTCCGGTGATCAGGTGCTGCCCAATCAATTCGAACGGCTTTTCTGCACCGCCACACAACACTGTTACAGCCGCTTCCCGCAGCTCTTCTATACCCGGAAGCAGGGTTTGGCGCAACGCTGCCAGTGCTTCCGCCAGCCGAACCGCTTCGATGACATGCGCGGAAGACAGGATCAGATCGTGTTCCCGCAGGAGCTGGGCTGCCCGCGAAAACCAAACCGCATGGGGAGAGCTTCCTGTACCTCCCGGCAACCGCCCCGCCCCGGCATTCCAGAGCTCCTGATACCAGGCCGGTGCGGTAATGCCGGCCCCATACCCGCTTTGTTTGGTAAGCCGGTCAAAGGACCACGGTATCCAGGT
>SBHD01000176.1 GCA_006226345.1 Bacteroidota bacterium | reverse complement strand
GGGAAGCCATCGATCTGCCAACTTTAGGGAACCAGTATTACCTCGACCTGGCAAATTACTACCTGGAATCAACACAGACGGACAGTGCCCGTCTCTACTTCGAACGTGCCAATACACTTTCCCTCGATCCGGCACAGCAGCAACGGGCTGCCTGGGGATTAGGTTGGGTCGAGTTGATGGAAAAACAATATCAGGGTGCTGTGGATTATTTCACTCAGGTATCTTCGTCTGAAGGGTATACCGGATTGGGCCTGACCTATAAAAAAATGGGCCGGCAGAGTTTGGCAGATAGCTTGCTTAGATATGCGCTTCAACTAGAGATTTCCAATAACCCAGCTGGTCTACCTGTCGTCCAGACTTTGATTATCGAAGGGAACTCCATAGTAGCCTTTGCCCCAAATCTGGCTCCTGAAATTTCGCATTTATATACAATCGCGATGGAGGTTCTTCCTGATACTTCCCGGTTACTTTTCCACAAGGGTATGCTTTTGAAAGCCCCGTTAGGGCAGTACAGACAGGCGATCCAATTATTTGAATCATTGTTAGAAACTCCCAATCCTGGTTTTGATCTCGAGGTCTATTACGGCATCGCCACAACATATGCTTTATGGGGAAAATCAAACAAGGCATTGGAATCTTTGGAAATGGCAATTCAAAAAGGGTTTGATCGCCCGGAACTACTTTATAAAGATCTGGATTGGGACAGGTTAAGGGGAAAGAGACGCTTTGCTGAACTGGTCAATAAATATTTTCCAAATTACTCTGATAAATAGACTGCCTTTCCTTTGGAAAAGAAGCCTCACTGGGAGGAGTTCTTCAATTGCAGCGAAAACCCCGACCAAACCCCCGCAATACTCATTCCCGCAATAATATGCCACACGCCCCACCAGGCGGCAATAAAGGCCATGCCGCCCACAGCCAGGTCTTCCGGGAATATCCTTGGATTGAACAACAAGGCCAGCGCGAGTCCGGAATTCTGGATTCCGGTCTCGATGGAAATTGTCTTGCGTTCCTGATGTGGCAGTTTGGCAAGTTTAGCCAGGTAGTAGCCGCCGGACAGCGCCAAAATGTTGTGGACCAATACGATCAGGAAAATGTACTTGATATACAGCAGGAAAAAATCGTAGTTCTTGACAAAAATGATCACGACCATGGCAGCAAAGGCCAGGATGGAAAACCGTTTGATCGGAACGAGGAGCAGGCGGGAAAGTTTGGGTAGTTTAAAGGTGCATAACAGCCCCAGTACAAGTGGTATCCCCAAAATGATAAAGATCGTTGTCAGCACATCAAACGGATCGATCTCCAGGGGCCGGACCAGCCCGGGAGGCGCTTTCCGGCTATAGACCTGCATGAACAGATTGCCCCAGAAAGCGAAGTTGAATGGTGTCATCACCAGTCCGGCAATACTCGAAAAAGCGGTCAGGCTCACCGACAAAGCAATATTGCCACGTGCCAGCGCGCTGATAAAATTAGAAATATTGCCGCCCGGACATGCCGCAACTAGGATCATCCCCAGTCCTACGGTCGGCGTAATATAGTCCTTGAGCGAAATGGCCAACAGAAAGGTCAGCAACGGCATCAACAGAAACTGGCTCAAAATACCAACCACTACCGGCTGGGGCTGCCGGACCAGCCGTTTGAAGTCGGAAGGTCGCATTTCCAGGGCCACACCGAACATAATAAAGGCAATAGTGAGGTTTAGCAGAAACTTGTTGTTATCGCTGAAGTTCAGCCGCACTTCGTCGATCTGTAATAAGGCTTCCAGCATAAAAGTTGGTTTAGGTTTTCACGGTTTCCGGTTGCGCATCGTCTGGGGCCGGCAAAATAGGACAATTTCGGCCAATCCGGATCAAGGCAGGTCCAATCGGTATAGCATCGACAGTTTAAAAAAGACGCCATCCTGGAAATCAGTATTGAGCTGTTTGCGGTCATCGCCAATTTTGATCACCGATATCGCCAGATCCATCCGGTCGCCGTTTTCGTAGGTACGGTACAACCTTCCAACGGAATGTCCAACCATGGCCCTGATATTGATACGGCCAAATGTTCCATTGACATAGGTGCCGAGGTCGTTGTTTGATTCATACAGGTATTGGGATACACCTCTGACAGTTCCGTTCAGGTTGTAACTTCTGATCGCTCCGTCAAACCGCAACCCAACTTTGATTTTTTGTGAAAGCCCGTAGTTCACATCTACCAAACGGGGGAGCAATATATTCAACTCCCATTTGCGCTGTTGGAGATAAAGCCCGAAAAGGGGGGAAAAAAGCGGTCCGAAAAGGTCCGCGTTATAAAATGCCCCGAATTTGAAGCGCAAGGACGGCGATTTGGAATATGTTGCCAAAGCCGCTGCTCCGCATTGAATATCATCGCCTTTGATCGCTTTCAGGTCGGATGAAGCCTTTGGCAGCAACAGCAAGGAGGCCGACCAGTCCGGGGAAAACGTTCTGTTCAATCCCAACTTTACATTAACTGTGCGTACGGCGATCTCCGGCTCTTCCGGGAATAGCCGGAGATTTTTCTGCTCAAAAAGCAGGCCGGTCAACAAGACTGTTTTTTCTCCGAGAGGGACAGGCGCCGTGATATCCAGCACCCATGACTCCAGGTTAGTAGTGCCACTGCCGTTTTGGAAGTCGTTTACCGGACTGATCAGGTACTCCATACGCACCAGATCGATATAGTTTTGTGACTGTGGATGTGCAGGCAAGAAACAGGTGACCAGTGCCAGTGTCAGCAGTACCCTGCCTGCCTGGTAAATAAATCCGCCGGTATTCATGTCGTGATGTTTTAACAGTTAGCTGGATCGGGAATAATCTCAGTAAAGATAGCAGGTATTCAGGCTGGTTCTGTACAGAAAACTGGGGTGGCTTTCTGCACGGAACCAGCCTGCCAACGGTTATTCAGTGGAAACCATATTAAAACCTACTGAAAGCCCGTAGCGGTGCCCGGATTTGCCCGGAATAAAGAAGGCATTGACCGGGAAGTTCATCCTGCCGGATTTAAAAGACTTCCCAAATCCAAATACGAATCCGGCCTTAAATGTTGGATCTCCTTTGGGAGCGGGAATACCATTCCGGGTATTTACGATACTGAAAATCGGGCCAAAGGCCAGTTCAAAACCGGTCTTGTTGCTACGCAGGCCGTGTAACATGGATACCGATGGAATGAACAGCCCCTGGTCCAGGCCGGTCACAATAGGGATAAATTCAAACAAAGCCTGGATATCACCGGTATTGAGGTACTGGACCTCAAACTGGTAGCCAAACTGAAACATGACAGAAGACACGCCGAATCCGCCTTCTTCCTTCGGCATCCTGTACAGGTTTGCCAGATCTCCAGTGAAGATGGTCAGTCCAAGCCGGGGACCGCTCAGGTTCAGCTGGTCAGCGCCAGGGACATTCACAGTGCTGCTATAGTCATCCTGGACAGTAAGTTTACGCTGCAGATCCTGATCGACCGGCCGGTTAAACATTTTTCCCAGCGTCAGTCCAACCATTGGCCGGACCTGTTCCTGGAGGTTCAGATACTCCTGCACCGATGTTTTGATGACTTGTTCCAAAGCGATATCGATCAGCCGGAAATTGACCACGATCTTGTCACTAATGATGTCAACACTTCCAGTAAGCACCAGATCCGCTTTTAACTTTTTGCCTAAGTCGATCAGACAGGCGGTGCTGTAGCAATTATTCGGATCAATATTATTAGTACTTAATACATATTCAACATCATGCCGGTCCACCACATTGAAAACATCCAGCTTCATCAGTTCCACCTGTGTGAGTTTGACCATTTGGGCGGCATCAAACGGGAAGCCCTGCGCATCAATCCGGAGCACTGCTATGGATTGCCGTTCGGTGTTTGGCGTAGCATTAATAAAGGCAAAGGAGGTTAGGTTCAGGAGCAAACAGACAACGAGCGATTTGAATTTCATGACGATTGTTTTTTCAATACAGTTTGAAAATTGCAGTTATTTGGTTTCAGTGCGCGCAACGGGGTATTAGCCGTTGATGCAAACATGGGGGTACAGTTGCCTTCCCTTCCAGCACTATTGTTTCAAACAATCGTCGGTATGTTGCACCACGAGATAAAAGTCGGTGCTAATGTTGCATGCGCCAGGATGCGCAGGACATATCCTCTTGTCGATCAACTACTTGCGTGTTGCACTTGGCGTAGCCCCAAATTCATCGACAAAAACATGGGTGAAGTAGTTGGGATCTTTAAATCCGACCGCATATGCAACCTCTGATATGTTCAGATCGGTCCGGTGGAGCAGTTCTTTTGCCTTGTACAGACGCATGGTCCGGATATAATTTGAGGTCGACAAGTTGGTTACGGCTTTGATCTTTCGATGGATCTGCGAACGGCTCATGCCCAAGGCCTTACACAGTTGTGGGGTGCCAAAGCTGTCGTCTTGCAGGTTCGCTTCCACCGTTTCATTGAGTCTGCCAAGAAAGGCATCCCTGGCTTCCGGGTCTCCGGATAAGGTATGCTCCCAATACTGACTCCCCTTGGCAAATTTCAGGTGCAGCTGGTTCCGGAGGTCCAGCAGGTTCTTCAACTGGAGCAACAATTCTTTCTTTTGGAACGGCTTGGACATATAAATATCTGCACCGTGTTCCAGACCGGCAATCTTATCAGAAATACCGGACTTTGCGGTCAGCAGTATGATGGGTATATGATTGGTCCGTTCATCTTCCTTTAATGCCGCACAAACCTCAAAGCCGTCTTTTTCCGGCATTAGTACATCACTGATGATCATGTCAGGAATTAGTTCCAGGGCTTTACTGATGCCTTGCCGGCCGTTATAGGCAGTATGCAACTGGTAGTCATCCCGTAAGCAGGATTTCAGGTAATGCATCACATCCGGATTGTCCTCAATGACCAACAACTGCGGGCGGCCTGATTCCCGGACAAAATTTGTTTCATCAACTTCTGAATCTTTTAGGCCGGGTGGATCTGCCGGCAGATTTATAGGCTCTACTGCAGCCCGAACCTCCTCCGATGCAGAATAGGCAGCAGTTCGATATACCGGCAATTGCACTGTGAATGTGGTTCCCTTTTGTAGCGCGCTATCTACTGATACTATACCACCTGTCAACTCGACAAGTTCCTTGGTCAGGGCAAGGCCAATCCCGGAACCTGTTTTTGTTCCGGCGCCGGCATCTCCGGCTTGGTAAAAGCGGTCGAAAATAAATGCCACCTTTTCTGGATCGATCCCGATCCCGGAATCTTTAACCAGCAGGAGCAGTGTATCCTGTTCATCGGCCCGTTCTGTTCGGACCGTAACAGTGATCTGTCCCGATTCCGGTGTGAACTTAATCGCATTGGAAAGCAGGTTGTAATAGATCTGTTGTATTTTATCCGGGTCAAAATCCATTTCCAGGGACTCCAGTTCCGTCAGGAAGCGAAGTTGGAGCCCCCTGGATGCACTCAATGTCTGGAATGGTTCATTCAAATAGCGAAGGAACGCGATGATATCCGCCCGGATATAATTTACTTCAAGTGAGCCGGATTCCAGTTTGCTTAGATCGAGGATCTGGTTGATCAGCCGAAGCAGGTTTTTACTGTTGCGTTCGACGATGGATAATCCTTCCTGAAGGGCACTGCGGGTGTTCCCGTCAGTGGAACGCATATGATCAACCATGCCCAATATTACCGTCAGAGGTGTCCGGAATTCGTGTGTAATATTGGTGTATAATTGGCTGCGGCGGGCATTCAGTACCTGTAACTGCCGTGCTAAAACATTTAATTCTTCGTTTTTCTGTTCGATTTCCCTGTTTTTCCCCTCCAGCAATAATTCGTAGGTATATCGATTAACCCGGTCATTGTACAAGTGAGTGGAAATGGAAAAAGCCGGGATTGTAGCACCTATACACTCCAGAATATTGATATACATGATCACCAGGCTACGGTCGGTAAACACATCGATCAGGACGATCGCGGCCACAATAATCAGGAAACTGGTCAGGTTAAAAGCAATCCTTTGCTTGTGGGGAAAGATCACGATAAAATTGGTGACAATGGCAAATATCCCGTATAGCAGGATGGAATTGCGGTCCAACAGGCTAAGTATGGCCATAGTGAGCAGGCACAATCCGCTATATACTACAGCCGAATAGATCACCAGCCGCTCATATTTAAAGCGACCCGAGAGTATCTCCTCCCGTTTCCTGGAAATAAGCAGCAATGGAATAACGAAGGGGGCCAGTGCAAGATGGTTGATGAAAAGCGGAAAGGCCAGCGGGTTGGTTTCAAACACGCCGTTCAAAAAGCGGATCAGATCGAGCCCCATCAGGAGAACGAAGAAAAGAATGCCGATCAGCGAAAGCAGGTAGACTCTTTTCAGGTTATCAATCCGGAGCTGGGCATTGAAGGCGGTTACATGCCGCCTATCGACGTGCAGAAACAAATTGTCAAACAGGCCGAGCTTTTTCATGCTTCATTCAGTTTGGTCTTAAGGCCGGTTTCCAGACAGAAAATACGGAATAGTACGATTGTTCAGATGCTCTGGCAAGATAAGGACTTAATGGCATAATGCATTTTGTGGATAGCTACCGTACCTTTAATTAGACGTAATTTTGTCCGTACAACTTTAAAACCTTGAGTGACCCGCTCCACATATTAAAACAATACTGGGGCTATTCATCTTTCCGCCCTCAACAGGAAGCGATCATCCGCGCGGCTTTGGACCGGCAGGACACCCTTGCCCTGTTGCCCACCGGTGGCGGAAAATCCATCTGTTATCAGATTCCTGCACTTTGCCAGGAAGGCATATGCCTGGTCATATCGCCCCTGATCGCCTTGATGAAAGATCAGGTGAGCCAGTTAAAAGCGCGTGGCATCCCGGCCGCTGCGGTGTACGCGGGTATGAGCCGGCGGGAACTTGACATCATTTTTGAAAACGCCTGCAATGGCGCATACAAACTATTGTACCTCAGTCCGGAGCGCTTGCAGACCGATCTGGCACGGGAACGCATCCGCCGGATGCAGGTCAACCTTTTGGCTGTCGATGAGGCGCATTGTGTCAGCCAGTGGGGATATGATTTCCGTCCGCCATATCTCCAAATCGCTGACTTTCGCACCCACCTCCCCGGCGTGCCGGTACTGGCACTGACGGCTACTGCTACTAGACCTGTGGTAAAGGATATTCAGGATAAGCTTGGATTCCGGGAACACCATGTCTTGCAGCAAAGTTTTGAACGTCCCAATCTGTCGTACTCGGTACTCTATGAACAAAAGAAGCGGGAAAAACTGCTCGACATACTGAATAATGTTCCGGGAAGCGGTTTGATCTACCTGCGCAGCCGCGGCGAAACCAGGGAGATCGCCCGTTTCCTCCGGCAACGGAAGATCAGCGCCGATTTTTATCATGCCGGGCTGACAATGGAAGAACGTACCAAAAAACAGGAAAACTGGATGACCGGACAAACCCGGGTCATGGCCTGCACCAATGCCTTCGGTATGGGAATAGACAAGCCCGACGTGCGGCTCGTGGTCCACCTGAGTTTGCCGGATAGTCTGGAGGCTTATTTCCAGGAAGCGGGTCGTGCCGGAAGAGACGGCAAAAAATCATACGCTGTTTTGCTGTACACCCCGTTGGATGCCGACCAGTTGCGGCATCAACTGACAACTGCCTATCCGGATATCAAATTTGTACGGCGTACATATCAGGCATTGGGCAGCCTGGCGCAGCTGGCGGTGGGCGGCGGCTTGGGGGAGAGTTTTGTGTTTGACTTTCCGCATTTCTGCCAAACCTATCAATTAAATCAGGGGCAGGCACATGCCGCCCTTCGGCTCCTGCAACAAGAAGGCTGGATTACGCTTTCAGATACTGCCGGCACGATGCCGCGAATTCAGATCACTGCCTCCAGGGAAGCACTGTACGACTATCAGATCCGCAATAAACAAGCCGATATCCTCACCAAAGTATTGTTACGGGCCTATCCGGGGCTGCACAAAGGCCTGACGGAGATCAGCATTGGTACGCTTGCCAATTATGCCGGGTTTACGGCCGGGCAGGTAGAGCAGACGCTGGAATCCGCCAGCCGGGAAAGCATCCTGGAATACCATCCGGCCCGGGACAAACCTTTCATAACTTTTACCAAAGAACGGGTAGCGCCAGAAAACCTGACGCTGGACCTGGAGCAGTTCAACTTTCGGAAAGAACGGGCAGCCGAACGGGTCGAACAGGCCATACAGTATGCAGAAACCCGACGGTGCCGGAGCGTGCAACTGCTGGCTTATTTT
Source organism: Bacteroidota bacterium (assembly GCA_006226345.1). Classification (GTDB taxonomy): domain Bacteria; phylum Bacteroidota; class Bacteroidia; order Chitinophagales; family Saprospiraceae; genus M3007. Next base: position 66,538 of record SBHD01000176.1, on the reverse strand, counting down.
GGCGAAAACAAGACCGAAAATTGTGGCATCTGTGATGTCTGTACCGGAAGAAATGAGTCAGATGTGCCCGCAGACCTTTTTGCAACGCTCGAACGGAAGATACTGAACCTCCTCAAGATGGAAGCCCTGCCTGCAGAAGAGGTAATGAAGGCGTTCGCTGCACGACGACAGGATCAGGTCGCCCGTGTACTGGGGTACTTACTGGATGAAGGCAGGGTCTTGGAGGCAGAGGATGGTCTGTTGCGCATTCCCGAATAGACTTATTTCAAACGTTAGGCAGCGTACAGTTTACCAATGTATCCAGGAAGGACTCCTCATCTGGCGTATAGGGCAAAATGACCTGTGCCTGCGAATACCAGGGTTCGCGTTGTTCGATATGTTGCACCAGGAAGGTTTCGAGATCATGCTCCGATACACCCTGCAAAAGGGGCCGGATCTGGACATCCAGCCTTAACCGGGCTAATAACACGTCCACCGGTGTTTCCAGGTAAATAGTCGTGCCGGTTTTGTTCATCCACGCCATATTGTCAAAGAAACAAGGTGTTCCGCCGCCCGTGGCAACAATATGGGGAATGCGCATATCCAGGTTTTGAAGGGTTTTTCGTTCTAATTCACGGAAATAGGTTTCGCCGCTGTCCTCAAATATCAACGGGACCGGCCTTGCATCCACGGTTTCGATAACGTTATCCAAATCGACAAAAGGCAGTCCGGTCCGTTTGGACAGCCTGTTTCCCCAATACGACTTACCACTGGCCATTGGCCCGATCAGAAAACATGTTTGTTGCACAGGTGTTAATTTTTCTGCAGTTCTGGACAGGAAACCCCAACTTTGCCCCCTGCATTCAATAACCAATCAATTAAGGATGAAAAATACGCTATTTTTAACTGTATTGTTGCTTTTGGGGCTTTTTGCCTGTCAAAATGATAGTGGTGACGCCGTTCGGGAGATCCGTTCCGGAGAGGGCGAGGTCAGTAAAATGGTCCGCAATCCGGTATCAGCTGAATTACCACTCGATACCAACCAACTGGCCCGGATCAGTTATTTCGAACCGGAATTTGACTTTGGCACAGTGGACGAGGGAGACGTTGTCGAACACACGTTTAAGTTCAAAAACACCGGGAAAGTGCCTCTTACGATCCTGAACGCCCGCTCTTCCTGTGGTTGTACGGTTCCCGAATGGTCCGATGAGCCGATTCCGCCCGGTGGTGTTGGAGAGATCAATGCCAAATTCAACACTACGGCCAAAATGCATGAGCAGAATAAGTGGATCACTATTACTGCCAATACACATCCAAATGAAACCAAAGTATTGTTGAAAGGGATGGTCAACCCTAAAAACTAGGAGACAACCCGCTCCAATAAAGCTGTTTTCAGGCTAAAACAAGAAACGGGCGCAGGTGTCAAACACCGCGCCCGTTTTTGATGGGAGAATGAGGGGGGTCGAACCCCCGACCTCTAGTGCCACAAACTAGCGCTCTAACCAACTGAGCTACATCCTCCGTTTGCACTTAAGCGCCGCAAAGATACGGTTATCAATTGCATACGGGCAAGCATTTTATCTTGGTTTTTTTTCAGAAAAGGTACTTGTATTGACTCATGTCGGGATTGCATGCGTTTCCCAACTGCGCAGTTTTTTTAACAGCTTGTATAGTTTCAGGTTAAGCGAAGGATTGGTGGTAAAGAAATGGCCATTTATGGTTAGCCAGTCTTTTCCTTTCTCCAACGTCCGAAGGTCCGCGTATAATACGCAGCGTCCTTTACTGAAAGGCGCCCGCCAGTAAAGACCTTTGTCCGTCATGGCGAACCCTTCTTTACAGGTTCCCTTAATGGACAGGTCACAGATAAAATAGACCTTTTCTTTCCCTTGTGCCGTCAGGTAGTTTTTGCAGGCATTGCTGATCAATTCACCCGGCATGGAAATGAAGTTGAAATACAGTGTTTCATCTTCGTGTTCAAAGTCCAGATAATCCTGGATCATCTGCCAGAGATCCGTCTTGGCGGGAGTGGCATGTTCATATTTCAAAATGGCGCTGGGCAGCAGCACCTGGCTAAGGTCGGGGCAAAACTGTATAGTGAAATAGTCCAGCAGGCCGTCAAAGCTTCGCTCAATATACCGGTCGATATCCGGAAGCCCTTCCGTGCCAAAGCGTTCCCACCGTGAAAGCACATCCTGTGCGATCTGGCCAGACCGCACCGCATAGACTTCCCGAAACTTGGACTGGTAGAAACGCTCTACATATGCACTGTACAGATCCGGATCATATTCTTCCTCTACCCTGCCCCGCAGGCTCCTGAAAAACAAGGATTTGATCTGCTCAGTCAGCAGATCCGGATCGAAATCGAGGTGGTACCGGGGCTCGAAGGCCGGCGGGGTCTGCCGGCGATGGTCAAAATGGTGTCCGCAATGATGACAAAAAACGGAAGCCAGTGGATTGGCTTCATGGCAGGCAGGACACTGCTTGGTCTTTTCCACTACCCGGTCACCGCAGCGATGGCAAAATTTGGCGCCCGGGATCAATTCGGCGGCGCAATTCGGACAACGGTTCATTGCATTCGTTCGTAAAAGGTAAACCAGTTCTGCCTGCAATAATACAACAAAACGGGCTATTTAAAAACATTTTGTGTTTTTATTTTTGACAAATGCAGGTTTAAAACCAAAATTGTTTGAAATGCTACTCCCCTTCTTCCCCCACCCACTTGTTGTAAAGATCCGGACGGCGATCCTTGGTGCGCTGCACACTTTGGTCATGCCGCCACTCTTCAATCTTTTTTTCGTGCCCGGAAAGTAAAACATCCGGCACCTGCATGCCGCGCCATTCTGCCGGCCTTGTATATACAGGAGGCGCCAAAAGGCTGTCCTGGAAGGAGTCAAATAGTGCCGAGGTCTCATCGTTCAAAACACCAGGGATGAGCCGCCCTACGGCATCCACGATCACTGCTGCCGCCAATTCGCCGCCCGACAACACATAATCCCCGATACTAACCTCCCGCGTAATATATTTCTCCCGGATCCGCTCATCCACCCCCTTGTAATGCCCGCAAAGGATCAGAATATTTTGCTTCATGGAAAGCTCATTGCACAGTGCCTGATCCAGCAACTGGCCATCCGGGGACGTATAAATGACCTCGTCATAGTCCCGCTCTTCCTGCAGGTGTTCAAAGCAGGCAGCAATAGGCTCCACTTTCATAACCATGCCCGCCCCTCCGCCAAATGGATAGTCGTCTACCTGTTTATGCTTTCCGGAGGCAAAATTGCGTAATGCATGCAGATGCACCTCCAACAAACCTTTTTGCTGCGCCCGCTTCAGGATGGAATGGCTAAACGGACTTTCCAGCAACTCCGGGAGCACGGATATAATATCAATACGCATAACTCAGCCGACATTAAGTTTGGTTAAAAATTCCAACACGTCTGCTCCGTCCGGATAATCCGACAACGAAGGCTCCTGTGTTGCTCCAAACGGCACAATAGTCCAGCCCGGAAGGTCGGTGTTACTCACCACACATTGAATCTCCGGGCGACGCTGGTCTAATTCCCGGTACAGGGAGGTTGCATCTGAATAGAACTCATAATGTGCGGATGCGATCCGGGCCTGCAAGGAGGCGTCTTCCCGCAAGATAAGGCACCCGTTGTTCAGATATGGCGTATTGTTCAGGATGAACAACGTGAGGTTGTAATCGAAGTTGTTTTTGTACTTATCATGATTAGCCAGGTCCCGGAATTCGTGTAAAGCTTCCAACAGAGGCTCAAAATCATACCCTTCGGGTACATAAAGTTTGCTCACGTTACGGCAGCCCAATCCAAAATAGGCGAATATATCGCTGCCTAAGGCATAAAGATCGGCGATGGACTCCGAGCCTGACAGCGCTGCCACACTGTTCCGGTTCCGCCGGATGATGTGCGGATACCGGCTGAAATACTGTTCGAAATAGCGGGCGGTATTGTTACTCCCGGTTGCCACCACCGCATCAAACCCACTCAACTTGTCATCGTTATCTAAAAACTCGGTGTACTCCCAGGCTTCAAAAGCCCGGTCACCGATAAATTTTACCAGGAATGGGAGCAGATGCTTATCCTTTTCGGACAATTTGACGCGGGCGCGTTCGCCGGCGATGAACACACACAACCAATCGTGAAATCCCACCAGGGGAATATTGCCCGCCATAACCAGGCCAATAGTTCGCTCCGGATGGGGTTTATCCGGCAAGGAATACCGGGATGTCCAGGCCCGTAATTTCTCCGGATCCAGGAACGCCCTGGCTATAGACTGGAGAGCTTGCCTGGTATTATCCGGAGTAAACCACCGGTTTTCCATATAGGAGCGTTGGATTACCTGCTGCAAGGCTTCATCCGGTTCGGCCAAAAGGTACACGCCGAGTTCCGAAAGCAATTCGATACGTTCGTTTAAGGTCAAAATCTGAAATTTTGCCGCAAAAGTACAGCAGTTCCGGGTAATCGTGGCTATTCTGTAACCGGATGCAGGTGATTGGGCAAATACATTGCATCCGGTTATTTCCGGACATCCGGCATGGGTGGCAAGGTAGGTGTGATCGCCAAGACAGTCCGGCGGTTTTTCTCCCGGCCCTCCGCGGTGGCATTGGATGTAACAGGGTAAAATTCACCTTTCCCTACCGGAGTTAACTGATTGGCATTTATATTAAACTCCCGGATCAGTAAGCGCACCAAATTAGTGGCACGTACCAGGCTCCACTCCCAGGTATCATCCAGGTTTTTAGCAACCTTGGGCAGGGTATTATCCGTATAGGCCCGGACTTCCACATCTAGTTCCGGCCTGCTGCTCAGCAGGTTTGCAAGTGGCTCGAGCAGATCGCGCCCTGTGGCACTGATCGCCTGCCCGTTTTTATCATACAAGACCTTATCCGGCAGGGTAATCAGTACGGTTTCATCTTTAATTTCGACCTCCACATCCTTTCGTGAGCCATATGATTTGTTCAACACAAGTCTGAGTTCGGAAACAATATCATTGCGGCTTTTCTGGGTGGCAGCAATACGTTCCAGCAAGGCTTCTTTCTGCACCAGTGTGGCCTGCAGTCCGGCAAGGTCCTTCTCCAGTTCTGTTTTTTCATTGATTAACTTGACCGAAGATTCGCCCATTTGCTGGGTCCGAACGGTCAATTCCTGCTTGAGCGTCCGGATCTCGGCATCCTGGGTTCCAAGCGTGCGGTTGAGATCTGCCACCTGTTTAATCAGAGCAGCAGCTTCCTCTTTCCGGGTTACTCCTTCCTGGACGAGCACCTTTTCCCGGGCCTCACACTGCTCCCGCGCTGAAACTTCGGCGCGGTGTATTTTGGAAGAAACACAGGAGGACAAAAAAAATAGAAAACCGGCAAGCAGTACAGGCATTTTTGGCATGGTAACAAAAGTTGTTTTTCGGTCTGTTTTATGTGTATGGAGCAAGGGTAAAACGCTTAGCATTCCCGAAAATTATGCCAAAGCACCTATGCCCGGGATTAGGACTTATTGCTGATTTACGTTTGTTCCTTTTTTATTTATCGGCCCTGATTTGGCAGGTATCCGGTGCTTTCCGATTTTTGCCCGCCAATATGAAAAAGCAATATTTAACTACGTGCTTCCTGTTCGCTTTGATTGCCGGGTGGATACAGGGTTGCTTCCTGGACAAAGAGCAACTGCCGGGCAACTGGCAAGCAGTCGCCTTTTACGAAAACGGGCATCAGGTAAATACGGTGCTCGATTCAGTATCACTGCAATTTATGCCCGACGGCGGGTACTGTTTTTACAGCCAGGGGTTTTATCGGGAGTCTGGCACTTATCGGACCTCCGCCTCCTATTTGTTTCTGACCGATACCACCACTACCCCGCCCCAGGAGCACACGGTCAAGGTGTTGTACCTGTCCGCCGACACGCTCAAGATAAAAATGATGCGGGATACGCTGGAACAGGTGCTTTTTCTGGCACGTACTGGAACTGAATAGCCTTATTTCTGTAAGTCTGCCAGATTCCCGCTTTCCCCCAGTACAATGCGACCTTTGGAATCGGTAGTCAGCATTCCGGCCTCAATTACAGGGTCATGCTCGAAAAATAGCAAGTGCTTTTCTTCCAGTACCTGCTGCAGGATCGCCGCTTTTTCATCCAGTGTCACCAAGGGCCGAACATCGTAAGCCATCACATACGGCATACCGATATGCCATTGGGAGGGGAGCACATCTGCACAGTACCAAACGGTATGACTACCGGTGTCGAGTACCGGTACCATCATAGCTTCTGTATGACCATAGAAAAAGCGCACCCGGAATCCTGGAGCGAATTCAATATCCTGACGAACGTCCACGAACTTCATCTTGCCCATTTCCAGTAGCGGCTGGAAGTTCTCCGCCAGAAAAGAGGCCTTTTCCCGTGCATTGGGGGCTGATGCCCAGCGAAAGTGGGGCTCATTGGACCAGTAAGTGGCATTCGGAAAAGCTGGCTCTACGATTCCGGTTTTCTCGTCAAGCCACAACGCTCCGCCACAATGATCGAAATGTAAATGGGTTAAAAACACATCGGTGATCGCTTCCCGGGAAACACCGGCATCGGCAAGCGAGCCAAAGAGACTCTGTTCGCCATGTGGTTCAAAATGACTCCTGAAGCGGTCATCCTGTTTGTTTCCAATTCCGGTATCGATCAGGATCTTGCGGTCGCCTGTTTCCACCAACAGTGTACGCAGCGCCCAGGTGCACATATTGTTAGCATCTGGCGGGTTCAGGCGTTCCCACATACGCTTGGGAACCACCCCGAACATGGCGCCACCGTCCAGTTTTAAAAAGCCGGTATGTACAGGTGTAAGTTTCATACGTGTAATTTCATTCGATAGGGCCAAATGACCTAACGGTAACCCGGAATCTGTCAGAATCCAATTTTCCGGGTTCCCTCCGGAGTTGAACGCTTCAGGGCCGCCATCCGGATAGCCGTCACAGCAGCTTCCACCCCCTTATTTCCATGTTTCCCCCCAGCACGCTCCATGGCCTGCTCCTCTGTGTTCGGAGTCAATACTCCGAAAATAAAGGGCTTTCCCGATGCAATGCTCAGGTTGGTAAGCCCCTGCGCGACTGCCTGGTTAATATATTCATTATGGTTGGTCGCTCCTTTTATCACACAGCCCAGGCAAATGCAGACATCCAGTTTCTGTTGTCCGTTCAGGATACGGGCACCGGCAGGTAGTTCAAAAGCCCCGGGTACCTGTACCGTAAAGATTTTGTCCGGCCTGGCACCGTGTTTTACCAATGTATCGTAGCACCCCTGGTATAAAGCATGGGTAACTTCAGCATTCCATTCCGAAACAACGATACCAAAAGTCATGTCACCGGCATCCGGAATGGTGCTTTCATCATATGCAGAAAGATTCTTTAGCGCACTTGCCATAATATCATGAGTTATTGTCCCGACATGCGCACAAACTGATAAGCCACCCGGCCGATCGAGTACGCAGCGCCCTCCGGACTGGAAGCAGGAGGAGGTACCAGGTTGAAAAACGAAAGAGTGTCATTGGTTCCATTGAACCTGAACCCATAGATCTGTTCCGAGCCCTCTTTCCGGTACTTGGAAACAGTAAGTACATCAATATCGTTACCACATACAAAGCAACTTCCGGAGGTACAGACATTATACCGGTCGAACGGAGCCCATTTCATAATAAAGCCGCCTGGCGTGAACTGGATCGTATCGGCAGTTGCCCCCTTACCTATCTGGCGGAATATCCCACCGAAAAGGTTGTGATTCAGGGCAGTAGTAAAGGCTGAATATCCGTCACGGGTATTGGCACCCGACTTAATGAACCGGTCCATACGAACCCGCCCTTGCGTCGGATCAAACATGGTGATGTCTTTTTCGCCCTGGGAATTGTACAGCAGGAAAACAGATTTGTCGTCCCGTGCATTTACAATCTCCAGCGTGTCAACATTGTATTTTACCAGGCAGGTCCAGGATTCAATCCCGTTATGGCACACCACACTATCCGGATTGGCGGGATCAAAAGAAATGGAATAGGCATAAGGTAAATGCGCCTGATTCATAGCATCCAGCACCGAACCATACTGGTTGGCACGGCTGCAAAAATCTATTGCCACCCAGTGTCCGGACAACAGCATCGGACTGGCATTGGTCGAGTTGCCATTATTTTGCTGGCCGCCGGCATTGGCCGGATCGTCGCCACAGGCTGAAAACAGGAGAAGAGTTGCGCTGAAAAAAAAGAGGATGTGCTTCATTATGCTGTATATGTTTGGCCACCGCAATGGAACCGCGGGGGCGCAAAAATACTATCCTCTCCCGGCATGCACCAGCCCCGGGCGCCTGTTTAATAAATTTTTACTGTAATAGCGCCGGATGCTGCCGTCCGGGCATCAAAACCAGAGGCGCTACTAATCGCGAAAAAAGCGCACTTTTACAAAAAAACGCGGGTCGCGGGCCCCGATCTGCCGGGCAGCAGCAGCAGACAATACGACTTCGATATTCGGTTCATGACCTGCCGGGATCCTGCCGATCACTTTGGCATATACTGTTTTACGGCTCATTGGATTCGTAACGGCCATGACCGTACCGATTGCCGCTTCCCGGTGCAGGGCATACAAATCACCCTTCTCGTTACTATCGCGCTGCCAAAAGCAAACACCCTGCGATACGACTTCTTTGCGGCCTTTCTTTTCGGTCGCATACCGGTTACGGTATGATCCGACCGTGCCAGGTTGTGGCATTCCGTTCCGCCAGTCTGCCGGGATCCCGTCCAGCCCCATCCAACCCATGTGTAATAACTGGCCTGGTTGTATCTGCGCGGTCTTCAACTGATTGCGCTTCATGATCGAGTCCACCGGCATGTTAAAATAGCGCTTACTGATCTGGAACAAGTTATCCCCATGCTGAACGACATAATAGATCGGGGCGACTTCCGACCGCTTAAAATCTTTAACTTTGTAACGCAAAATGGCCCGGTTCGGAATAGGTATGCTGATCAAAGTGCCGGCTTGCAACACAGGGCTTATCTGAAACTCGGGGTGCAGCGCATATAGTTCTTCCAGACTTAGCCCGTAAAAACGTGCAACAGAGTACAGTGTTTGGCCGGGTTTTACCAAATGATGGATGGTTTTGATCTCCTGTTCAACAGTGAGCAGTATCGTGTCTGAAGGTTGAAGCAGGCGGATATTTGCCACAGGCTGGGCAAAAAGATCGTGCGGGCTTATATAAACCCAAAGGAGCAATAGGGGCAATAAAGTGCGCATGATATTTCTCAAAGATGTTCTTGCAAAAATACGATTCCGCTACGAAAACCACTAAAATCACATAGACTGTATGGTTCTAGGCATTATTCCGGCTCGGTTCGCCTCCACGCGCTTTCCCGGCAAACCGCTTGTGGAGATCAAAGGAAAAACCATGGTACAATGCGTGTATGAACAGGTCCAGCGTGCTTCCCGCATCGATCATGTAGTGGTAGCCACGGATGATGCGCGCATTTACGACCATGTCCGTTCTTTCGGAGGGAATGTCCGGATGACCAGCGCTGCACATCCAAGTGGCACTGACCGTTGTGCTGAAGTGGCGCAGGACTTCCCCGATGCCACTATTGTGGTCAACATCCAGGGAGACGAGCCATTTATCCAAGCCGAGCAGATCAATTTGCTGACCGAAACCCTGTCACAACAGTCTGATTGCTCTGTTGCCACGTTGGCCAAGAAGATCAATGACCCGGCCATTCTGAATGATCCGAATATAGTAAAAATGGTGTTTGGCAAGTCCGGAGCCCTTTATTTCAGCCGGCAAGCGATCCCGTTTGTGCGGAATAAAAAACCGGGAGAATGGCTGAAGTCGCACGATTTTTACAAGCACATAGGTATGTATGCCTACCGGCGCGACACCTTGCTCCAACTGGCCGGCTTGTCGCCCTCGCCCTTGGAGATGGCCGAATCCCTGGAACAGCTACGGTGGCTGGAAAACGGTTTCCGGATCGCTGTAGGCATCACAGAACTGGAAACCATTGGCATTGACACGCCCGAGGATCTGCTTAAGGTAACCGGGGGCTAAACCTGTTCCAACAACCGAAACGCACCGATCTGACGCATCAGTACATGCGGCACCCCATTGGATTTGCGGCTGATTATTGGTGAAAAACGGGCATTCCAGACCATTTCCTCCGCCACATAGGAACGCCGGGCATGTACGATCTGTTGATTCGCCTCGTCAGTTCCTTTAACCAGCACCAGCACTTCGGCATTGGCGTCTTCCAGGTCGGCTTTTGTGAGGCCCCACAACGGACTCTCCTTCGAAAGATCATGTACGACCGTCCAGGACAGGGAGAAGAAGGATATCTTGGCTATTTCAAGTTTCAGGCCATAGAATTTACGTATCGTGGCACCTTCCGCTTCCTGTTGATTCATTGCCAGTATCATTTCCACCTCCGTCTCGATCAGTTCACTTTTTCGTGCGTTTCCCATCCGGAACATCAAGCCCATTCCTTCCCGGTAAGGGGAAACCAACATGTTATCGCTGAATACGATCTTGGCAGTTGGCCTGGAAAAACGTCCGTACAGCAGACCGGAGATCAAAGCAAATGCCAAGAGGCCGACAAAAGACTCCAGGGAAGCCAGAGTGGACGCCAGGTGACCTGTCGGGCTGATATAGCCGTATCCAACTGTAGTCAATGTTTGGGTACTGAAATAAAAGGCAAAGGAAAGATTCGACCAGAAATCCTGTTCCTGCAAACCCGAAAACTGATCCATGCCTGCCACCATATACAGAAGGGCAAAAAGCAGGTTGATCACCAGATAGGAGATAAAAACCAGGAGAAAAAAATATTTCCAGGACATGGTCACCAGGTGAAAATAGGTATTGTCCCACCAGTTCAGATACTGCCGCTCCACGTTGAAGGTTCCATCTGGATTCATCATCCGCCCCACGGTGGTCACGTTCTTGCCAAAACCCAGTTCCTGGTCCAGTGGCCGGGTAAAAATGGTTCTAGGAATTTTAAGCATAATGGTTGATTTCCAATTAAGTAATTGATTTGCCTTTAAAGGTATTTCCCAAATAAGAAAAACATGGCTCGGGAAGGTCCGTTCAGACGTATCTGAATCCTGTTATCTTCGCGACGGCTATCATTAAGATCAAAAACAAATCGTCCGCCAAACAAATAGCACTTTTTTTAGTTTATAACCTGACTTTTACCTGAGCAGTGCTTTGTACCGGATGGGACTATCCCCCGGCACATTTATCACAACTTGCCACCCGCCGCAGTAATATGAAACGACGCGCAATTATTTGGTTCCGACAAGATCTGCGCCTGCACGACAACGAGGCCCTGGTAACGGGCATGCGAATGGCAGATGAGATCGTACCGGTCTTTATATTTGACGAACGGGTCTTTTTGGGGAAAACACGGTTTGGCTTTCCTAAAACAGGAAAATTCAGGGCTCGGTTCATTCTGGAAAGTGTGGAAAACCTGCGTCAAAACCTGCGGGATATCGGATCTGAACTGATCGTAAGGACAGGCAAGCCAGAGCATATCCTTAGTGAACTGGCGCAACAGATCAAAGCATCCTGGGTATTATGCAACCGCGAACGCACCCAGGAAGAAAGTGCCGTTCAGGATGCGCTGGAGCAAAAACTCTGGGGGATTGGCGTTGAACTGCTTTATACAAGAGGTAAAATGTTGTTCCATACACAGGACCTTCCGGTACCGGTGCAACATACACCGGATACCTTTACACAGTTCCGTAAAGAAAACGAAAATATCACTCCTGTCCGTCCGCCGTTTCCGTCACCGACAGCACTGCCCCCTTTGCCGGCGGGTCTAGACGCGGGGGCGCTACCCGAACTTAAAGATTTCGGACATGCCCCTTTTGAGTCGGACCCCCGGATCGCGCTGCCCTTTAAGGGTGGCGAGACCGAAGGTTTGATGCGCCTGCGACATTATCTCTGGGAGTCCAACGCCATTGCAACCTACAAGGAAACGCGTAATGGCATGATCGGAAGCGATTATTCATCCAAATTTTCACCCTGGCTTTCTGCCGGCTGCCTGTCACCCAAGTTCATTTATTATGAGATCAGGCGATATGAGCGTGAACGCGTCAGTAACGAGAGCACTTACTGGATGATCTTTGAACTGCTGTGGCGTGATTTCTTCCGTTTGATGGGGAAAAAATATGGCAACCGAATTTTTCTACGATCCGGTCCACAGAAAAAAAACCTGCGCCACCTGAAAAACAACCTGGAGCAATTCCGGGTTTGGGCCGAAGGCCGGACAGGGGTGCCCTTCATCGATGCTAATATGCGGGAACTGAACGCCACCGGCTGGATGAGCAACCGGGGACGCCAAAACACAGCATCCTTTCTCATAAAAGACCTGAAAGTGAATTGGCAGATCGGTGCAGAATATTTTGAGTCGTTATTACTCGATTATGATCCGACCAGTAACTGGGGGAACTGGAACTATGTAGCCGGCATTGGCAGCGACGCCCGGGAAGACCGCTATTTTAATATCCTAACACAGGCCCGCAACTATGATCCACAAGGGGACTATGTGCGGCTCTGGTGTCCCGAGCTGAAACATGTGCCTCCGGAAAAGGTGCATCGCCCGGACCTACTAAGTTCTATCGAAAAACGCGAACTAAAAATGGATGGATATCCCAAAAGTGTGGTTCGTATTGAGAAGTGGGCCAGGTAAAAATACGGATCACACTAGGATTTATTACTGGCTGTTCCCTTCTTCTTTGTGCGGTATGGACAGTGCCGGCAGCCACTACCGCAGCATTTCCCGCGTTTAAACAGAAAATGCGCCGTAAAGACCATATATCCTTTTTCCAGATAATAGTCGACACCTTCGATCAGGACCGGATTGCTATCCAGAGGGTCCGTTTCATGAGACATGCAGTTCTTTTGCCATTCCAAACGCCGAAAGCCGGAAAAAGTTGAATGGCTAACGGTATTGACAAAAAATCCTTCTACGGGATGGTGTCCCTGCCGCGCAAAAGATCAGGTATTCAGATCCTCTTCGGCATGAATGACCAGTACCGGAGTGTTGGTATGCAATAACATGTCTTTTGAAATGCTGTGGTGCAGCAGGTCTTCCCAGAACGAGCGGTGATGCGTTACGAAAACAAACATGTCGATGCGGTTTTCGAAAGCATAATCATGCAGGCTTTCCACAACATTGTTACCCACTACCTTAGTGAAGAGAAACGGCAGTTCCGGATCGGCATAGACATAGTTGATCTCGAATAGCTTTTTCTCCAGATCAACCCCTTTTTCGCCTGGCTGGCCTACATGCACAAAATGAAGCTGCGCCTCAAACTTCCGAGAAAAAGTAACGGTTTGTTTGATCGTTAAAGGGTCCAGCGATTCAAAATTACTGGCGTACAGAATATTAGTGAAGCCGGCAAATTTGGATTGGGGTGGCACCAACAGTACCGGGCATTGCGCATTTTTGGATACGGAGATACTGACCGAGCCGAAAAGTTTACGCGTAAGATCGCCGCGTCCGGTAGTACCCATGACCATCAGGTCAGCTTTATTTGACAATTCGCTCAGCACCTCTTCCGGGAACCCAAAGGCAATATTGGTACGCACCCAGGGTGTGTTGGATCCCGGCTTTTCTTCTTCCGGCAGACGGGCATAATCGCCCGGACATTTCACATCGCTTTCTTTCGTCGTCTTGCGAACAAAGGCATCTACCTCGTCCTGCATTGTTTTCCGGTAACTGGATAAAAATCCTGAAGGAGAGGGCGTAGCGCCTTCGAAGATACTGTCCATGACATATACCACTTCCACATTTGCATCAAACAAGTGAGCCATCTGGCAGGCAAAGAGCAAGGCGTTCTCTGATGCAGGGCTCAGATCGACCGGCACCATAATGCGACGCAACCGGTATAGTTTGCTTCTCAGCAAATGCCGGTTGCGCAGCATTTTTTCAAGTTCTTCTACACTCGGTACATTCCCCTCACAAATGATCTCTCCATCAAGCATTATGGCAGGCGGTGTTGATATGCCATTGGAATGCATTTCATTGTACTCCGATATTTCCTCAATTTTCCCCTGTATCGGAAAATGAGCCAATGCCAGAGAAAGGTTATTCCGCAGCTCATGCATCTTCGCATCGCCTATACCAAATAGTTGAATTGTTGTCATAAACAAGGGCTTGTGGAGGTGAATTCCTAACAATTTGCGCTCCTATTTCACACCGTTCAGGCCTCGGCCTCAGTCTAGGTTCTGGTAGACCAGACTTGGGTCTTTTGGTTTTTCATTCAGGATCGCCTTGATCACGTCCTGGGTAGTTACGATTCCAACCAGTATATCATTTTCGACAACCGGAAGGGCGTGGAACCAGTTTTTGCTGAAAATTTCCAGTGCGACGTTAATCCGGTCATCCGGTTCCAGTTTACCTACACCTTTTGTCATAATATCTTCGGCTTTGGAGCTGCCCAGCATTTCGGTGTGGTCTGTCTCTACGCCTACCCGCAAGCCACCGGTATAGTGTTCAAAATCCGTTTTGGAGATAATTCCGACTATTTTTTTAAACCGTACCACCGGCAAATGGTGGAAGGTGTGCTGTTCAAAAATCTGCTTAACCTTGAGCAGGCTATCTTCGGGGTTGACGGTCACAAGATCCGTGACCATGATTTTAGAAACCGGTGCGTAGGCATTCATGTTTTTGCTTTTTAATGTTTTGTATAAAGGATTTTTAAAAGAAAGTGCGATTTTCGCTCCGCATTACATTGCAAAAATGGCTGAAGCGAACAGGCGCTTATGATGACCGACCGCATTTGGCTGCATGATTTACGTCAGTTAAGTATATACTATTGGTTAGTGTAATTTTGTCGTGGTAATACCAAAGTCATGAAGAAAATTTTGATCATAGAAGATAACACCGAGGTAAGAGAAAATCTCTCGGAAATATTGTCCCTGAGTGGCTATCAGACGATCACGGCTGAGAATGGCAAGGTTGGGATTGAAAAGGCATTGTCCCATCCTCCTGATTTGGTGCTATGTGATGTGATGATGCCTGAGCTGGACGGTTTCGGGGTGCTCCATATCCTTAGCAATCAGGCCAGTACGGCTGACATTCCTTTTATTTTTCTCACTGCCAAAGCAGAAAAGGATGATTTCAGGAAAGGGATGTCCCTGGGAGCAGATGACTATATCGTCAAGCCCTTTGATGATACGATCCTGCTCCAGACCATTGAAACCCGCCTGAAGAAGCACGAACGGCTCCGGCAGGCCTCCGCCAAGAACAACAACGGTGGACTGGAGCACTTTATCAATGAAGCCAAAGCCCTGGAGGCTATTCAGCGGTTATCGGAAAACCGCGAGATCCGGCATTACAGAAAGAAAGATCCGATCTTTCAGGAAGGGGAAGTTCCGCGCTGGTTGTTTTATATTGAAAAAGGGAATGTAAAACTGTTCAAGACCAACGATGACGGCCGGGAACTCATCCTGCGGGTTGCAGGCCCGGGTGAATTCCTGGGTTATCTGGCGCTTCTTCGGGATGACCGCTACCCGGAAAGTGCCACTTCGCTTGATGATTCCACGATCCGGCTTATTCCCAAAGATGATTTCTTTACCCTGGTGTACGGCCACCGCGATGTGAATGCCCGGTTTATCAAATTGCTCGCTGGTCACGTCGCCGAACAGGAACAGCAGTTGATCGACCTCGCCTACAATTCAGTGCGCAAACGGGTGGCAACGGCTATTGTACACCTGTTCGATCAGGGGTTCCGGGAGATCAACCTGCTCCGGGAGGATCTGGCAGCCCTTGCCGGAACAGCAAAAGAAACCGTTATCCGGACACTCACCGACTTTAAGTCTGAAAGCCTGATCGATATCCGGGATGGGTTTATCGTTGTACTGAAGCCCGATAAACTCCGTGACATGCCGAATTAAGCCATTTTGCACAAACCAAGAATTTGATATACAAAATGCGGGCAGACCTACTTGGTCTGCCCGCATACTGTGTTGAACCGTGCAATTCGTTAATACGGTCAGGGAATTATGAAATAATTGGTTTTTGGATTAAACAAGCGATTATGTCAAGTGAGAAGCGCTTTAATGTAGGGACGAAAACCATGCCAAACAACGGTCGGTATTTCACCTCTGTTCTTTCCGGACGTTACAAGGGGTACCAAATTGGATTTCAGTTATTTACATCTATATTTATCTTCCGGAAACTTATTCAGTAATTTTCCGGGGGTAAAAATGTGAAAGACACCTTGAACACTTTTTCCAACACCGGAAATGCTTAATAACACACGTATGGAGCATTCAGATCAACCACTTGATAGTGGAATGGCCCCACAATCTCAGACTGAAGACAGGCTGCGTATAACGGAAAACATTCGGTTGTATTGGCGGGAAGCAAGCCAATGGGGTATGTTCTTCAGTATACTTGGGTTCACCTATATCGGTATCCTGATTACAGGCATAATGTTGTTTGGCGGGTACCGCGTACCTGGCTATAGCATCGTAACACTGCTTTTGCTGGGAGGGATTGTTTTTATTCCGACCTGGCTTATGTTCCAGTTTGGACAAAACATCAGAAAGGCGCTCCGGGACAACGATACTGCGGCTGCTTCAATGGGTTTCACGAGTCTCCGCCGGCTGTACCAATTGATCGGCATTTTGGTTGTCTTCTTGCTTTTCCTGTACGTTTTCCTTTTTCTATTGGGTTTGCTAATGGTCGGAAGCGACATTTAAACTATCCTGTAAAGCCACATTGTTATGGAAAGTCTGGACGAAAATTTCCAAGCCGCCGGTGACCTGCATTGTAGTACCCAAATGCTGCATGACTGGCAGATCACAGCGCGTTGGGCCAATTTCTTATCGATTGCAGGATTCGTACTAACCGGGTTTAGTCTGCTGAGTATCGGCAGTATCCCCGTAATGTTTGAGATGTTTTCTGCCATGGGAATAGAAAGCCCTTACCTGGATGCATTGCTACCCTATGTGCGCCTGCTCACAGTCGGAATTCTCATTGCATTAGGCCTGCAGTTTATGCTGTATCTATATCAGTTCAGGTTTGCCTCCCTGATCCGGAAGTCCATTCAATTCAATGATGCTGAAATGTTTGAAAATGCCTGGCTACAATTCCGCAACCTGTTCCGGTTAGCTGGCATACTGACGATTTTCCTGATACTGGTTTACCTGACCACTTCTGTCTACATCTTTAATTTTGTAGCCTCCAGAAATATGCTCTACTAAAAATATCGGTGACAAGTATATGTTCCGGGGAAGGGTTGTTCAGGCTTGGTCTGATCCCGGAACAGGGTTTTCGGCATACAAAAAACAAAAGAGCACAGCAACCGGGAAAGTCAGGAAGACCGCAGTGGAATATTTTTCTATCCAGGAAGGCAAAAACCAGGCAACAACCCCTAAAAGAGCAGTCAGCCCGCCCGCAAAAGCTAACAGACGGCCAGGCAGGCGCTTTGTCCACAAATAAGGGATCAATGCGGCAAAGTAGGCCGCCAGCCCCAGCCATTTGGCCCAGGTATACGTATGCAGTTGCCGGAAAAGGCCAAAGCCGATGGCTGTAGGTGTATCATTGACCTGCCGGATCAGATCCTTCATGGTGTCATTTTCCAGTAAGTCGGCCAGCCCGATGAGCAAACCAAGCATAAGCAATCCCATGTACCGGTTTTTGCGTGTAAGCATCCAAATGGTCAGCGCAAATGCCATCAGGAACAGTGCATATCCTGCAATAAAGAAATTATCGCGGTTAATGGATGTTTTCATAGCGGCAACAGCAGCCGTACGGTCACCAGATCCGAAAAAAGCATCCAATTCTTCAGTGGAGCCAATAAATTCCAGGGCAACTACCGGATTGGTGAAGGGCGTCTGGCAAACAAATTCATGCCCTTTAAGGGGAGCAGCGATACGCATGGCCAGCAACATTGTAAGTACTCCAAGCAATCCGGCGATAAGAAACGGGCGTCTCATGCCGCTAAACTACCAAATTAAATATGAGTGGATGACCAATTCAGGTTCAAAATATTTGTTGTGGATATCTGATAAAACGAGGCCGGCCGCAATTGGAGTTCCAATTGCGGCCGGCCTCGTTAAACTAGTATTCCGCTCACCAACAGTTGTATAGCAGCCCCACACACTATTTCAAAATATGCTTAACCCGTGGACGGTGTGGGGTGATATCGCCCAGGCGTTCTTTTTTCGCAGCCTCATATTCCGTGAAGTTGCCTTCAAAGAACACCACCTGCGCATCATCCTCAAAGGACAGGATATGCGTTGCCAGACGGTCAATGAACCAACGGTCGTGACTGATCAGCAAAACACACCCGGCGAAGTCATCCAATGCATCTTCAAGTGCGCGGAGCGTATTGACATCGATATCATTGGTCGGCTCGTCCAGCAAGAGTACGTTCCCGCCTTCCTTCAGGGTCATGGCCAGATGCACCCGGTTCCGTTCACCGCCTGAGCATACGCCCAGTTTTTTCTGTTGATCGGCCCCTGTAAAGTTGAATCGCGAGATGTAAGCGCGGGCATTTACAGAGGTGTTTCCAACCGACAGGATATCATTTCCGGCAGAAATGATCTCGTAGATGCTTTTTTCCGGCAGGAGCGCCTCGTGGCTCTGGTCAACGTAGCTGATTTGAACCGTATCACCGATGACAACCTCTCCGGTGTCCGGCTTTTCCTTTCCTACCAATATCTTGAACAAGGTTGATTTCCCGACGCCATTTGGCCCAATAATACCAACAATGGCATTTTTAGGGATATCAAAACTCAGGTTCTCAAACAGGATCCGGTCGCCAAAGGATTTGGACAGGTTCTTTGCCTGGATAACCTTATCACCCAGGCGGGGACCGTTCGGTATCCAGAGTTCGAGTTTGGCCTCTTTTTCCCGTCCTTGTTCGCCGGCCATTTTTTCATACGCGTTCAAACGGGCTTTACCTTTGCTCTGACGAGCTTTGGGTGCCATGCGCACCCATTCCAATTCCCGCTCGAGGGTCTTCCGGCGTTTCTCCTCGGCCCGTTCTTCTTCGGCAAGACGTTTCGCTTTCTGCTCCAGCCAGGAGGAGTAATTGCCTTTCCAGGGTATGCCCTCACCACGATCAAGTTCCAGGATCCAGCCGGCGACATTATCCAAAAAGTAACGGTCGTGCGTTACGGCAATGACGGTTCCGGGAAAGTTTTGTAAATATTGTTCCAGCCAGGCTACTGATTCTGCATCCAGGTGGTTGGTCGGTTCATCAAGCAGCAAAATGTCCGGCTGGCTCAGCAACAAACGGGCCAGGGCGACCCGGCGGCGTTCTCCGCCAGAACAAACCTTGATCGGTGTGTCATCCGGCGGACAGCGCAATGCATCGGTAAAAAGCCCGAGCCGGTGGTCCAATTCCCAGCCGCCAACCTGCTCGATCTGCTCCAGCACCTCGCCCTGCCGTTCGATTAACCGCATCATTTCATCATCATCCGTCACCTCACCGAGCTTATTGCCAATATCCTCGTTTTCCTGCAGTAGCGCAGTAATATGTGAAACAGACTCTTCCACGATCTGCCGGACTGTCTTTGTGTCGTCCAACTCCGGCTCCTGCGCCAGATAACCGATCTTGTATTGTTTTTCGAATTCGATCTTGCCCTCGTAGTTCTGGTCCAGCCCCGCAATGATTTTCAGCAAAGTGGATTTGCCGGAGCCGTTGAGACCCAGAACACCGATTTTAGCTCCGTAGAAAAACGAAAGCCAGATATTTTTTAGCACTTGTTTGTTCGGCGGATAAGTCTTACTGACGCCGGACATGGAAAATATGATCTTCTCTGACACTGGAAAAATGAAGTTTGGACAGGTTACTTTTTTCGTTTTTTCAAACAGAAACACGGCCCAAAAAAAGGCGGTCTGTTTGCCGCCGCAAAGGTCGTAAAAATGCTGTGTAAATCACCTATCCAGCCAAACTAAATGCGGCCTGCAAACTGGAAAAACGACCTGACAAGAATAAAACACGGGAGAATCCAACCTTCAGGCTGTAAACTTGTTAAACTTGCCCTTCCGGCAACCAAACCAGCAATGCGTGTTGCGCATGCTGACAAACAGCAACCATGCAGAAAACAATAATTCCATTTTCAGACGTGGCCCAACTGGCAAAGACTGATATCGCCTACGCCACGCTCGATCCTGTTCTAACGCCGTTTTTCAAGTATGCGCCGACTCTTGATAATTTTAAGGATCTGGTAAAAGAGCGTAGTCAGGTGCAAACAGACCGGGTAACACTCGCCCGTGTACTAAATGAGCAATATCAACCGCTTCCCGATTCCGGGCCGGTGCTCGGGCAAATCGAGGCGCTCCGGGAATCGGATACTTTTACCGTCACAACAGCGCATCAGCCCAGCCTGCTGCTGGGGCCGTTGTATTTTATCTACAAAGCCATTTCCACCATCAACCTGGCCGCTTCTATCCAGCAAGCCACCGGTAAGCACATTGTTCCGGTCTTTGTTCTGGGGAGTGAAGACCACGATCTCGAAGAGTTGAACCACATCCGGTTATTCAACAAAGAACTACGGTGGGAGCCCGGCCTGAGCGGCCCTGTTGGTCGCATGCCCGCCTCCAGTGTAGTGCCGGTACTGGAGGAACTGAATGGCATTCTGGGAAATAATGAACATGCACAGGTCCTTAGGCAAAAGATCGAGGAGGCCTATACCAAGGCCGGCACCTTTGCGGAAGCAACGCAACGCCTGCTGCACGCCTGTCTGGGCAAATATGGTCTGGTGGTATTCAACATGAATCATCCCGACCTGAAACGGCTGTTCATCCCGGTAATGGAAGACGAACTCGTCCGGCAGTCCTCCCATGAACTGGTGAACCGCACCATCGATCAATTGAACGATCTGGGCTTCAAAACCCAGGCGAATCCCCGGGATATCAACCTGTTCTATATGACACCCGGGCGCCGCGACCGGATCGTGCTGGAAGGGGATACATACCGGGTGTTAAATACCGACATTACGTTCTCCCGGCAGTCCATACTGGCGGAATTGCAGGCACACCCCGAAAAGTTCAGTCCCAATGTAGTGCTGCGCCCTTTGTACCAGGAGCAGATCCTGCCGAACCTAGCCTATATCGGTGGCGGTGGCGAACTGGCATACTGGCTGGAGCGGCGGACACAATTTGAATTCTTCAACATCCCCTACCCCATTCTGGTGCGCCGGTGTTCGGTTTTGTGGTTTGACAAGGATTCTATTAAGCGCTCCCTGAAGTTTGGATTTCCGGCTACCCGCTATTTTGAAGACACGGACGCCCTTATCCGGTCCTATGTGGAAACGCAGGCTGATGCCGAGGTCAATTTGGTCGAAGAACTGGATCTGTTGCATCAGATCTATGACCGGATCGCTTTAAAAGCACAGGCGATCGACCCTACTCTGGAAAAGGCTGTCCGGGCCGACGAAGTAAAAACAACCGGGCACCTGCAACAATGGGAAAGCCGGCTGGTCCGGGCCGAAAAACAAAAGCATGAAGTGGCGCTCAATCAATTGCGCAACCTGAAGGAAAAACTGTTTCCGGGCAATTCCCTCCAGGAACGCACGGACAATTTTATTCCTTATTACCTGAAGAACGGAGAAGGTTTTTTTCAGGCACTAATGGAGCATCTCGATCCGCTGGAACAGGGTTTTGTACTGCTGGAGGATTTGGGAGATCATTAAACAGCAGCAGTAGTATCCAGGATCTCGATCGCCTGCCTGGCCTGTTTCAACTGAACACGGGCCGGATGGCGGAGCGCAGTGCGCGCTCCGGCCCACTTTTGCCATTGCTCCCGGTAAAACATCGAAAACCATCCTAAAAAGGGCAATCCCAGGGACAATGCGATCCACCAGGGATTCCAGGTGATAAGACTGATCAGGAACACCAGAAAATAATACAGCATTCCAGACAAATGACCTGCCCCCATTCGGACACTGGTATAAAACTCCAGTTTCCGGACCTTCTTGTCCGCTACATACCGGGCTACTGCAATTACCGGCCAACTCGTTAACCACCCCACCAGGAATGCAGGTAATCCGATCAGAAATAACAACAACCATTGCCAACTTCCCCACTGAGGATTGCATAAGGCCGCATCTGAAATACCTGCCTGACGGAGTGCATTGAAATAGGCAGTAGTTTGGTCTGCCAGGCGCCCCTTTGCATCGGCAGGGAGGGTGTTTAGCCAATTGCAAAGTGCCTTTTCCCGCTGAAAGGGCACCGAGCTGTAGGTGATCAATGGCAATGGTGGCTCCGGGTGACTGGAGCGGTGCAACGTGAGCACGTCCTCCAAAAGGGGGGCATCCTCCAGATCGTCAAGGTGCAAACAAACTTCCCGGAGGCCACTTTCAATATCACCGATCAGACGATTGGTGGCAGCATTTGGGTCGGTCTGGTATTCCTCCCAGTAGTCCCGCACAAAGATCGGACTACCAAACTGAACCATTACCTCATCGCGCGGCCGATCTCCATACATATAGGTGCAGCCGGCTGGAATAATCTGTAATTCATCCATCTGATGTTGCTCGTAACTGCCAAAGGCGATGCGGACAATGCCTTTTTGTACCGGCCTGACCTGCTTGACGAGCCGGTGCTCTCCTTCAACATAGATCGTTACCACGCGATGGTGTACTAATTGGTCTGAACAAAATTTGAACACGGCATCATTGCGGTCCCGGCCAGTGTACCCGTCCCGAACGCGAAAGACGGGGAACATATTGATACTTTCCAACAATTTGCGGAAGAATGGCTTGCGGAAAATATCCCCCCGTGCCATGTTGTAAATGGGTACGTCAATCATGACACACAACAAACAGGGATCCACAAAGGCCGTAGGATGATTGGCAGCGATCAGAACAGGTTTGTCCTCCGGAACCACATTCCGGTTCCCGGTATAGATCTTTTTAAAAAAACCGCGGAGCATCAGATGGCCGGAAGGAACCAGGTATCGGTATAACTTTCCCGTACTTTGATGTCGGAGACTAAATTTCATGCGGCGAAAATAGAATGCCTGCACGTGAATTCCTGCAAACTGTACACTTAAGCAGGCCAACTCATCCGGATATTATTTGATGGCGCCTATATTTACCTCCTTGTCAATACCGCCGGAGCGGGCCACAACTTATGCAGCCTAACAAAAAATACCTGATCGTCATCGGTGGCGCAACAGCAATCGGGAAAACAGGCGTAGCGATACACCTGGCCAGGGAATTGAATGCCCCGGTACTTTCCGCTGACAGCCGGCAATTTTACCGGGAAATGAGCATCGGCACGGCCAAGCCTACTCCGGAAGAGCAGGCTGCTGCACAGCATTATTTCATTGATTTTCTGAGTGTTGTCGACCCGTACAGTGTCGGCGACTTTGAACGGGATGCCCTTCAAAAACTAGAAGAAATTTATCAGCAGTCAGATTGTGCTATTCTGGCAGGTGGCTCCGGGTTGTTCCTCCGTGCAGTGTATGAAGGCCTGGATCAATTTCCCGCGATATCGGACGAAACCCGCGAACTGGTGCGGCAGGGAGCACACACAGGAGGGATAAACTGGCTGCAGTCCGAACTGGCCGACCGGGATCCTGATTATATTGAGCAGGTAGACCGGCAGAACCCCGCACGGCTGCGACGGGCTCTGGAAGTGTGCATAGAAAGCGGCCAGCCGTATTCTTCCTTCCTGGGTAAAAAGCGACCTGCCCGTCCCTTTACTCCAATCTTCATTTTGATTGAACGACCGCGACCTGAACTGTACGCCAGGATTGACAAACGGGTTGACCTGATGATCCGGGAAGGGTTGGAGGAGGAAGCCCGAAAGCTGTTGCCGTTCCGGAATGAACCAGCGTTACGGACAGTAGGCTATGAGGAGTGGTTTGCCTTTTTTGATGGTCTTATCGACCGGGAAACGGCTATAGCCAAAATCAAACAGCACAGCCGGAATTATGCCAAGCGGCAGGCTACCTGGTTTCGGAAACACGGGGATTGGGCGACATTTCACCCGGATGAAACCGGGGCGATACTTGCTTTTATCCGAAAACAGCTGGGAAGGGAGACGTCTGGGTGATCTTATAGATGCTGCATATCGCCAACCGGGATTCAAGAGGTTCTGCTGGCAGACAACAGCCCCCGGTCAAGTACCGTCATCCGTGCAAAAAAGCGTCGGTCCAGGCTGAACACCAACCAGGCAAGGGCCATACCAAAGAATGCACCACCCAGAATATCTGCCAGAAAATGTTGCACCAGGAACACTCTTGATATAGCCACCAGCATGGCAGTCCAGGCCAATGCCAGCCCTAACCATGGCCATTTGCGGCGTGTTAGCAAGGCTAGTAAGGTGTACAAACTGAACGCGGCCATGGTATGACCCGATGGGAAACTTGTTTTTCCACCATTGGGCTTGACCCCTGGTACCAGGACCACCGCATCCCGCACACCATTTTTTTCAAAATAAGTCACCGGCCGGTCCGTCCCGATCTTGTCTTTCAGCAAATACGAAACTGGCATCACGAGCAGACCTGTTAAGGCAATCAGCAGAGCAAACCGGAATCGCCAAAGCAGCGATATTAAACCAAGGGCCACAAAAGCCACTGCTTCGCCCAATTCAGTAGCGCCACGAAAAAAAGTATTTAACGGCTCTGTACGCCAGGGATTAAGGTACAGGATCTCCGCTCCATATGGTACGAAGAGCAGTAGGGCCAGCCCGACATTAAAGAACAACAGTACCGGAATCGTAAACCAGGGCACCGACCAGATATTTACGTTCATACGGCAGGTTCGTTTTTCTGAAAGCGCTTGCGCATTTTCATCATGAACCGGTCCAAACGATCGGTACTGAACATCTGCGAGTCATTCATGGCACGCCGGGTCAGGAATGTACCGATCGGTATCAGGGTGACACTTGGCGCCATTGCGGCCCAGAAAGGGGTAAGAATATAGGCTTCAGCCAGCTTGCGGCACATGATCGTGAGCATGATAAAAGTCACGAAAAAAATAATCGACACCAATATTGGATAACCAAAGCCTCCCTTTCGGATGATCGCCCCCATAGGAGCGCCGATGAACAGGAAGATCAGGCAGACGATCGCAAAGCTATATTTGGTGTACAACTCATACCCTGTTTTGATCGCTTCTTTCCGGCGACTTACGATCTGGTCCATCCGGCGGTCAAGGGCAATTTGCCCGGACCGGCTTTGACCAATGGCTCCCCGGAGCAGGCGCTCCTGGTCTTCCGGAACAAACGTTTCCAGGATAGAGGAGTAATCAGTCAGCGGTTTATCGATCTTTTGCGTATAAACCTGATCCGGACGAATAGTAGTACCGGAAGTTTGCCGGCGGCGTGCCTCCCGGACAAGCTGTTTTCCTGGCGTGGTTGCAAGTCCAGCCGAGTCCGCGCCCTGCCCTGTAGTATCCATCTCAACATTTAAAAAGCGGCTGTTGTACGTACGCTCTATGTTAGCCATCAGATCTACCACCAGGCGATACCGGTTGGTATCCACTTCCATATTCAGAGAGTCCATGTTGCGACGTAGCTGAGTCATACTGAGCATGGAGCGCTGATTCTTGAACCGGTCTTCATCCGTACGGCTCATTTCAAATTCTTCCAGCGCCCACACCTTGGTCCAGGATTTAAAATTGGTCCGTATGAACGGATACCGCTCGCCGCCACTTGAACTCTGAGTGGCCGGCTCCTGGTATTGCGCACCGTCGAAGAGGTTCATGACAAAAAACCGCTTATCGCGGGTAGTAAACATCTGACCACTGTCGGCCAGTATCTGGTTAAACCGCAATTTGCCGCTGTTAGTCTGGTCTTCGATCAATACATCTTTAATCGTTTCACCATCGCGGGCCTTATCGCCGATCCGGATCACAAATTGCTGGAAGTCTTCGTTAAAAACTTCCTTTTCCAGTGTAAGAGCAGGTTTTTGTTTCCGTATATCGTACAACCTCGATTTAAATTTCAGATTGGCTACCGGTATTAAAAAGTCCGAGCACACATAAGAGAACAATGCAATACCGGCGGCGATCACAATGAGCGATCGCATAATCCGCATCAGCGAAATACCGGCAGATTTCAGGCTGGACAACTCATAGCGCTCCGCCAGGTTGCCCAGGACCATGACGGACGCAATGAGCACGGCGATAGGCAAAGCCATGGGGAAGGTAGAGATCGACAGATAGCCGATCAGTTCCAGCAGAATGAAAACACTGACGCCTTTTCCTGCTATCTCATCTATATATAACCACAGGAACTGCATAACCAGCACAAACAGGGCAATGCCGAAGGAGACAATAAAAGGCCCGATAAAACTGGTAAGCAGAAGTTTGTCAACTTTTTTCATGTTGCTGCGTCCGGAACAGGTTTTTTTCAGATTTCGACCACTGCTTTAAACGCTTTCAGGGCGGCAATCGTTGCGCGGGGGTCCGGCGCTTTGAACACGCTGCTGCCGGCGACCAGCACATCTGCTCCGGCCTGCAGGATCGTTTCAGCATTTTGCAGACCCACACCACCGTCGATCTCAATCAGGGTTTGGGCATTGGCAGTATCAATCAGGTTGCGCAATTTGCGGATACGGGGTATCGTCTGGTAAATAAACTTCTGCCCGCCAAAGCCCGGGTTAACCGACATGAGGCAGACCAGGTCTATATCTTCAATAATGTCTTCCAAAACTTCTACCGGTGTATGCGGGTTTAAGGCAACACCGGCAAGCGCACCACATTCCCTGATCTGCTGGATAGTGCGGTGCAGGTGCGGACAAACTTCATAGTGTACGGTGATCACATGTGCGCCCGCTTTCCGGAATTCCTCAATGTACTTTTCCGGTTCAACGATCATGAGGTGCACATCCAGCGGTTTTTCCGCCATTTGATGCATTGCTTCGATCACAAACATTCCGAAGGTGATATTCGGAACAAACCGGCCATCCATGACGTCCAGGTGAAACCAGTCGGCCTGGCTTTGGTTTACCATGTCAAATTCATCGGCCAGCCGGGTAAAATCAGCAGCCAGTACGGAAGGGGCAACAAGATGTTTTTTCACAATATGATCGATTTAGGAATAGGAATCAATAAAAAGGCCTGGTATCCAGGCCACCTGCTTGTGTAAATATAGCCTGATCAACGCACTATCACGACCTGCTCGGGTTCCAGCAGGGGCAAGCGTTTCATCTTGAGGAATAGTTGCACCGTAGCCAATACATCTTTTTCACAGTACGCTGCAATCCGGTCCAGATCGCGATCCACCCAATAAACGCCGGCAACTTCACTGCCATCGATATCATCCTTGGGCGATGGAAAGCCAAAAACTGCGGCCAACAACCGAAGGGAGGTGTATTTTTTTATATCGCCAAATTTCCACATTTCCATGGTATCCAGCAAATGCTTGGTTTCCCATGGTTTCAGTCCGGCAATATCCAGCATTCTGGGAAAAGGCAACTGATTAACCATAATGCGCCGGCAGATATATGGCACGTCGAACTCCCGGATGTTATGGCCACAAAGCGCAAATTTTGCCGGATTCCCGAAGTGTTTGTTCAGCAACTCACTGAAGTCTTCCAGCAAGCTGGCCTCCATATGGTTGGTAAAGGACTTTAACCGGAGCAGGGGCTTCCCGGTATCCGGTTGCATAGTCATGAAACCAACGGAAATACAAACAATTTTACCGAACTCGGCAAAAATGCCGGCCCGGTCGTGAAAAGTGGCCGCCATTTCATCGTATTCCAGCTCGGCATCAGGCTGCCGCAGGATCTGGCGGGCCTTGAGCCCCCACAGTTCCTGCATTTCCTCACCAAGTTCGTCGAAGTCTGCTACAGCCGGCACTGTTTCGATATCTAGGAAGAGGATGTTCTGCAGATCAAAGGCATCAAAAAGTGACATTTCCGGACAGGTATTCGGTTAACGTATATTTTGAAGCAAAGGTACGCGTTCGGATCGGATTCACGGGTTATTGAATTCGCAGGATTGCCATCCGGCCATGGAAATAATTCTCGGGGTATTCCCTGAAAAGGCGCTTGGGATTTCCAACCAATTTAGCAATTATTCCCGGGAAAAAGGCAATAAAGGCTTGACAGCCGATGTTTATTGCGTGACTTTTGCAGCACACAACGTTTAAAAACAGTGTAAAACAAAATGTAAACCATTTGCGATTGAAAGGCTGCCTATTGCGCTGATCGCAAGACATCTATCCACTAACGTTAAACCTTTCATTCTCCTTTTATTTATGAGCACACCCACTAATTTCAATCAGCCCAACCCAACCCCGAACTATGGCGAATCGCCCAATGACAACTCCCGCCGTCTGCTGACTATGGCCGGTATTGCCATTGCCGTTCTGCTCGGCCTGAGTATCTTCCTGATGATCAGCAAGTATAAGTCCGGACAGGAACTCGAGGCGACTTCGCTTGAACTTACGGAACAGAAGCAGGCTTTTGCCGAATTGGATACCAAGTACAATGATGCTGTTGCCCAACTCGAGCAGCAAAAAGGCCTGAATGCCCAGCTGGATGAAAAGATCAACCAGCAACTGCAGTCACTGGAACAGAACAAAGCCCAGATCGAGACCCTGATCCGTGAAAAGCGCGACTACCGTTCTGCAATGAACCGCCTGGAGCGTCAAAAGCAGGAGTACCTGGCTGAAATCGACAAGTTAAAAGAGGAGATCGGCATTTTGACCGATCGCAACACCGAGTTGACATCGGAGAACGAGACGCTGACGTCCTCACTCCAGGAGACCCAGACGATGCTTTCGGAAGAGTCCACTGCCAAAGCAGCTCTGATCTCCGAAAAGACCCAGCTGGAAACTGAGCGCAACGCTCTCAGCAAAAAAGTGGACATCGCATCCGCTATCCGTGTTAAGAATATCACGATGAAAGCAGTTGATGTGCGCAGCAGTGGTAAAGAGCGTTCGAAGACCCGCGCCAGCAAAGTGGACAAACTGAACATCTGCTTTGTAACGGAACCGAACGATGTTGTTCCTTCCGGCGAAGAGACCTTCTACATTACAGTTATCGACCCGACCGGCGCTACGCTGGCTATCGAGAGCCTTGGCTCTGGTATTGCACAGGACAAGCGTAAGGAAGAAGAGTTCCGCTACACGACGGTCGCTACCTGCAATTATGACAATGGCGAAACGAATGTTTGCGGCGCCTGGGAACCCGGCCAAAGCTTTGTAAAAGGCAAATACGATGTGAAGATCTTTAATAAAGGGTACCTGGTAGGTACCGGCTCCTTCAACCTGAAGTAAAGTAAAACAACAAATTGAAGGCTTCCTTCTCTGTGGCAACAGATTACGGCCGCGCTACCGCGCGGCCGTTTTTGTTTTAATCCAACAGATATTCTATCCCGGTGGAATTGATCGTATACAGAAGTTGATCCGGGGCGGACAGCCGTATCCGGACTGTTTTGTCCCGAATCAATTGGTTAGGAATAAATTTCCTTGCGGCAGGCCTTAAGCGTATTCATCAGTAACGCTGTCACTGTCATCAGGCCTACCCCGCCTGGTACCGGTGTGATGTGGCTGCACTTCGGTGCTACTCCGTCAAAATCCACATCCCCCACCAGACGGCTGCCCGATTTACGGGTAGCATCCGGAATGCGGTTGATCCCGACATCAATCACCACCGCACCATCTTTCACCCAGTCGGCCTTTACAAATTGCGGAATACCTATCGCAGCGACCACAATGTCGGCCCGGCGAACTTCGGCAGGAAGATCCTTGGTCCTGGAGTGGGTCAGGGTTACCGTACAATCACCGGGATACCCTTTCCGGGACAACAACAGGCTCATAGGAGTGCCTACAATATTGCTTCTTCCAAGCACTACGCAATGTTTTCCGGAAGTTTCGATATTGTACCGGCGAAGCATTTCCATAATACCAAATGGCGTAGCCGGTAAAAATGCAGGCATGCCCTGCGCCATCCGTCCAAAATTCACCGGGTGGAATCCATCCACATCTTTTCGGTAATCAATGGCCAGCGTAACCTTTTCCTCATTGATATGCTTGGGAAGCGGGAGTTGAACAATAAAACCATCGACATCCGGGTCATCATTCAGCTGCTGAACGATTTCCAACAGTTCAGCTTCCGTGGTTTCGGCTGGTCGTTGTACCAGGGTGCTTTTAAAACCGATCTGCTCGCAGGAGCGGATCTTGCTTTTTACATACACCTGGCTCGCGGGATCCTCGCCTACCAGCACTGCGGCAAGATGCGGGATCTTACCGCCTGCCTGTTTAATCTTGTCCACTTCGGCGGCCAGTTCCGCCTTGATCGTTTCGGATAATACTTTTCCGTCCAGTAATTCCATATTATTTGTTTGTACGTTCAATGTTGGTGTAATTCCAAAATTCCAAAGACATCCGCATCGATCCACCCCCGGTTTTTGTCCTCGCCTGGTATCGCCACACTTCCGATAAAATTCTCGCGCTCCAGCGACCGGTCATTGTCACAATAGGCCAATGCGAACCCCATTTTTTTACCTGCGCTTAACAACTTGGGGACATTTTCCGATGTGTCGTCAAACTGATTTCCGTCAAAAATGCGCACTGCAATTTCCCAGGTGCTGGTATTGCCACGGGTGATCCGCCGTGTCAGGCAATGATCATCGTAGAAATGAGGCAGGCTGTCAGGGCCGATATCAACAATGTGGCCGTCAAGGCTAATGTGGTATGCAAAAGCGTTGTACGAATACTGATGGATACCGCCAGAGGCATCCTCATCCAGGAAGATCTCCAGGCAATCATCATCCCAATAGCGTTCGAGACTTTCCGGATGGATATCCAGGAGCGAATCATCTACAATTTCCGCCAGGATGTACAGATTATTCTCATCCCAGGCAAGTTTATATTGGCCGTAGAAATCTTTCGGGGTCGGTGGTTCGCCGAACCAAACCTGATCAATATTGTACCACTCACATTGGCTCCAGACATCATCGGAGCCGCTACCATCCAACACCGGGGAGCCGTACAAGGCAATAAATTCCTGTTTTCCTTCCGGGTTAAGGCTGGGATCGCCGGAATTCGACGGTTTGGGATTTTCACAAGTGGCGGTCAGCAGGGCAGTAAGTATCAAGAGGCTTATGGAAAGTCGAGGCATGGGAGAATTGGTTGTTTAGGGCAAATGTTCAAATTTTTTGGGAAATATGGAGTATACCGTATCAAATTGCTGGACACACCAGGCTAATTCAACAATAAAACATATAAATCTATACTTTTGCGGCATCTGCCTGCCGGCATACTGACCTTCACAATCTGTACAACTATGTTACCACCCGAAATAGAAAAAATATTTAAACGCCCGGGCGAAAAACGCTATGATTATTTCATCAAGGAAGTGGTGAAGAACGAGGAGGTGTTCGGACTGGCAGACGAAGAGGGCTGGGCACTGCTGGGAGATGATCTCGACGCCGACATTCTGCCACTTTTCCCAACTGCCGGCTTTGCGGAGGCATTCCGTCAGGGAGCAGACCTCCGGGAATACCAGGTAGAGATCCTTGACCTGAACGAACTCATGAGCTGGCTGGAAGACATGGAGGAAGACAACTTACTGATCGCCGTGCTTCCCAACGCCCATCTCAACGGCGCAGTAGTGGAGCCTGCCCATTTGAGGGCAGACCTGCAACGGGAGTTTGATAAAGAGTCTGACTAACTTCTTAAGGCTGCCTTTAAGCAACTGCCAAACCTACAGCCGGATAACAAAAGAGGCCCCCTCCCCTTCTTTCGACACTACCGAAAGACTGCCTTTGTGCAACTGAACGATCTGACGGCACAGGCTTAATCCGATGCCGGAGCCTTCGTTTTTAGTAGTAAAAAAGGGGACAAATATTTGCTCCTGCAATGCATCAGGTATGCCCGGACCGTTATCGGCGATCTGTATGATCACCGTTCCTTCCGTATCTTTGGCAATACCCAGGGCTATCTTTGGACTGTCTGTCTGCTCAACTGCCTCGATCGCATTTTTTACCAGGTTGATCAACACCTGTTCCAGCAGATCCGGGTCTGCCTGAATAGAACCCGTGTTTGTAGCAAACTGCTTGTCCACCTTGATCCGCTTTTCAGTCAGCTTTGGCCGGAACAGGGTCAACACCCTTTCCAGCAATGCTTCCGGTTCGACTTCCTGAAATTTAGGGGGAGGGATACGGGTAAGTTGGCGATAGGTTTCAGTAAAGTTCAACAAGCCTTCACTGCGTTTTTGAATGGCCATCACCGCTGTTCTGATATCGTCGGCTGAGTCAGCATCAAATGTGGAAAACCGGCTGACCATATCACTGGCTGTGGCAGCAAGTGAGGCAACCGGAGTGACCGAATTCATGATCTCATGCGTCAGGATACGGATCAGCTTTTGCCAGGACTGAACTTCCTGTTCTTCCAGTTCGGCACTGATATTCTGGATGGAGTAAAGATGATACTCCCCATTCCGGAGTTTGAGCATTGTCGTTCTGACCGCCAGTTGCACGATCTGCCCGTTGACGACCAGTTTTACCAACTGCCGTTCTCCTGGTTTCAGGTTTTCCATTGCACCGTACAGTCCAGGATTAAATCGTTCCACCGAACCCAGGTCCGGAAAATAGGATTTATGTAACAACCGCTGCAAGGCGCGATTCATTAGTAACGTATTGCCGGTATTGTCAAAACAGATCAGCCCAGTGTCTACATGCTCAACTATAGCCTGCAGGTATTGAAACTGCGCTTCTTTCTCCTGCCGGATATCCCGGAACTTATCGGTGATGATGTTGAAGGCATTGTACAGTTTGTCAAACGATTGATCAGGCTCCTGGACGGAATAGGTGGCGGTGTAGTCATCATACTGGATATTCAGGAGGAATGACGCAATCTCCGCATTCGTTTTGTCCACCAGCCGGAAGAGGCTGAATACCACTACTGCAACAGCCAGTCCAGACAGCACTGCCAGACCAGTTTGCCCCTCGGTATTAAACCCGTATCCCACGCCTCCCAGGAGTATAACCAGTAACAGGACGTGTAACAGGATCTTTGTTTTAAACAGTCGAAACATATACAGCCAACAGGTTTTAAATGCAGTTATAGAAGACCTTACAATCCATGTTTTTCCAACCGCCGGTACAATGCGGCCCTGGTCAGGCCAAGCTCATCCGCTGCCTTTGAAATATTACCATGGTGTTTGGTCATAGCACGCTGAACCAGTTTTTTCTCCATTTCCTCCAGGTTTAGAGTATCATCTGAAAGCCTAAAATCCGGTGATTGATGAAAATCAGGATGCAGCAGAAAATCACCAGGGGTCAGGATAGATTTTTCAGAAAGGATCACAGCGCGTTCCATTGCATGGCGCAACTCCCGGATATTGCCGGGCCAGGGATATTGTTCCAGTTTTTGCTGGGCTGCAGGATGTAGCTCCAGTCCCGACTTTTGGTATTTTCTGGCATATTGTCGCAGGAAATGATTAGCCAGCAATATGACATCACCCTCCCGGTTCCGCAGCGGGGGCAGTTGAATTTCTACGGTGTTTATACGATAGAGCAGGTCCTGCCTAAAGGTTTTTTCCCGGACCATTTCATAAAGAGGCATGTTGGTTGCACAAATCAGACGGATATCGATGGCAACCGGCTGGTTAGAGCCTACCCGGACAATTTCGCGGTTTTGCAGTGCGGCCAATAATTTGGCCTGCATGGGCAGGGACAGATTCCCGATCTCATCAAGAAACAGGCTGCCGCCATCAGATGCCTCGAACCTGCCGGCCCGGTCCTCCCGGGCATCGGTAAATGCTCCTTTTTTGTGTCCGAAAAGTTCGCTTTCAAAAAGGGATTCCGGAATAGCGCCCAGATCTACATTGACGAACACTTGCTCATTCCGGAGTGAACGACGGTGAATAGCCCGCGCCACCAGTTCCTTTCCCGTACCATTTTCGCCCAGGATCAGGACATTGGCATCTGTGTCCGCTACTTTTTCAATGGTCTTATACACCTCTTTCATCGCCGGCGAGTTGCCTACGATGTCACCGGCGCTGGAATCAAGGTGGTCCGTTAGCGCGCGTTGCCGCGATTGTAGTTGTTGAACCTCCTGTTGACTTTGTACCAGTTTGAAGGCTGCCTGTACGGTTGCCAGCAGTTTTTCATTCCGCCAGGGTTTTTCCACAAAGTCTGCTGCCCCGGTTTTGAGCGCCCGGACGGCTTTTTCCACCTCGCCATAGGCCGTGATCATAATAACCTGAAGCCCGGGTTTTAACTCAAGTGCTTTTTGAAGCCATTGCAGGCCTTCTTCCCCACTTGTGTCGCCCTTCCTGAAATTCATGTCCAGCAGCAACACGTCCGGCTCGCACTGCCCCAGTTGCCGCGGCAGGTGCTGCGGATTCTGTTCGGTAAAAACGCGTTCAAAATGTTGTTTCAGGAACATCTTGACCGAAATCAGGATATCCTCCTCATCATCTACTATTAATATGGTACCTTTCTGTTTCATGATTCTGGAGCCAAAGTTGTAAATAAGTGTTCGAAAATGGACACTTTTCGAATAAAAAGGCTGCTTTTTCTCCACAAAGTTTTTCTGCTTTTCTGGCCGGAAACGGACAAACGGGTGTTCATAAATGAACACTTTTAGTTAGGCTCAATCTGCATATTCAAACATAACAAACTCATTATCAATCCAGTATTTAATTTGGCATATCCCTTGAAGATCTAGAGGCGGACTTAAGCGCAGCAATACATAACCATGGATAGAAAAATTGAAAAGAAGCGATTTACCTGGCCCCGCATTATTCTGGGAGCGGTCGGCCTGATAGTAGTGGTCTATCTGATCGCTTCGATGTGGAAAAGTGCCGGCACTTCCCGGTTGAATGTGCAGAAAGAGCGTCTAATGGCAGACACCGTCAGCACCGGCAATTTCCAGGAGTTTATTCCGGTCACCGGAATTGTAGAGCCAATCCGCACCGTATTGATCGATGCCGTGGAAGGGGGCAAGGTCGAGGAGAAATTTGTGGAAGACGGTGCGTTTGTACAACCGAATCAACCGATTCTACGGTTATCCAACCCCGACCTGCTGATCAACTACCTGAACCAGGAAGCGAACATCATTTCCCAGATCAACCAGATCCGGAATACGTCCTTGCTAATGGAGCAACAGAGCCTGAACCTGCGGGAGCAAGCACTGGATGTGGACTACCAGATCGACATTACCGGCAAACGCGTGCACCGCAATAAAGAGTTATACCGGGACAAGGTCATTGCCCGGGTGGAATTCGAAGAGACCGAGGCGCTTTTCAACAACCTCACGCGCCGAAAGGATCTGCTTCGGGCTACCATCCGAAAGGACAGTGCCTATCAGGCCCTGCAACAAACCCAAATGGAGTCATCGCTCGACCTGATGCAACGCAACCTGGCGATTACCCGGCAAAGTCTGGAACAACTGACCGTACGGGCGCCCATTGCCGGGCAACTCTCCGGTCTGAACAAGGAACTTGGCGAAAGCGTTGCCCGCAGCGAAAATATCGGGCAGATAGACGATCTGAGCAACTTTAAAGTTCGGGTCCGGATCGATGAATTCTATATCTCCAGAGTCTTTAACGAGCAGGAAGGCAGTTTCCAGTTTGCCGGAAAAACGTATACCCTGAAGATAAAAAAGATCTATCCACAAGTGGTAAGCGGCGCATTTGAGGCGGACATGGTGTTTGTAGGTCAGGCACCAGAAGGTATAAAACGCGGGCAATCCGTTTCCGTCAAACTCGAACTAAGCGCTGAAGAACAAGCCTTGTTGCTCCAACGCGGTGGCTTTTACCAGACCACCGGCGGCAATTGGGTATATGTCATCGATCCCGCTTCAGGCAATGCCCGGAAGCGCTCCGTCCGGCTGGGCCGGCAGAATCCCAACTTCTACGAGATCTTGGACGGCTTACAAACAGGCGATATCGTTATCGTTTCCGGATATGAAAATTTTGGAGACAAAGATGAGTTAGTACTGCAATAACGGTCCGGATATCCAGACCATCACCATGTAAATCAGATTAAAGGCAGATATGATCAAAACAACGAACCTTTCAAAAGTCTACCGTACGGAAGAAGTGGAAACAACAGCCCTGAACGACGTAGACCTGGAGATCAAAGAGGGTGAATTCGTATCGGTAATGGGCCCTTCCGGCTGTGGAAAATCCACCCTGCTCAATGTACTGGGCATGATTGACAGCCCGAGCGGTGGCACCTATCATTTTTTGGGTGAGGAAGTCGGGAGCCTGAGTGAGCGCAAACGCTCCAATGTCCGAAAACACAACCTAGGTTTTGTCTTCCAAAGTTTTAACCTCATCGATGAACTGACGGTGTTCGAAAACATCGAACTGCCGATGCTGTACACCAAGGTGCCAAACAGCGAACGGAAAGCCCGGGTGGAGGAACTGCTGGAAGGTATGAACATCATGCACCGCCGCAACCACTTCCCGCAACAGCTATCCGGCGGACAGCAACAACGGGTGGCCGTAGCCCGTGCCATCGTTAACCGCCCCAAACTGATCCTTGCAGACGAACCGACCGGAAACCTCGACAGCGCCAATGGCGATGAAGTCATGAAGATCCTGTCGCAACTCAATTCCGAAGGCACGACAATCCTGATGGTAACGCACTCGCAGTATTGCGCGGAATTTGGAAACCGGATCATCCGGATGCTGGATGGGCAGGTCGTGACAGAAAACCTGGTGAAGCAATACCTCTAAAACCAACCGGGGCTGGCAACTGCGATTAAGCTATGAAAACAAACATCGCCACGCTGCCCCTCTTTTTGTTTTGATGTTCCGGCCGGTGGCACCCGCCCCGGTTCGGAACGATACATACACTTACCCGTATTCAAAACAGTATGTGGCTAAACAACCTTAAAATTGCCTGGCGGGCGCTTCTTCGCCAGCGGCATTTCAGCCTGATCAATATCCTCGGTCTTTCGGTCAGCATTGCGGCATGTCTCCTGCTGTTCCAGATGGTCCGGTATGAATTAAGTTTCGACCGCCACCACCAAAAGGCAGATCGCATTTTCCGGATCGTGACCACGGAAAAGAATGAGCATGATGCGCAGTTCACATCGGGCATTCCGATCCCTGCCATGGATGCCATGGCGGCCAACATTCCGCAATTTGAGGTGTTTACCCGGCTCCATTCCTTTTACCCGCAGATCGCTTCGCCGGATGCACCCGGCCTGAAGTTTTCGACTGATGGGCTGAAGGAAGTTGCTGCCTTCGCCGAACCGAACTTTTTCCAGATTTTCGATTGGGATTGGCTGGCCGGCGACCCGGGCTCTTCGCTTTCCGAGCCGAATACAGTCGTATTGACGGAAAGCCTGGCTGAAAAATGTTTTGGCTCCTGGCAGGTTGCAATGGGTAAAACCCTGCTGTTGGATCAGGATCTTGAATTGGCCATTCGTGGTATAATCGTTGACCCGCCGGCCAATTCGGATTTTCAGTTTAACCTGCTGGCTTCTTACGAGACGCTTCGTAAACACCCGGATATATTCGGGTATACACCCAACTGGAACAACATCAGCAGTAACGATCAGGCCTGGGCGTTGCTGCATCATCCGGACCAGGAGAAGGAAGCTGCTCGATTGCTCGCAGAGGTCGGAAAGGAAGAATATGCCGATGATGTCTTTAAAAAGAAACATCTGTTGCAGGCCCTTTCAGAACAACATTTCAACGACCAGATCGGGCACCTCGGCACCCATTCGGTCACTCCCGAACGGCTTTGGACGTTATCTCTGATCGGACTTCTGGTTCTGATCATGGCCTGTTTTAATTTTATCAATCTGGCCACTGCCCAGGCCGGCGCCCGGTCGAGGGAGGTCGGCGTGCGGAAAACATTAGGCAGCACCCGAAACCAATTGATGCAACAGTTCCTCGGGGAAGCGGCTGTAACCGTTTTTCTGTCCGTAGTTGCCGGCGCCCTGTTGGCAACGACATTTTCGCCGTTCCTGCCTATGATATCCGAAGTGCCCCGGAGCCTCCCATTCTTTTCAGACTGGCAGACCCTGGCATTTCTGGGTTTGCTGTTTTTGGGGATCAGCCTGCTGGCCGGATTTTATCCGGCATTCGTACTGGCTGGGTTTGACCCGGTACAGGCGTTGAAAAACAACCTTCAAACCCGTGTTTTTGCCGGCTTGTCCCTGCGTAAGGTGCTCGTTTTTCTGCAATTCGGCATTGCCCAGGTATTGATCATTGGCACACTGGTGACGATCAGTCAAATGGAGTATATCCGCAACCTGGACCTGGGCTATCAGCCCGACCTGGTGTACACGATCAACGGGCTAAATGCCGACAGCTCCAGCACCCCTTTACTGGCTGCTTTTAAAAACCAGCTGTTGCAGATGCCTGAAATACAGTCGGTCAGTTATTCAAGCGACCCGCCGACATCAGGCAATAACTGGGATAGTAATTTCAGTTTTGGCCATCAGGCGAACGATGCCCCGTTCAATACTTCCCTGAAAATTGCGGACGCAGAATATCTGAATACTTATGGATTCCGGTTACTGGCCGGAGTCCCCTACCGGGAATCGGATACCACGCGTACAGTGGTGGTCAACATGTTGTTACTGGAAAGGCTGGGCATAACCGACCCGAAGGAAGCAATAGGCAAGGAGCTTAGACTGGGAGGTGGTGTTTGGCGACCCATTGTCGGAGTTGTTCAGGACTTTACGGCAAACTCAGCCAGAGAACCTGTAAAGCCCATGACCATCCTGCCGGCCAAACAGTTTTACAGTACCGTTGGTATCAAGATCAAACCTGGCAATGTGGATCAAACGATTGCACACATTGGTCAAACCTTCGCAGCTACATTTCCCGATCAGGTACTGGATGGGCAATTCCTGGATGACCGGATCGCTCAGTTTTACCGGGCTGAAAACCGGTTTGCTGCCCTTGCCAAGGCCTTTGCTGTTCTGGCGATCTTTATTTCCTGCCTCGGACTGTTTGGTCTGGCCTCTCTGCTCGTAGCACAAAAGACCAAGGAGATCGGCATCCGAAAGGTATTGGGGGCATCCGTGACCGGTGTGGTTGGCTTATTGTCTGTGGATTTTGTCAAACTGGTCCTGATTGCGTTTCTGGTTGCTGCTCCTGTTGCGTGGTATATGATGCAGGTATGGCTACAAGATTTTGTCTTCCGAACCCCGATTCATTGGTGGATCTTCTTATTGACCGCAGTACTCGTGCTGGGAGTGGCCTTTTTTACCGTCAGCCTTCAGGTAGTTAAAGCGGCTTCTGCCAACCCTGTCAACAGTTTACGCAACGAATAACGCTATGATCCGGAATTTCCTGACTATCGCTTTACGCAACCTCCAGCGCTACCGGAATTACAGTCTGCTGAATATCGCCGGGCTGGCATTGGGCATTACATGTGGGTTGATGATCTTCCTGATCGTTCGTTTTCACCTCAGCATGGACCGGTACCATGAAAAGGCAGACCGGACGTACCGGGTCGTTACAGATATTGAGTTCGGCAGATTAGTCCAAACCCCCGGAGTGCCCTACCCGTTTGGCCCGGCATTCAGGCTGGATTTCCCGGAAGTAGAAACGGTTGCGCAAAGCCGGCAGCAAAATGATCAACTGGTTACCGTATTGCCTGCAACCGAAACGGGAGAACGGAAGAAGTTCATGCTTGAACGCGAACTGGGGTATGTTGAGCCCGAGTTCTTCGATGTATTTGACTACACCTGGGTAAAAGGCACGCCTGGTGTGCTGACGGAACCCTTCAAGGCCGTCATTTCAAAGCCGTTGGCACAACGGTTGTTCGGCAATACCGATCCAGTCGGACGCACCTTCATGGTCAACAATGAACATACATATACCGTGGCAGGACTTTTAGGGCCCGTCAGGGCTAATACGGAAGCCCGGCTGGAACTTTTCCTGTCCTACGCCAGCTACCGCGCCATCAATACAAAGGAAAGTATGGAGCACTGGTCTGGTGTAAGCGGTAACCACATTTGCTATGTGGTCTTACCCGAAGGCATGAAACCCGAGCAAATAAATTCAAGGCTCCCGGCTTTTTTAAAAAAACATCAACCCGAGTACGACCGCTGGAGTCATCACCTCCAACCACTCCGGGATGTGTATTTTAATACCGCCTACAATGGAAATGTTCCGAAATCAGTGCTTTGGGCATTGGCAGTGGTCGGCTTATTCCTGATCGGCACTGCCTGTATTAACTTTATCAACCTGGCCACTGCACAGGCTTTAATCCGGTCCAAGGAAGTGGGCGTTCGTAAAGTACTGG
This sequence comes from Bacteroidota bacterium, assembly GCA_006226345.1. GTDB lineage: Bacteria > Bacteroidota > Bacteroidia > Chitinophagales > Saprospiraceae > M3007. The sequence continues at coordinate 26,408 of SBHD01000176.1, read as the reverse complement.
GCAGCAGCCGTGGGCAATTGTTTTTACAGTTCTTACTGGAAACCGGCCTGATCACGCTGTTCGCCGTAGTTGTATCCGTATTGATTACCCAGGCATTATTGCCATTTATGAACGAACTGACCCATTCCAAGATCAGCATAGATCTGCGGTCGGATTGGGGGTTATGGGGAACGCTGGCCGCTACTTTGACCGGGGTCACCCTTTGCTCAGGAGCATATCCGGGACTGATCCTGGCCGGATTCCGCCCCGTTTTGGCCCTGAAGGGACGGATCAACACTCAAACACTGGGTGGTTATTCCGTACGACGGGGGCTGGTCGTGGCCCAGTTTATCATTTGTCAGATCATGATCATTGCCGCCATAGTGATCACGGCACAAATGAATTATATCAAAAACGCCAGTCTGGGTTTCCGTACCGAATCAATCGTATTGCTTCCGGTACCGGATGCCGGGAAGCCGAAGGTGGAAGCACTGAGGCAACAACTTGAACAAATACCAGGGGTCAGGCAAACCAGTTTTGCCTACGATGCTCCGGCAGGCCATTCGCAAAATCAGTCCAATTGCCGGTTTGAAGGCCGGCAGGAGGACGAGCAATGGTATATCACCACCCAGCCTGCGGATGACCGGTATCTCAGCACTTTTGGTCTGAGCCTGGTCGCAGGCCGAAACCTGTTACCTGGGGATACGATCCGGGAATTCATCCTCAATGAATCAGCGGTGAACAAACTCGGATTCAGTTCCCCGGAAGAAGTACTGGGCAAGCAATTCACGGTATGGGGTCGCACCGGACCGGTTGTTGGCGTGATCAAGGATTTTCACTCCCGCTCCTTCCATGATGCTATCGATCCGGTAGTGCTCATGACGAGCCTGGAAAGTTACGAGACCTGCGGTGTACGCATTGACCTGAGCCAGACAGAGACAGTTCTTTCTGCCATGGAAGAAAAATGGAACAGGATTTTTCCGGACGATTTTTACAGTTATACGTTCCTGGATGAATCTATTGCCAGGTTCTATCAATTGGAAAACGCCCTGCTGGGCTTGACTCAGGTATTCTGCGGGATTGCACTGTTCATCGGCTGTATGGGATTATATGGTTTGATCTCGTTTATGGCTGCACGCAGAAGAAAAGAGATCGGCATACGGAAAGTGTTGGGGGCATCCGTTTCGCAAATCCTGAATTTATTCGGACAGGAATTCGTCCGGTTGATCATTTTCGCCTATTTCCTGGCCGCACCCCTGGGCTGGTGGGCCATGCATACCTGGCTCGAGGATTATACTTATCGCATCTCCCTGGGGGCAGGTGTGTTTGCAACGACGATAGGGGTTACATTGCTGGTTGCCCTGGCTACGGTCAGCGTCCAAAGTGTAAAAGCAGCCCTGGCCAATCCAGTCAACAGCCTCCGATCCGAATAACCCATCTGTTCTGCAATATCATTGAAAACAATGCGCCATGTTGTACAACTATCTGAAGATCACCATTCGAAATCTGCGTAAATACAAAGCATTCACATTGATCAATATCGCCGGCCTGGCCATTGGCGTAGCCTGCTGTATGCTAATCCTGCTTTTTGTTGTTTACGAGCTGGCATATGACAAATGGAATCCGAATGCAGACCGGATCTTCCGGCCGGTAACCGAGATCCAGTTTGGCGGTTCGCATTTTGACCTGGCAGTGACGGGTAGTCCGATCGGACCGGACATGAAACAGCAATTCCCCGAGGTGGAGGCCTACTGCCGGTTTAGGCAATACGGTTCCTATCTCGTCAAACGCGAAGGGGAAGACCAGCAGAATATCCGGGAAGAGGACGCGCTGACAGTGGATAGTAGTTTTTTTCAAGTGTTCCCGGTACAGGTGCTGGAAGGCGACCCGCGCACCTGTCTGACCCAACCCAAGTCACTGGCAATTTCAAAAAGCCGGGCGATCAAATATTTCGGTGCTTTGCAAATGGCGATCGGTCAAACGCTCATCCTGGACAATAAGGAAAACTGGGTGGTACGGGCTGTTTATGAAGACCTTCCTCCTACTACCCACTTCAAAGCCGACCTGCTGCTTTCTATGAATGGAAATGAGGAGGTACTGAACGACACGCCGCTGTGGGCATCCAGCAACAACTTTCAGACATACATCCTGATCCGGGATGGTGTAAACCTCAAGGACTTTGAAAAGAAATTCCTGGCTTTCTCCAAAGAGAAGGTCAATGAAACAGCCCGACGTATTTTTGGTCAGGACATTTCCATGCTGGAGTCAACCGGGCAATATGTGCGGTACTCCCTTCAACCACTAACCGTAATCCATCTTTTTTCGGATAAAACTGCAGAGTTGCAGCCTAATGGCAGTATCCAGCATGTTTGGATATTTAGTGCCATTGCATTATTTGTACTCCTGATCGCCTGTATAAATTTCATGAATCTTACGACTGCACGCTCGGCACACCGGGCGCGCGAAATTGGTGTGCGCAAAGTATTAGGCAGCCCCCGGACAGCATTGATCCGGCAGTTTTTAGGAGAGTCCATTATACTGGCCACTATTGCTGTAGGACTGGCCGTCTGTATAGCGGCACTGGTCATGCCCTGGTTTGCCGATATCACAGTGCGGCCAATTACCATGCCATGGGGGCAGCCATTTTTCTGGCTGGCATTGGTTGCCGGTATTGCCATCGTGGGATTTTTGGCTGGTATCTACCCTGCATTTTTCCTCTCGTCCTTTTCGCCGATCCATACGCTGAAAGGGCAGTCTGAGGGAAAAAGAGGAGGAGGCCGTTTACGCAGTGTTCTGGTCGTATTCCAGTTTGCAACTTCCATCGCACTGATCATTGCCACGGCAGTTGTATATAATCAGTTAAACTACATCCAGCAAAAAAAACTCGGTTTCCAAAAGGATCAGGTACTGATCCTGGAGGATGCTTATGCGCTGGGAGATGCCATCAGTGCCTTTAAACATGAGGCCTTGCAGCATCCGGCGGTAGAAACCGCTACCATTTCCGGGTATCTGCCGGTGCCTTCCAACCGGAGTGATCAGACCTTCAGCAAGGTACGGGCGTTCCGGGAGGATCAGTCGGTCAATATGCAGCGCTGGGTAACGGATCCGGATTATATTAAAACACTCGGCCTGGAAATAGTATCCGGCCGGTATTTTGATCCGGAACGGTTCCCGTCAGACAGTTCTGCTGTAGTGATTAACGAAACAGCCGCGGCGCTTTTTGGCTTCAGCGAGCCACTGGGATCAAAAATATATTCACCTAAAGGTCGCATTAAAGGGGACCAGGTGCCGGACGATTTTGAAGAACATACCGTGATCGGTGTAGTAAAGGACTTTCATTTTTCCAGTCTGCGGGACCATATCGGGCCGCTCTCCTTTTGGTTGGGCGATTCAAGGTCGTACATATCCATACGGTATAAGGCCGCTGAAACACAACCGCTGCTTGCATCACTGGAGAATTCCTGGAAACGACTGGCGCCAGGCCAGCCATTTGCTTACCGGTTTATGGATGATGCTTTTTCCAAGGTGTATATTTCCGAACAACGGATTGGTAAGATCGCCGGAATTTTTGCCTTGCTTTCGGTGCTTGTTTCTTGTCTTGGACTTTTCGGGCTGGCGATCTATACCGCAGAACGGCGCACCAAGGAAATCGGGATCCGTAAAGTCCTGGGCGCTACCACCACCGGAATTGTCAGATTGCTTTCCGCTGAATTCCTGAAACTCGTATTGATCGCGCTGGTCCTGGCTACGCCGCTCGCCTGGCTATTCATGGACCGTTGGTTGGAAAATTTTGCCTATCGCATTGAGGTAGGTTGGTGGGTGTTTGTGCTTGCCGGAATAATCGCTCTGCTGGTAGCCTTTATGACCGTTGGGTTGCAAAGTATCCGTGCAGCACTCTCCAACCCTGTAAAGGCATTGCGTAACGAATAAAACTGCTCAGTCATGTGGACCAACTACCTTAAAGTGGCGCTACGGTCGCTGTTCAAAAACAAGTCCTTTTCGTTTATCAATATTTTCGGTCTCGCCGCCAGCATGAGTGTTTGCTTATTAGTGATCATGCTGATCCGGGATGCTTACCAGTTTGACCGTTTCCACCCCGAAAGTGACCGGGTGTATCGGATGATCACGGACGCTCAACGGAAAGGCGGAGGTGAGGAAAGTTACGCCACCATACCACTTCCGGTCGGCAAAGCACTGACCGAGGACTTTTCTTATGTACAGTCCTGGGTGCCTTTAGTACGCCGTCTGAACGGCGATTTCCGGTATGACGGTAAGACATTGCCCGTAAGGGGATTGCTCACTGATGGTGCATTTTTTGATGTTTTTGGATTTCAGCTGGAGTATGGAAACCCTCTGACCGTGCTGACCGAACCAAACTCGATCGTTCTTACAAGTGAAACCGCCCAAAAGTTTTTCCCGGGCAGTAACCCGGTCGGCCAGGTGCTGGAAAATGATGTGCTGGGCAATTTCAAGGTAACTGGTGTGCTGGCTCCTTTTCCCGGAAAGACCCACCTGGAGTTCGAGGCCCTCGGCGCATTAAGCACACTTACTGGTATTGAGCAGGCGAATCCAGAGTTATCGCCGGTACTGGATAACTGGAACAACTATTATAGTACATACAGTTTTGTACGGCTACGGGAAGGCGTATCGAAAGAAGCAGCGGAGCAGGCATTAAAGCAGATCGCAACAGACGCCTTTGCGGACCTGGAACTGGAAAGCCGGGATGCCGGCTACCGCTTCCGCCTGCAATCCCTGGGCCAGATCACACCGGGGCCGGTACTATCCAATAATATGGGCCGGGGCCTTCCCGAACTCCTGCTCTGGTTCCTTGGGGTTCTGAGCGGTATCGTGATCCTCTCTGCCTGTTTCAACTATACCAACCTGACCATTGCCCGTGCATTGAACCGGGCCAAAGAGATTGGAGTGCGAAAAGTTATGGGTGCGTCACGTTGGCAGGTATTCCGGCAATTTATCAGTGAATCCATAGTTGTGGCCGGCATCGCTCTGGTGCTGGCATTCGGGCTTTTACAACTGACGATCCCGTTATTCAACCAACTGCAATTCCTGGAGTTTTCCGATGTAAGCCTTGTTCTGGATGCTCCTGTAGCAGGATGGTTCCTGGCCTTCGCCATCGTAGTGGGCTTGGTTGCCGGCTTGCTGCCGGCACTGGTCTTGTCGCGGTTTCAGCCGCTGGCGATCATGCAGAAACTGCAGAACGTCCGGCTTTTCAGCCGGATCGGGTTGCGCAAGGTGCTGTTGGTGTCGCAATTTGCGGTTTCACTATTTTTTATGGTGATGTTGACCATCATCTGGAAACAAGTGAACTATGCCTTGCAGGGAAATTTTGGTTTTGGAGAACACACCCTGGTCAATATTGACACTCAAGACAAAGAACTGGGCCCCTTGTTCGCTGAGTTCCGGCAAAACGCACATGTGGAACAGGTTTCGGCGGTGTCCCATCTGATGGGTACCTGGGAGGACAGCAAAATTGACGTCCGCACAGAGATGCAGGCTGAACCGTTTGGGGTACGGGATTACTTTGTCGATGATCAGTACCTGGACAACATGGACCTGAAATTGGTTGCCGGCACTTCCTTTCCGGATAACCCTACGCAGCAAAGGGAATTGTTTGCCGTTGTTAATCCCAAATTCCTGGAGCAATTCAAACTTGGAACTCCAGCAGAAGCGATCGGTAAACCGATTATTATCGGCGACAGTACGACTCTCACCATCCGTGGCGTGGTAGAAGATTTTCTGTATAAGCCCCTCAACTATGCCCTAGAACCCCTGTTGCTGCGATACGACCCGGCCCAATGGAATATTTTGAATGTACGGCTGAAAACAACGGATGTCCCTGCTGCCATCACAGCGTTGGAGCGTTCCTGGAAACGTATCGACCCGTCTACCGATCTCTCCTATCAATTTTATGATGAAACAGTTCAGGAGAACTTTGCCAATCTGTATGATATCATCTGGATCGTTGCCTATTTCGGCGCCATGGGGATTCTGATCGCCTGCATGGGATTATTAGGCATGGCCATTTATTCCGTCGAAACCCGGGCCAAGGAAATCAGTATACGAAAGGTGATCGGTGCAGCCCCGGCCGATCTGATACGCATGTTATCCAAAGGATATCTCTCTTTACTCGTGGTCGCTACATTGCTGGCGGTCCCGGCCAGCTTTCTCCTCGGTAGTAAAGTTTTGGAAAGTTTTGCGTTCCATATCCCGCTAAACGTGCTTGTATTCATCCCTGGCATTCTGGTCCTGTTTGGTCTGGGTATGCTGACCATCGGTTCACAGACCGTACGGGCAGCCCTTAACAACCCGGCAAATCAATTAAGAACGGAATAATAGTCCCGGTCGTAGTCGGGCGACCAGTAAAATTGTTGCCTGTATGCATGTGATTTCCGGTTGGGTTAACTCTTCGCTACGTCAGCGCTTCTTTATGAATTGGCACTGGCTGTGGTTCGCATTGCTTTGTGGACCCGGGACACTACCCGCACAGGCCACTTACCAGGAGACCTGTCTGACCAGGCATCCGGCTAATGACCGGTATGCCAGTTACGCTCCGGACGGGCGTTCGATCATCTTTGAGTCCGACAGAAGCGGCACCTGGGATATTTATCAAATGGATATTGATGGCAACAATGTCCGGCAACTGACACAGGATACCGCCAATAACCGGCAGCCATCCTGGCACCCGGACGGCCGGTCTGTTTTGTTTGAGTCTGATCGCAGCGGCCACTCAATCCTGTACTGGTTCAGTTTGGACAGTGACGTGGTTGAAAAGGCCGTGCAGGTTGCTGTTCCGGGAGGGGACATGCACTTTGGCCGAGTTTCGCCGGATGGCGGGTCCATTGTTTTTACCTTACAGGTGGATACGGCTGTGTTTCACCTTTATCTGTACCGGATAAGCGACCGTTCGCTCCGGTTGCTGACCATCGGTAATTACCGGTATGCTTATGCAAACTGGTCGCCGGACGGGTCAAGTCTGACCTTTCATGCCCGGCACGAAACCGGCAACCTTTACGATGAGGTCTACACACTAAATCTGGATACCGGCAGATGGAAACGGTGCACAAATGTGTCCGGCCACAGTTTCTGCCCCGCCTGGTCGGCGGATGGAACGCAGATCGCCTATGTTCAATCGATGGCAGAAAGCCGCCCGGAAATATTTATCATGCGTCGCAACGGCAAGAAAAAACAGCAGATCACCCATAATTCCGATGGTGACACCCTGCCTTCCTGGAGCCCAGATGGCAGGCACCTGCTGATAACCGGGTTTCGGGGGGCGAATAATTTTGAAATATGCCGGATCGAACTGCCGTAAGCAGCAGCGAAAAAACAAGATTATGATGATCAAAAACTACCTGAAAATCGCCAGCCGGAACCTTTGGAAGCAAAAGGGATATACTGCCATCAACCTGTTTGGTATGGCAGTTGGGTTGATGTGTTGTTTCCTGATCTTGTTGTATGTCCGGCACGAACGGCAGTATGATCGGTTCCACGAGAGTGTTGACCGGCTTTATCGAGTCAATTATCAGGCAAAGTTTTCCGGCAGTACATTTGAACTGACACGCATACCCGCACCGATAGGGCCCCGGTTAGTTGATAATTTCCCCCAAATTGAAACGGCCGCGCGCTTTTACCCGCGGAGTATCAGCGTACGGGACCCGGAACAGGACAGGCAGATCGAGATCCCCAATGCATTGTTTGCCGACAGTACGGCCACACAAGTATTTGATTTTGAATTTGTGCAAGGCAACCCGGAACAGGCTTTGCAGGAACCGTTTACTGTTGTACTTACGGAAGAAACAGCCGAACGTTTTTTCGGTACACGGCAGGCCCTGGGCCGGACCCTGCTTTTGGCTGGCCAACAACAACCATTCAAGGTCAATGCTGTGGTCAGGGACTTTCCCGAGCAGGCACATTTGCATTTTGATCTGTTGGTACCCTTTTCCAATATTGTAGATACTGAACCGGACTATGCACGGGAATCTATCCTGATCGCACAAAATGCCAATTGGATAGCATCATATACCTATACCTATGTTCGACTCCGTGAAGGCACTTCAAGTGGAGCGGTTGATGCCGCTTTCCCGGACTTTCTGAAACGGTTTGGCGACCCAAATTTCATTGATAAGCAGGCCTTTGTTTTGTTCCCTGTCTCGGAAATCCATTTGTTGTCGGAGGCAGAGGGCGAGCCGGAGCCGGTAGCCAACCTGGCATACCTGCGGTTGTTCGCAATTGTAGGGCTCCTGATCCTGCTGATCGCGGCGATCAATTTTATAAACCTGTCCAATGCGATCTACCTGGATCGGATGAAAGAAGTTGCCGTTCGCAAGGTGTTAGGTGCAGGAAAAGGAGGTCTGATCAGCCAGTTGGTCAGCGAGGCAGTTCTGATCTGTATTTTTGCCTGCATACTGGCATTAATTGGGGTTAGCCTGGTTTTGCCTTACCTGAATGCTTTGACGGCCCGTACCATTTCATTCAACCTGCTAGGGAACTGGCCCCAGACTGCTCTGTTTGCGGGAATAGCACTTGTAACCGGACTGCTGGCAGGTCTGTATCCGGCCGTAATCGCCAGCCGGTTTCAGCCGGCTCGTATATTCCAGCACCATACCGGCCACACCGGTGGGCGCCAGTGGTTACGCAAGTCGCTGATCACAATCCAGTTTATCGTTGGTATTGCCTTGCTGAGTGGCACGTTTGTTATCCTGTCCCAACTGCGGTATTGGGAAAATATGCCGTTGGGATTTGAACGAAATCAGGTACTCGCCGTGCCTTTATTCAGCCCGAATATGAATGCGGCGTTTATGCCAGGAGATTCTACCCTGCGGGGCCGCACACTGGCATTTGAGGAAAAACTGTTACAGCATCCGCAAATTGAAGCGATCACGCAGGCATCCAACCTGCCGGGAGTAGGTGCGGTCCGGCATCCGATCACGACAGACAAGATCACGGTTGAGGATAATGTATTCCTGCCCTGCATCTCCGCAGATTACGATTTTGCACAAACATTCGGGCTACAGATCCTGGAGGGGCGGAATTTTGGTAAAGAATATGGCAGCGACCACATAGATGCCTTTATTATCAATGAAATGGCTGTAAAAACGCTGGGCTGGAATTCGCCTGCCGAAGCCATTGGAAAATCAATGACCAAGGGTGGTAAAAGAGGTCATATCGTTGGGGTTGTCAATAATTTTCACACCCGCGGACTGCAAGCAGCTCTGGAGCCTGTTATTATGGACGTTGGCGTAGGTGCTTTCACCACATTTGCGATCCGGGTAAAGCAGGATAATATCCCGGCAACACTTGATCTGATCGAGCGGCACTGGAAGGACTATTTTCCCGAAAAGGCATTTGAATACGCATTCCTGGATGACAACCTGCAACTGGCATATCAGGAAGAGCAGCGGCTGGCCAGCCTGATCGGGTATTTTTCTGCAATTGCCATTTTCCTTTCCTGTTTCGGCCTGTTTGGTCTGATCAGTTTCACTATCCACCAGAAAGCCAAAGAGATCGGCATACGTAAAATACTGGGAGCAAGTGTAGCAGGTATTGTCGGGATGCTCTCAAAGGGATATCTGCTCCTGGTCGGACTCGCGCTATTGGTTGCGGCTCCACTGACCTGGTATTTTATGCAACAATGGTTGGAAACATTCTCTTATCACATTCAGGTGCCGTGGTGGATATTCCTGCTTTCCGGGCTGGCAGCGATCCTGATCGCGTTTATTACGATCAGTATTCAAAGCGTTCGCGCAGCGCTGGGCAGTCCTGTAAAAAGTCTGCGGTCGGATTAATACTGGTTATGGCAAATGGACTTAAATCAGAGAACGCTTTTCGCAACCATGGATTTCTTTTTACTTTAACCGGTAAAAACTAGCCGTTCTGTTATGTCATTTGCCCGGTTTCTGGACCGATCCAATACTATAGCACCGCCCGGGTTCAACCGTTGGCGGGTACCGCCTGCTGCGCTGGCCATTCACTTATGCATTGGCCAGATCTATGCTTACAGCGTATTTAACAAACCGCTGACCCAGGTCCTTGGCCTGGATCATTCCACTCCTGAAGACTGGACCCTGGTGGAGATCGGTCATGTTTTTTCTATTGCCTTGTTTTGTCTGGGGGCAGCGGCAGCGGTTTTTGGAAAATGGCTGGAAAGAGCCGGGCCGCGCAAGGCAATGTTTGTCTCCGCAATATGCTTTTCCGGTGGCTTTGTGTTATCAGCATTTGGTGTCTGGCTCCACAATATTTGGCTGCTCTACCTGGGACATGGGGTACTTGGCGGCATAGGATTGGGCCTGGGTTACATTTCGCCTGTTTCCACCCTCATTAAATGGTTTCCGGACCGGCCGGGCATGGCAACCGGATTGGCAATAATGGGCTTTGGCGGAGGAGCAATGGTGGCGGCTCCTTTGTCCATCCGGATGATGGACCTCTTTTCAAACGATCATTCTACCGGAGTGGCAGAAGCGTTCCTAGCGATGGGTGCTATTTACCTGCTCTTTATGATGTTTGGTGTACTAACCGTACGTATTCCGGCAAATGACTGGAAGCCCGAGAGCAGGTCCAAACCTTCACTAGGAGGCAGCGCCCAATATCAGGAAGTCAATGTAGAGGCCGGTAAAGCGATACGGACCCCACAGTTCTATTTATTGTTCGGAGTGTTGATGCTCAATGTAACCGCCGGTATAGGTGTACTGGGGCAGGCATCAGTCATGATCCAGGAAATGTTTTCCACGCGGGTTGTCGATGCTTCCCGTGCTGTTTCTGCTGCTGCGGCAGGTGGTTTTGTCGGTTTGCTTAGCTTGTTCAACATGGGTGGGCGTTTTTTTTGGTCTTCGCTATCTGACAAGATAGGCAGGAGGCACACTTACACCATCTTCTTTTTGTTGGGGGCAGTATTATACTTCACTGTACCCTGGATCGGAAGGATGGGCAGTATCGTGGGTTTTGTGTGTGCCTTTTGCATCATTATGAGCATGTACGGCGGCGGGTTTGCAACCATACCGGCTTATTTGCGGGATCTGTTCGGCACAATGGAAGTAGGTGCAATCCATGGCAGACTGTTGTTGGCCTGGTCCCTGGCAGCGCTGCTGGGCCCACAATTGGTCAATAACCTGCGGGCCTATCAGATCGAAACGCTGCAAGTACCGCCGGCCAACGCTTACTCCACGACGATGTATATCATGGCCGGGTTATTACTGATCGGCTTTGTATGTAATATCAGTGTGCGCCCCGTTCATCCGAAGTACTATTATCAGGATTCCCATGAAGAATAAAACTCAACAAAACTGGCCGCTATGGCTGTCCTGGCTGTTTGTCGGAATACCACTGTTGTGGGGTATATTACAGACCCTGGAAAAATCCCTCGCCCTGTTCCGGTAAGCCTGCAGTGTACGCATACGCACATCATTGTCCGCATTCGCACAGTCCACGCCGCACTATTAATATATAATAAACTGATTATCAGATATTTGAAAATCAGGCATGGGTTATGTGGGTATATCCAAGAGGCTGCCAGAGTTACGAAGGGTTAAAACTGGAATGTTTCATGTCCTAAATATTTGCTTATGCCGCACATAGCCATACCAATTCCGGCAAGTCCCGGAAAACAGGAAATCGAAATTGAGATGACCATAAACGGTGTCCAGCAACAGGTACACTACCGGGTAGAATTATTCTACTGGTCGGAATGTGAAATGCCACAGGTCAATCGTGTGGAATGCATACGGGGTATACTGAACGAATATGACCAGGAGTGGATGTTATACCTGATCGGCGAACCGAATGAGGACTTTATCCCGATCATCTTTGTAAAAAAAGACGAATGGGCCGAGCAGCGGAAGATCACGCATCCGCAGGCGGTTTGAACCGGGCTTCCTCTTCCTGACGGGTACCAGTATCCAGTTTACGCCAGCCGTACCGCGCCGACCATTTATGGCGGCCTCCTGTCACTACTGCCGCGATCATTTCTCCCAGTATTGGCGCCATTTTAAAACCGTGTCCGCTGCCACCGGCAGCCACTGTGACTCCCTTGATCTCCGGGTGCCGGTCGATCCAGAAATGGCCGTCAAGAGTATCATTATACAAACACCTCCGGGTGTACACAACAGGGGCATCAGCCAGCTCAGGTATACTTTCCCGCAGAAAAGACCGAAGTTCCTGTTCGTCTGCTGTCGATACGATCCTCGGGTCCTTTTCCGGGTGCAGCACCTGCCCGGCACCATGATTGGCGATCTTCACCACCCCTTCCCGGGGGTGCAGCGGAAAGCCATACCAGCCTGTATTTGAAATATCGGCGGTAAAAACAGAAAAATACGGCGGCGCGAAAGCGCCGGGATTTTCCGGCCTGATATGAAAAACGGGATGCCCGGTTACCCGCATAAACGATTGAAGTTCCGGAAGCAGTAAAGGCGTATATGCACCTGCGCAGATAACAACATGGCCGGCTTGCAGGCGGACACCTTCCTGCGTCCGGATCGCGGTCAGATTGCCATTTTGGAGCTCCAGGGTCTGTACCGTATGATTGGTGAGTACAGTTACGCCCAGTTGCCTGGCGTAATCTACTAACACTTCCACTACCCTGCCCGATTCTGCATAGCCCGCTCGTGAATTAAAAATGGCTTCGGCATATGTTCCGGGGCGGAAAGCGCCGAATTTCCGTTCCAACATTCCTGCATCCAGCCGTTGTGGGGAATATCCACGCTTGATCAGGTTGTGGTAACTGGCTGCTTCAAAAGTATTCTTCCCCGCAGCAAGCGGATGTTTGCATAACATGAGAAAGCCGACCTCGTGATAAAGGGTTTGTTGGAAAAAGTCGTTCCACTGTTTCCAGCCTGCAAAAGCCTCATCTACCATATCCATATATTCCTCATCGGCGCCGTATTCCATCCGGACAATCTTACTAATATCCGTGGAGGCAGCCAGCGGGTGCGGGACAGGGCCCTGCTCCAGCAAGGCAACCCGAAACCGGCGCTTTTGCAGTTCGATAGCGGTAGTCACGCCAAAAATACCGGCGCCGACAACTATAAAATCAAATACAGGCATAACATGTGTAACATTCAGGGTAAAAAATCTGTCTTACAGGCATGGTCGATATTTCAGGGCCAAAATACAGTAATCCAACGTTTGATTCCGGACACATGGTGTTCGAAAATGAACAGTCAAATTCGCCCACCACTTTCACAAACCATTGATTATCTTCATATTATATCAATGGCACAATCATTGAAACTGGATAATCGTGAAAACAATAGTTCATAATACACCCTTTTCCAGATAAAAAATTAAGCTATGGACCGGCGCATTTCTACTCCCCGTTTACGCAAGGCATTTTTCAGTCACCAACAATTGTTTCTGGCCATGGGCAGTTTGCTGTTGGGACTGGGTTCCGTACTGATTGCTTCCGCCTTTATCCAGCAGGATTACAAACAGGCTGGTTTTCAAACAGACGGGGTCTACCGGATATGCAAATGGATGACCGGACCGGATGGATCACAAACGCAATCAATCAAAACACCCGGTATGCTGGCACCTGCATTGGAAGCCAGCCAACCAGGCTCCATTGCTGAAGTGGGTCGGTATATGCCATGGCCGGAGCCGGTGACCGTCACCTCCCCCAACCGCACAATAGACCTGAACGGCTGGGCTTTTTCTGATCCGGCAATTTTACACCTGTTTCGATTCAACCTTTTACATGGCTCGCTGGAAAATGCGCTTTCAGATCCTGGTCACGTAGTGCTCACAGAGCGGACTGCCCGGGCGATATTTGGGATTTCCAATGCGGTTGGGTTCCCACTGAAAGGTATGGGAGGGCAGGTTTATACAGTTCAGGCTGTACTTCAGGACCTCCCGAAACACTCCCCGCTCCATTTTGACCTGTTGGCCAGTTGGTCATCCACGTCCAAGAGCTCTGGCATGCAGCATTTCGCCTTTATGCATAACTGGACGGCTCAGCTGACAGAAACGTACGTTCGGGTCCAAAATACCGGCCTGCTGGCCGAAGCGGAAGCATCTATCCGGAAAATCACCAATGAAACGCCTAATCCTTCCGGGTTTACCGGACTTTTCCTGGAACCGCTGTCTGACTTCACGGCGAAAACAGGTGGTACAGGTGCTCCTGATGCTTCCGGGGCAAAATATGGCGCCCACTTTTTCCAACCGGGTTCTACCGCTCCTGACCTTGAGGGGACGGAAAGAAAGATCTGATCGCTTTTTGGAAAAACAACAATGATGCCCGACTGGAGTTATGCAACCCCGGACCATATACCCGAGCTGTTAAGTATTATAAATCCAGCCTACCGAGGTGCCCCGTCCCGGCTGGGCTGGACCACTGAAGCGGATTTTATTGACGGAAAGCTGCGCACGGATGCTGCTGATCTGGATCGGTTATTCAACACTCCGGGAGCTGTATTTCTCCAGGTACGGGATGCGAAAGATGTAATTTGTGGTTGTGTGTACCTGGAACGGCAGGACCGGGGAATGTATCTGGGAATGTTGTCCGTATTACCAGGCTTGCAAAATCAGGGATTCGGAAAATGTCTGTTAGATGGAGCCGAAGCACATGCCCGGAAAGAAGGCTGCTCACACATCTTTATGCAGGTGATTTCGCTCCGCTCCGAGTTAATCGCCTGGTATGAACGCCATGGTTATGCCCAGACCGGTGAACACAAGCCGTTCCATTCACCAACCGCCTTTGGAATTCCAAAGATGCCGCTGGAATTTGTGATCCTGGAAAAAGCCATATAGTTCATATTTCAGCCGTTTGTCGGCCAGGTATAATATTTTCTAACTGATAAGAAGTTATAATTGCCGGTAAATAACCCTGTATAAGCAATACACCATGATCCGACTACGCGAAATTGAACGTTTCCACCGCAACGGCCCGCAGAAAACATGGGTGCTAAAAGCCATCAACCTGGATATCAATGAAGGCGAATTCGTCACCATAATGGGACCCAGCGGGGCTGGAAAATCCACCCTTTTGAATATTATCGGCATGCTGGATGAACCTTCTTCAGGGGAGTACTTTTTCTTTGATGAGCCGGTGCATCAGTTTAACGAACGGAAACGGACCGACCTGCACAAACACTACCTCGGCTTTGTCTTCCAGGCATACCATCTGATCGATGAACTGACGGTTTATGAAAATATTGAAACGCCCCTGCTTTACCGCAAGATCAAGGCATCCGAGCGTAAGGCGATGGTGGCCGACATCCTCGACCGGTTTAATATGGTAGCGAAAAAAGACCTCTTTCCCGCTCAGCTTTCGGGCGGCCAGCAACAATTGGTCGGTGTCGCCCGGGCAATCATTGGCAAACCCCGATTGCTGCTGGCAGATGAACCAACCGGCAACTTGCATTCCTCCCAGGGCGAGATGATCATGGACCTGTTCAGGCAACTGCATCAGGAAGGCATGACGATCCTGCAGGTCACCCATTCTGATAAGAACGCACAGTACGGAACGCGCGTTATCCACATTGAGGATGGGTTTGTCCGGGAGGACAAATCCATTTGAGTTAAGCGGTGTAAAACACAGTTTACCCCTTATTAAAAGGCGTTGTCCTGGAGCAACATGTTTCTGTGTGGTAAAGGACCATCCATTTCAATATTCCTTTCCGGAAACTTATTTTTGCCCGAAAAAACTACTGATGATACGCCTTGTCATTTCTGTTCTGCTGTTCATGTTCGTTTCCGGCCTTCCTGTTTTTGGACAGGGGTTATTTATGCACCGGAATATCCGGAAAGCCTATGAGCAGCATACCCGATCATTTGATGGCCAGCCCGGAACGGCATACTGGCAGAATTCTGCTCAATACAAGATTGATGTTAACGTCGATGTTCCGACACGGGAAGTTTCCGGAACAGCGGCCATCCGGTATTTCAACAACAGCCCGGACACGCTAAACATAATTCGCCTGAAACTGGCGCATGACCTGTGGCGAAAAAACGGTCAGCGCGCTTACGACCTGGCGCCCGGAGATATAACCGATGGCGTAACCATTAAGCGTGTTTCTGCCAGACGTACCAACCTCACCCCAGATAAATACACGCAAGCCAATACGTTTTTAACCCTTCGTCTGGATGAACCACTTACCCCATCGGCATCGATCGAGATGCAAATTGACTGGTCTTATATAGCACCCAAAGACCGTGCGCCAAGGGAGTGTGTATGTGATTCTACCACCTGGTTCCTGGCCTATTGGTATCCGCAGGTAGCGGTATATGACGATCTGCACGGCTGGGCGGATGCGCCATACAATGGCCTGCAGGAGATGTACAATGATTTTTCTGATTATGAAGTCAACATCACAGTTCCCGGCAATATTATGGTTTGGGCAACAGGAGTCTGGCAAAATGCGGCGACAATCCTGCAGCAAGAATATTTAAACCGGTACAATACGGCCTTACAATCCAGGGAGGTAGTGTCCATTTTCGGGGAAGCGGATTATGCCGGAGGCAAGCCGTTTTTTCAGGAATCCGCCAAGCACACCTTTTTCTTTAAGGCTGAACAGGTTCCTGATTTTGCCTTTGCCTTTAGCGATCATTATTACTGGGATGCCACTAATGCGCTGGTAGATCCCGCTACCGGAAGGCAGGCACTGGTCAGTGCTGCCTATAACCCGGATTCCAAAGATTATTATGAGGTATGCCGGATTGCTGCACAAGGATTGGAAGTAATGTCCACGTACCTTCCGGGTTACCCATACCCGTACCCGCGCATGACCGTTTTCAATGGTCAGGGAGGTATGGAATTCCCCATGATGTGCAACGATGGCAGCACATATCCAAGAAGTCCGATCTCCCTTACGGTCCATGAATCCGCGCACACCTATTTCCCCTTCATGATGGGGATCAACGAACAATACTATGCCTGGATGGATGAAGGATGGGCTGCATTTTTTGATGTACTGGTCACCGACTCGCTAGCCGGAAAACCACAAGGCCGCCTGCGGGGCTACGGCAACCAGGCAGGCACCGATATCGATATGCCCCCGATGACGCCTTCCAGACACCTGGACAACCCGGCCTACCGTGTTGCCTCCTACAATCGCCCGCAGGCTGCTTATATCACCTTGTACCAGATGTTGGGCTATGAGCGTTTTCACCAATGCATGGTCGAATATATGAACCGGTGGAAAGGCAAACACCCGCAACCCTTCGACTTTTTCCACTCCTGGAACGCAGCTTCCGGAGAAAACCTGGACTGGTTTTGGAAGCCCTGGTTTTTTGACTGGGGGTACCCTGACCTTGCTGTCACCGGAGTGGATAATGCCGGCATCACCATTGAAAATACCGGTACCATGCCAGTCACAGTAGTTGCCCATGTTGAATACACCGACGGAACGGACGAATACATCCGGCGAACTGCTTCCGTCTGGAAATCAGGCAATAAAACAATTCAGCTGCCCGTCCGGAAAGGAAATACCGTAAAACGTGTCACGCTCGGAGACCGCCTGGTTACCGACGCCCGCACGGAGAATGATGTGTGGACTGCTGAGTAAACAGAAGAACAATTAAAGCAAAAAGGGGAATACCGCTTTCCGGGCTGCCGGATAGTCCGGAAAGCGGCTCCTGTACCAGGCATGGTGGGCAAGCGCCCGCGGAACCAGGTTGGCAGCAGTCCAAAAAGTAAAGGTCGCGAACGGGAGACTCCAGCTGAGCAAGGCCAAACCAGACCACTCCAGTATTTCGCCAAAATGATTGGGGCAACTCAGGTAGTTGAACCACCCACCCCGCGGAATTTTATAACCGGTCTCTCCGGGCTTTCGAAGCCGGATCAGGTAATAATCGGCTTTGACATTGATCCAGGCACCGGTCAGAAATACGGATATGCCCAGCAGAAAGCGCCAGTCAGCCATCCAAAATTCCGGGTAAACCGCAAAGTGCGAAAAGTAATACCCGATCAAAAATCCGTTCATAGTGTTGAACCCCATTGCAGAAAGCACGATAACTACCGGCATTTGCTTACCTCCAGTACGCAGGAAATGGGGGAAGATCAGGCTTCTGTGGATATAATGGGCAGTGAACAACACAAGAATAAGTAATACCACGGCGGAATTCGTCAAGCCGCCGGAAAGCCCTATTGTCAGGTACAACACCACCAACACCGTAAATTCCATTAGCACCCACCCTGCCCGGTTATCGATCATGGGGCCCCATCCTGTGCGGGTGTGACGCCCAAACGGCGCATCCACCCGTAAGAGGTACAGAAAGGTCAGAAAGCCGAGTGCAATCCAGCACCAGGTTAATAATTGATAATGTACCCAGGTCATTGTGTATGTGTTTTACGCATAGAAAGGTAGTGCATTGTCAGCCATTCGTACATATCCCGTACGGTCTCCTCCAGGGGTCTTGGCATATAGCCCAGATCCTGACGGGCACGCGCATGCGAAACGGACGGATGGCCAGCTTCCACATGTGACAATGACTCTACTGTAAACAAGGGCTCGGTACCGTTTATCCTGCTCCACAATTGGATAAAGGGCGCCATACCCCTCAGAATCCGGAACGGCAATGTCCGCCTGGGCATTGGCCTCCCTGAAATCCCCCCCAGGATTTTGGTCAGTTCAACCATAGAAGCAAAACTTCCTGACAGCAGGTAAGCCACACCCGGCTTGCCCCGGGTAATTGCAGCGGCGGCAGCGCGTGCCACATCGCGGCTGTCCACCCAGTCAAACCCACCTGGCGTAAGTATCGGGATCCGGCGAGCAAGGAGGTCCAGCATCATTTTTCCCTGCAACGAAGGCTTGAAATCCCAGGGCCCTAATACAGCGGTGGGGTTAAGGCATACTGTTTCCAGGCCATAATGTCCGTTCGCATCCTGGACCAGACGTTGTGCGGCAGCTTTGGATCGTTCGTATGGAAACATCGTGGCGGGGGGAGCCGATTCGTCAAAAACCAAGTGTTTGGCAACCGGTTGAAAAGCATGTACAGAGCTAAAATGGATCAACCGTTTCACCCGGCCGTTTTGGCACGCCTGAATTACATTTGCTGTTCCCCCGACATTCGTGCGCCAAAGTATCTGCTCCGGAACCGCGCCAATACTGATCTGGCCAGCCAGGTGAAAAACAACATCTGCCCCTTCTACCAAATTTTCCAGAACAGCAGCATCCTCCAGGGTACCGTTCATTGACCGGACCGGCAAACCATCGAGTGCCCGGGCATCAGAACGCACCAATACTCGTAATTGGTGACCATCGGCCAGAAGTTGCCTGCAAAGCGCAGCCCCCAGGTGTCCGGAGGCGCCGGTAACTGCAATATCCATTGCTTAAAGGTACACCTCCCGAAATATTTTGCATCCTATTCCAGGAAGGAACCTTTACACTACCCTGTTTGAGGTATATCACCGTGGTTATTTTTTTCGTATGTTTAGATGTCGCATTCGTTTTTCAGGTATAGTTTTTGTTCGGGTAGTATTTTGCAACTTTATTTAAATAGTATAAACTTGCCGGCTCTTGGAGCTGTTTAGATCCAGATCGGAAGCATTTCCACCTGTAACGCAATCAGGTTAATCCACTTACCCCCAGCAGATCACTCGCCTTCAACGCTTCCACTCCGGACCCTCCATTCGTCCGGGTAGTTCAGAATATATTGTATGTCCGAATTACTACAAACATTGGTACAGACAGGCCGATTGCAGTATTGGAACCAGGTTAACCGTACCGGTTTGTTTTTGGCATTTTTACCATTTCTAGTTTTTTGGGTTCAGCCAAACTTCGGTACAGCCCAGGAGACGATCCAGTTTAACGCCAATGGCAAGCTTTACCGTGCAAATATTGTTTGGATAGTCAAACACAACGGCGTTACCTACAGGCAGCAAACCGCTCATGCTTTAGACCGCACCGGCGCCGATAATTTTGATCTGGCTGTACACTTTGCCTTTGAGAACGACACGGTGCCGGAAGATCCCAACCTGGTATGGGGATTTCAGTTTGAACAGGGTGGAAACCTTATTACCCCTGCCCGGAATGAAAAGATATCCCGGAGCGTAGACCTGTTCCAACGCTTCCACTTATCCGGGACCGGCGATGCCTATCTGACCATTAGTCCCAAGATCTGGCGACGGACGCCTTCCGACCAATATCAGGTCGTAACGCAGGCGACACCTGTTATTATCGGGTTTACAGTTACCGCGCCCACGCTTTCTGTTACTGCAGCGGAACCTGCCCGAACCCGTCAGGACAGTACGCGACGTCGCACGCAACCGATCAGCACACTTCCTTCTGTCCAACCCAATACGGATGAAGAGAGAGCCTATGCAGAAGCAGTCCGGCTGGCCGATACCCAGGAGCGGATCAAAGCCTTGATTGATTTCGTTGACACGTACGCTGAAGCGAATCCGCGTTCCGGATTGGTTGCCGAAGCCATAAAGAATATTCCTTTGGGTACCAGCCTGCCAAAGCGGCAAAATGAAAATGCTATTTCCTATATCATTGACAATGCCGTAAACCCAAGAGTCGACTCTTCCTCCGGATGGCGCACCAATTTGTCACCCGAAGGATTTGGGCGGTTTCGCCTGACGCTTGATGACCTGGGTGACACTGTTCATTATATCCGCATTGCAGACCCCGGCAAGAATGCTCCATATAACCGCCCCAGGGAGTTAAGTCCGTTTGAGCAAATCAAGGTGGAGCTGGCAGGAGAAGATATTGATTCATTCCGGATCAAAACGATGGGCGGCACTCCCCCATTCATCATTTTCCTTTCTCAGAACAAGGTGCATAAGATCCGGTATATTTTGAACCAGACTGATACGACCTGGGCCTTCAGCAAGGCTTCCTGCACATCCTGTAAAACAGGGAAGCATACACTGGAAGTGTATAACAGCGACTTCAGTACGTTATTATTACGGGTAGAGGGCGCCATCCATATACGCAAGATCAACTATTACAATGCCGGAGCTTTTGCCGTTTTAGGTCTACTGCTATTGTCCTTCGCGTACAAACCTTTAGTCAGGGCCTGGCGCAGGTATAGATACAACAAAACACTACGTGAAATTGAAGCCTGGGAAGAAAAAGGCTAGCAGTTAGTACGATAAGTGATTTGGAATTACAGGGAGCGGGGGTTGAGACAGGTCAAGGCATGGGAAAGGAATATAGCTACTCTTAAATGACTGACGAGCTGCGCAGAATTGGCTCATCATCTGCCGCCATAAACCAAAAGAATTTTTCGCACAGACCACTAGTGTGTTTATGAATCCAATTAATCTCTTTAACCGATTTAAATCCTGTAACGTGTATACCTTCCAAGTACGCCGGTTATCCGGATTAATCATAGCATTACTCTTATTACTCTTCCCCGGACCATCCGGGGCACAGCAGTGTTTCAGCGTAAATACCAATAATTCCAAGGTAATACTAAGCGCTCCGCCGCTAAGTACTCTCCCTGCTGATCAGGGTACATTATCTATTCCGTGTAACAAAACACTGGCTAATCTCTCTGTTGTGATTGCGTTTCAGCCAGGTACGGAACAGTACTTTGAGGATAGCACTACCTTTACTGCCACGCTTGACTATGAAAAGTTGACCGTCACTACTTATGTACTGATCTACAATAAGCAGACCAATACATTTGCCCTGCCAGCCAATCAGAGTGGCCTTCGTGACGGAACCTACCGGATCAATATCTCAGCCGGCAATTGCACTCCGGCGAACAATCCCTGTTCCGATTGTTCCATCACCTACACCTTTAAGGTTGAATACAATAACAACTCCACCATTTTTGTCGCGATCGAATCAAATCCGGACCCTCCGGTACTTACCTGCGTACTCGCCAATACCGTGACGCTTATAGGTACTGCCCCGCCGCATAGCGGATTTAACTCACAGTGGTCTGTGCTGGACACTTCCGGGTTTGTAGATATCGTTGGCGCTACGAACGATACGTTCTCCACTGCTCAGGCCGGCACCTATCGTTATATGCTCACCGGGCCGGCAGGATGCAACTCCAGCAATATTATTTCCGTTGAACCGCCTTTTTTCCCAAAACTGACCATTAATCCCGATACGCAGGTACTGAACGCTTGTGTCCAAAAACTTACCGGCCTGACGGTGACCAACGATGGTGGTGCCAATAACATTATTTTCAACTGGCAGGCCTCCAATAATGGTATTCTCATAAGCGGTACCAACTCGGCGAGTCCGATTGTCGGCGCCCCTGGCACTTACACGGTTATCATCCGGCGTCTGGACAATAGTTGCCGGGATACCGCAACCGTGGAAGCAGTTGCAGGAGACATTCCAGTAGTGCATACAGAGATCGTCACGTTTCCTGACACCACCAGACTTGATTGCAGGCTGACCCTGATCTCACTCCAGGCTGTTGCCGATCAAACACCGGATCCTTCGCTTTTCAATTACAAATGGTCGAATGGTACTAACGGGCCCGTTACAGATATTACCGAACCGGGAATGTATTCCGTAACTGCGACTGCATCCACCAGCGGCTGTCAGGGCGCCAGTTCCATCCTGATCACTCAGGACATTTCGCTACCGGCCATTCAACTGACCAGTCTGCGCGATACCGTATGTGTCGGGGAAACGATTACCCTGAATGCCCTCACACAGGAGCCCTGTACCTATTTATGGGATGATAACTCTTCCAACAGCACCAATAATGTAGTACCGCCATCCAACGGCTCAAATCAGTTTTCTGTAACCGTTACCGCACAGGATAACGGTTGTACCGGCACTGCCACCCGACTGATTGAGCGGGTAGAGCCTCCGGATCTGTACTGCTTGCCGGGTGATATAACGCTGGAAACCGGCCAACAAACCAGTCTGGATTGCAGCACGACCGGATATCTGATCCAATGGATCGCAACGAGTACGAATGTCCGTAACATTCCGCCGTCCGGCACCGGCTTATTCGATAATCAGGTTTATACACTTGCAAATAATCAGGCGCCGGGTATGGTAAGTTATGCTGTGTATGGTAAAAACTCCGGCTGCACCAGTGCCCGGGAGGACATACGAATAACAGTTTTACCGGATTCAGAAACAGGGATTTTTATTCCGGAGCTGATCACGCCAAATGGTGACGGGACTAACGACCAATGGAACATTATTCTTCCGGATGAAGCCGCCGATCCCAATACCTATAAACTTCAGCTCTTTAACCGGAATGGCTCCCAGGTTTTTTCCGGCAGCCTGGCAGACACATTTAATGCCGGCAGCTACCCGGACGGCACATATTATTACCTCATTGCGGTACCGGGAGGCAAAACCATTCGCGGTGCCGTGACCATTCTCCGCAGGCAGTAATCCGGCCGGTTTTCTTTCAGTCTATCTAATCCGTTATGCGTACATTCCAATACTTACCGATTTTCGCAGCGTTTTGCTTCCTGACCACAACTTTGGGAGCACAGCAAATACCTTTTCTCAACCACTACACCTGGAATTCCAGGCTTTTTAACCCGGCCAGTCAGGGTGCGGATCAAATGGGGTATATTACTGCAGTATACCGAAGCCAGTTTCAGGAGATTGAAGACAGTCAACGCCCTAACACCTACCTGATCCATGCGGACTTTTCCCCACTGGTCAATGAACGTATCGGGCTTGGGGTGCAGGTTTTAGGCGACAAGGTCCATGTGATCAACCGTTTTCAACTCAGTGGTTTTTTTGGATACCACCTGATCACACAGGATCAGCTGCGATTGTCACTTGGGGCTGCAGCCAGCCTGGTGACGCAGAATTTTAATTTTGAAGGAGTACGGGTCTCTGATGTACTGGATCTGGCGGTCTTTTCGGATCAAACCGCCTCTACACAATTTGATGGTGGCCCGGGAGTATCTCTGGAGTATCGCCCTTCCGGTAGCCTGACACTATTGGTAGATGCTGCTGCGACCCAACTTTTTTCCAGTGATATTGAAATACGCGACAAGCAGAATACAGGTACAAATGGTGCGGTGTATGATTTGATCCCACATCTTTTGATCAATTCCCGTATACGGTATCAGGGAAATGCATTCGTTTTAGAGCCTAATATTGCTTTTCGCGCTTTGACCGGCGAACGGTCTCTGGATGCCGGCAAACTGGATTTTAACCTGAACGTATTTTTTCTGAAGGAGAACCGGGTTATGGTCGGTGCCGGATATCGTACAGGCCAGGGTGGTGTGCATTTTCAGTTGGGGGTTTCACCTGCCAGCTCCATTCGATTGATCGCATCAGCGGAGCTCCATTCAGCACTTGGGACCAGTTATGAAGTTGGTGCCAGTTATGCCTTTGGCAAACAGGTGCCCGCCCCGCTTTCCGAACCTCCGGAACCTGCACCCGTTATACCTGTACCCGCACAGGGAGACCTGTTGGCAACAGAATATCAAAACATTCAGGATCTCATCCAGGCGACAAAACCGGACCTGCTGGCTTTGAATACCCTGTATGACAATATTTCGACCAATATCAATACCGCCAGGGCTGTACACAGCCGGCGTCTGCAGCTGCAAGCCACTGACTCCTGCTCCAGTAAATTGTCCGGGAGCAGTCTTACGCTGGCCACTATTCAGCAATCCATCAGCGGAATTGACCTGCAACGAATCCAGGCCGAACGCAAGGTTCAGAATGTGACCAGCCAGGGTGGCCTGCTTTCCGAAGAAACCCTGACAACCCTTAAAGCCATCAAAGAAGTATGTGCTGCCCTGAATGGCGAACAGCAGGACCTCCTGACCCGTCAGCAAGCCCTGCAAGAGCAATGTACTAATCTGCGTCCGAACTATTCAGAACGCGCATGCATTGTAAGCGGTGACCAAGAGTGTGTTACCGAATTATTTCAGCAGGCACTGGAAACAGTATCCGCTAAACCAGCTGAAATGTTCCCGCTACAGGCCTTGGTAATGCCGGGTCGGGCAGCTATCACCTATCACTATCCGGATGACAAAGAATCCTACCTGCCAGGAGGGGCACTGACCGGATTGGCTGATCATGTGGTCCGCCGCATCAACCAGGCTGAACAACAAGGCCTGACTTTTGATTACATTTCTTTGGCCACCGAACTGCAGGAAGACCAGAACACGCTTGCGTTCAGACTTGGCATGGAATACAATGGCGAACTTGGCGACACCCAGGTATCTTACTCCCTTACCGATAATCTAAGCAATACCCCGGCAGATCAAAACCTGGCTATTGCCAAGGGCAGCGCCATGACCCTGGAATCCCTGGCCGTACTCAAACTGGCTGCACTGAAACAACACCTGGAAAGCAGAGGAGTCCCGGCCAATAAGATCAATCTGCAGGTCAGGTACAACCACGAATCCAATATTTACCGGGAAGAAAGCAAGATCATACTACACCTGAAGCACTGATCAGCCTAAAAAGAAGAGAGCCGGATGCAGCAGTCACCGCAACAAACAAGAATGTGCGGTGACCGCTGCAGGTTGGAAACGGGTATATCCTAAAATACCTTGATCACTTCATACCATATCTCGCCCCGGTACAGTACCGCCTTGTATTGTACCCCATCGACAATATAGTAGGTGTCGCCATCGATATACAGGGTTTCGTATCCATCCGGGATGCTTTCCACCAGCGAACCCACTGGCGGGGCGATCACCTCATAATACCCGCTGCGATAGGTGTAATAAGTACCGTAATAATAGTAATACGGACGCCCGGCACGATAAAATGTCCGGCAATGGGCAGGCAGGGTGCGTATCCGTATGCCTATTGGTGGCCGTACAACTACATAACGGTTGTGATCATAATGATAATAAACTCCGGAATTGTAGTAATATGCATGACCGCCATGGTATACCTGAACGGTATGTTTTGGCCGATCCTTATAACCGGTCCCCCTTCTTGGCAACTTGGAATATTGCCAGTTCGGCTTGTGCCGGTGTTCGTTCCCGGAGTAATGTCCGTGGCCTTTATTCCCGGAGTTCTGATAGTCAGGTGTATGTTGCCGGCCTGGGCCGGGTTGATGCTTTTTAGAACCTTCCTGACCATAATTCCCTTTCGGTTTTTCGTTGCCATGCCGGTTATCATATCGGTACTCGGCATTGCCCGGATTCCGCTGGGTTGCCCTGGTTGGGCCAGGCTTCTTTGAATAGGTCTGGACAGGTGTTTTGCCGGACTTTTTGGATTGTACCGGAGCAGGACGTTCTCCGGGTTGAGGCTTTTTGCTTGTACGCTGGTAGGTTTTGGCAGCGTATTGGCGATCTGTTTGCTCTTTTGCAGTTTTGGTTACGGTTGCTGTCCGCAATCGGTCTGCAGACTGGGCTTGCAGGTCGGCAGGTTGCAGTATATGAAGCGTGAATACTGCCCCCAGAAGGGGGATCGAGCGAAGCACTACATTCGTCTTTTTCATAACTTGCATAGTTTTATTTGTTCAATGGTAAAGACGGAAAACCACTGTTAAAGCGTACATGATGCCGGGTTAAACAATATTTAAACTCTGGGACTTCCGATAAGATTATGTTAAAAAATCAT
>SBHD01000103.1 GCA_006226345.1 Bacteroidota bacterium | reverse complement strand
TGCCTCAAACATCTGCAGGGAAACGGCGCGGGTCTGATGATCGTAACCGGATGTTTCCGTGTAATGCAACACTTTAAACCGGGCCTGGGACATAGCGGACTGGGGCAAAAGGATTCCACCTGTCAATACAAGCAGCAACAGTAGAATGGAATTGGACAAAGGAAGATTACGCATGAACGTTTTGTTGTTTTTCGCAAAAGTCAGGGTTTTCAGGCAGATACACCCGGTAGGATACAGCGCCGGAAGTCTGTTTCAAGGAAGGTGCTATTAGCCGACAAAACAAATAGCCCTGATCACCCCGCCCGCTGTAGTACCATACAGGCACCCACAAATCCGCAGTTGCCGGAAAAATTATTCTCCTGCCGGGGAGCGTAAAACACCGGGGATATGGACTATATTTGATAACCGGTTGGCCATCCAGCCGCTATCCTTACCTGCTTTTGCTCAACGTCTTTTGCATGAAGAAGATCGACACCTCTATTACCCATATCCGGCCCCGGTTTAAAATAAACGTGCCTGTCACACATGACCGGATACTGGAACGGATCGCCCAATTACTCAAACAGGCTCCGGATCATATTTACGGACGGATCGTCGATAACCACATTATCCTGGATATTGTAGGAGAAAAAGCCCACTACTGGTCGCCCCAACTCAACTTCCGGGTAGAAGCTGATGAAGACGATCAAAACCAGGCTGTCATCGCCGGACTGATCGGACCCAAGCCGGGCGTATGGACCTTGTTCGTGTTTGTTTATTTCTCCATTGGGATCATTGGCTTCGTAATTTCCTCCTATGGTGTTTCCAATTATATACTGGGCAGGTACTCCTACACTTTACTGGCCTTCCCCATTGCCATATTGCTCATGCTGACCGCCTATAAAGCCGGAAAATATGGTGAGCAGTTGGGGGCAGACCAGATCGAGATGCTGAAGGATTTCGTCCGTGAAGCAATTTCCATGGCAAAAACCGGACACGCCGATACCGGCACCCCTTCGTCATAGAGCGTTCTTGTACACTGCCCGGCACCCAACCTGCTCAGACGGCAAAAACCTTATGTGCCGGTTCTTCACACTCTATACACTCGATATACTTTTGAGCGATTGCTTTATAGTTTTCTGATTTCAGGTGCAATTCATCGTTCCAGCTATTCGCATCAGCCATTCCCCGGCAATCGATGTGGTAGATATTCTTAAAACGCGCGCCCACCTGGATCAGCATTTCATTGAACTCATAGATCATGGTAGCCAGGATAGATTTCTTCTCGTCCGCGGCGGTAATGCCCCTTATCCGGAGCGGCGTGTCCAGCCAGTGCCCGTTCTTAAATAAGAGGCGCAAGGGGTTTTTAAAAATATTCCGGTTTGATGACGGGATCGGATAATCGTAGCCTTGGGTGATAATCTTCATGCTGTCGAATTTGGGATTCGAGCGGATATTCTTAAAGATCAGGTAATACTGAAAACGAAAAACATTCAGCAGTCCCCAGAATTCCCGGGTCAGGAACTTACGCCCGATAACCAGTTTTTTGGCCAGTTCCTCCGACATGCCTGCAGTAAGGTACTGATGCAGCAGGGTTCTGTCTGCGCGGTCCATCTTCAGGTCGACCTCTTTTCGTTTTTTCACCAGGATGGCAAGCCGATTGTCGTCGACCAGGTCGTTGCCGCCGCCACTGATCAGGAAGACATCCGGACGATAGATGGACAACTCCGTAATGTAATCCCCTGTGTACAGAATATTGCTGATCCAGTCGCCACCGGAGGCAATACTATAAACGGAATAATCGGTCAGCCGGATCATCCAGTCGACAATATCCCGGATAAACAATGGGTATTCAAACCAGGAGTCGCCTTCTGCAACAATGATCTTACCTACACTGCCTTTTTTAAGCTTTTTTATAAATCGTTTATTCTTGATCCGCTTACCGATCTTGTTCATGCGCCCGAGCAGGCCCTTGTCACAGGTAGACTGATTTAACAGGTAGTCATCGTTCAGGTCAAAGATCCGTTTGACAAGCGTGCGGAAATCAAAGCGATCCATCTGGTCGAATTGTGCCTCCAGGGCCCCGATCGCTTCAGGGCCCAACTCTCCGCTCAGCAACTGGCGAATAAGGGAGTCGTCTATATTTCTCGATGTTCCCATGGTTTCGAGTTTTTACGTGAATAAAAAAGCACCCTTGCTTCCGGAATTCTACGGACACAAGGGTGCTCCAACTACTATTTAATCTTTTAAAATGGGCTTTTACAAAGATAACCGGAGTAAAGGCGTCAGTCAAGGGGCAGATGGCAGTATTCAGGTTTTATCTTCTGGAGAAAAAAGTGC
The DNA here is from genome assembly GCA_006226345.1 of Bacteroidota bacterium. Lineage (GTDB taxonomy): Bacteria > Bacteroidota > Bacteroidia > Chitinophagales > Saprospiraceae > M3007. The sequence goes on along the minus strand of SBHD01000103.1, from coordinate 14,155 downwards.
AATTTGCAGAGCATCTCAACCGGAAACCGTCGAAAAAGGCACAAAATGGAGCGCATTTTAACCGTAATCTTGCTGATCCTTAAGACCAGCCTCTGGCTTCAGGCACAGCCCTGCAATTCGCAAAGCATCAACATGTTGCAGGTTTCACGCGACTTTGGTTATGGCATTCCCAATATTCAGGACCCGCCGGGTTATTCCGCTCCGGCCCCCTACCTGTACAACGCCGGCATACCTGCCGGACCGGGCACGTACACTATCGCCAACAATACCGGCAATTGGGGCGGTGTGGCAGCCGACTGGATCACCACCGGCGACAACAGTATTACTCCAATAGGCTATATGATGGTGATAAACAGCGCACCTGCACCGGGTATTTTTTGGTCTGAACTGCTCCCTCTTTGTGCCGATGGTAACTATATCTTCAGTTTTGATGCCATAAACCTGTATGAACCCGGTCTTCCGGCCCAACCATTACCCAGCTTTGACTTTTACGTGAATGGCCTCCCTGTCACCAGTTTTGGACTTCTCCCTGCCGACGGACAGTGGCACAATTTCAATGTCACCTTTACGATCAACACTGTAGCAGATATTCCATTTGAATTGTTCAACAATACGCTCGGAGGCACCGGGAATGTATTTGCCATAGATAACCTGACCCTGATCCGCTGCGGTCCCGAACTGTCACTTACGGAACTCAACCCCCGCTTTCACTGTCCCGGCGATTCGATTGAGATGACTGTTACCCTGGGCCCGAACGACTATCCGGATCCCTGGTTCCAGTGGCAGCTATCCACAGATGGCGGCCAGAACTGGGGCAACTACGGCAACCCGACCAACAACCCCAATTTTACCTTTTACAACCTGCCTATCGCCGCCCGGGTCCGGCTGGCCGCTGCTCCTACGCAGGCCGAGTTGAACAATGTGATGTGTGTAACCTACTCCGGCCCGTTCCCGATAGCCTTTCTGCCACCGGAACTATGCAGCAACGCCATCACCACAATCGGCGCGCTGTGTAACGGAAACCAGGGGCCAAACGGCTTTCCCAACGGTGACTTTGGCAGCGGTCCGGACAATGTGCTTCCATTTGACCCCGGCTATGCGCCCGGCTATATCTACGAGTTCAACCCACCCCCGGACGATGGTACGTATACCATTACGAACAACACGACCAACTGGGGATCCTTTGCCGCCGGTTCCTGGATCAATATTTACGACAACAGTCCGGATACTACTGGATATATGATGGTCGTAAACGCCAGTCCCGAACCCGGCCTCTTCTATGAGCAAACTATTCCGGTATGTGAAAACACCCTATACGAGTTTTCGTGTGATGTAATTTCGATGAACTGGCCTATTTTTATCGGGACCCTGGCCGAACCGAATATTTCGTTTGTAATCGACGGTGTGGAGGTTTTTGCGACCGGTAATATTCCGATCGATAGTACCTGGCGTACGTTTGGATTTACCGTCACCACCGCACCAGGCATTACCCAACTGACCCTGGGCCTGCGCAACAACACGCCGGGAGGACAGAGTAATGCCGGGAACGACCTGGCCATCGACAACATTTCTTTCCGGGCCTGCGGACCTGCCGTTGCAATTCAGGAAGTAACCACCCCACCCTACTGTACCGGAAGTACTGCTACGCTGTTGGCTGACATAGGGCCGGGATTTGACAGTCCGGAATGGCAGTGGCAATTTTCCACAGATGGCGGGTTAACCTGGCAAAACATCGGCGGGCCGACCCAACAACCAACGCTGGACCTGCCAGACCTCCAACAGGACATCCTCGTCCGCCTGCTGGTAGCGGAAACCACTGGGAACCTGACCGAAGAAAACTGCCGGCTGCTGTCCGATACATTCAGCCTGACTGTTTTCCCTACTGCCGAAACTACCCTGACTGCAACGATCTGCCAGGGGCAAACCTACCCCTTCGGTAACCAGACGCTCACTTCAGCCGGTATCTACCAGCAACTCTTATCCACGCAAAACGGCTGCGACAGCCTGGTTATCCTGGAGCTCGATGTCGGAACCCTGGAAACCACGGAAAACACCAGCATCTGCCAGGGACAGACCTTTTCCTTTGGCACCCAGACCCTCTCCGCTCCCGGTACATACCAGGAAACCTTCTCTACGCCCGATGGATGCGACAGTACCGTCACCCTTATCCTGGAGGTGTACCAGATCACCGAAATGGCAAATGCAACTATCTGCCAGGGACAGACCTACCCCTTCGGTACCCAGACGCTCTCCGATCCCGGCACATACCAGGAAACCTTCTCTACACCCGGCGGATGCGATAGCACCGTCACGCTCAGCCTGGAGGTGTACCAGATCACTGAAATGGCAAATGCAACCATTTGCCAGGGACAGACCTACCCCTTCGGTACCCAGACGCTCTCCGATCCCGGCACATATCAGGAAACCTTCTCTACGCCCAATGGATGCGATAGCACCGTCACGCTCAGCCTGACCGTAGAAGACCTTAGTGGTTTTGATCTGCTTGGTGACACAGTGCTATGCGCCGGCGAAACCGGGATACTGACCACTGTACAGCCTTTTGCAACCTACAACTGGTCGACCGGCGTACAAACACCGGTTGCCGAGGTAGCCCTGCCCGGATGGTATACCGTCACCGTCTCATCCTCCCTGGGCTGTACGGCCAGCAACAGTATATATGTAGAGCAATCCCTGTTGTCATGGGATATTCAACCGACAGGCCCACTTTGCTTTGGCGACCGGAATGGCAGAATTGCCGTTGGACAGCTCCAGGGAATGGGGCCCTTTCGATTTGCGCTGAATAATGGCCCCCTGCAGAGTGATTCTGTTTTTACCGGTTTGGCGCCGGGCATCTATATGCTGACTATCCAGGATGCGCTGGGCTGTAGTGAAGAAGTGACCATCGGGCTGCAGGAACCGGCAGCACTTGCGGTAGATGCCGGTCCGGATCAAACCCTGGACCTGGGTGATACAACCCTTTTGAATGCCACCACCAACCTGCCGGTAACCATGTGGCAATGGGCACCACCGGATGGCCTGAGCTGCACCGATTGTCCGGATCCTGTGGCCACTCCGCCGGCGACCACGACCTACTCCGTGCAGGTCACCAATGCCAATGGATGTACAGCAGAAGCGGTTGTAACCCTACAGGTGAACACAGAACAACGGGTCTATATTCCCAATGTTTTCAGCCCCAACCTTGACGGAACGAATGACTATTTCACCATAATCACCGGGGATGGCGTAGCCTTGATCCGGCAAATGGAGATCTTTGACCGGTGGGGCAACCATATCTTTTCAGCACCGGCTGACCAGCCACCTGGCGCCCTTACCCTGCAGTGGGACGGCCGTTATAAAGGCAACAACCTTCCGCCTGCCGTATTCACCTGGATGGTGGAAGTCGTGTTTACGGACGGCAGCAGTAAAGTATACAAGGGCGATGTGACGTTAGTGCGATAAAATCAGGAGTCCGCCACCACGGAACGAGCTGGTTACCGGCAGGCTTCAGACAACTTTCATCCGGCAAATTTTAACACTTCAAACTTTTGTCGTTAATTTGGACAGCAGAAATACCTGCCTACTCTGTTAACAAGCGCCCATGGCTAGCAACCAAATTGAAATGATCCTGAGCCGGCAATTGGCCGACTGCCTCTCGATACCTGTTTTCCTCACCGATCCGGAAGGGAACTTGCTCTTCTATAACGAACCGGCGGAAGAGCTTCTGGGTAAACGATATGAAGAAACTGGCCGGATGCCGGTGTCCGAGTGGTCAACGATCTTCAAACCCGTGGACGAAACCGGCTCCCCTCTGGCGCCGGAAGAGTTGCCGTTGGTCAAGACCCTGTCCCAACAGCAACCGGCACACGGCACCTTCTGGATCGAAAGCCTGACCGGTATACGCAACAAAATTTCCGTAACGGCCTACCCGATCATTGGCCGCCCGGATCGCTTTCTGGGGGCAGTCGCTATTTTTTGGAAAACTGTTGAGCCATGAAGATCACCATTTGGGGTACTCGTGGCTCCCTGCCGGCGCCCAGTCCCGAAAACAACCAGTATGGAGGTAATACATCATGCGTTCAGGTAACGTATAAAGACACTATGCTTATTCTGGATGCCGGCTCCGGCATCCGCAGGCTGGGCAGCGATTTTCCACCTGATCTCCGGCGCATTGACATTCTGCTTACCCACCTGCACATGGATCATATCATGGGCTTAGGGTTTTTTCTTCCGCTTTATAACCCTGCTCTCGAAATAAATATCTGGGGGCCGACCAGCACCCGGGAGCCCCTGATCAACCGGCTGCAACGCTACCTGTCGCCGCCCCTGTTCCCGATCCGTCTGCAGGACCTTCCCAGCCAGCCCAACATTATTGAGCTAAACCACAGCAGCTTCTCCATCGGCTCACTCCAGATACAGTCCGCGTATGTCTGTCACCCAGGTCCAACTGTTGGCTACCGGATTGAAAGCCCGGATGCCGTACTGACCTATATCCCGGACCACGAACCGGCACTGGGTGCCGCTAATTTTCCGAACGAGCCGGAGTGGACGTCGGGATACGAACTGGCCAAAGATGCTGATCTGCTGCTCCATGATGCCCAGTATACCCCGGATGAATATACCCCCCGGGTAGGCTGGGGGCACAGTTCCATCGAGGACGCGCTGAGGTTCGCTGAAATGGCAGCAGTCAAACGTCTGTTGTTCTTTCACCACGACCCCTCGCATACGGATGAATACCTCCATCACCTGATGGAGCGGGCACTGCACAATAAAACTTATGCTTTTAAAACCGGCATCGCGGCCGAAGGCGATAGCATTGTCCTGCCATAACCCGCCAGTATTCCGGCATTGCCATTATTTATCGTTCCGGAGCAATAGCGGTCCGGCATTTACTTTTCGTCAACAGAAAAATCATACTCCTCCGGGAAGGTCACGGCCGCTTTCCACCACGCCTCGGTAGAGGCGGCTGTAGCATCTGCCAACGGCAGCGGATTCCAGATAAATGCCTGTTCCATTTGTTCACCCAGGGCCAGCAGGCGACGGCCGATCCGCAGCTGGGCATTGCTCCATTGCCGGAGCGCTTCTGCCACCGTGGGCTGTGTGTCCAGGGCAGCGACGAGATCTTTTACGTTGTTATAGCCTTTAAATATACCAGAGCCGGTAAAAGGCTGCGCCACCATGCCGGCATCGCCGATCAGGCACATATGCCCTTTGTAGTAGGATGGCAGCCGCGCAGTGTAGATCAGTTGTACATACGTATCTTCCGTACGGTCAATTATATCCGCATAGTATTCGGGCAGGTTTTCCCGCATCAGTTTTTTCAGGCGCGCCTCTTCTTCCGGCCGCATACAACCCGGAGGAATGGTACCGGTATGCTGAACCCCGAAACGGTCGACCATAAAATCGGGAAGATCAGCGACCGAACACGTGATATAGGCAGCCCAGTTACAGATCCGCTCCCCCTGTCGGACAGATCCGTTTTCATTGGGTACAAAGTAAACGACGAGGTTCCCCGTCGCTGATGTGTACGACATACGGGGCATATTACTTCCGAGCGGTGCGCTTTGCAGCATTTCAAACTCGGGGAGCAGGCCCCGCCAGAGCATGTATCCGCAATATTTAGGCTCTGACCCGGGGAACATCAACCGGCGTCCAAGGGATTGGTACCCATCGGCAAACAGCACCAGGTCGAAGGTTTCATCCGGTGCATCCTCAAAACAGAGGGTAACCCGCTGGTCGGCATGCTGGATCGCGTCCGTCACTTTGCGGCCTTTGAAAAAACTGGAATCCGGCACCCGCTTTCGCAGATTTTTCCATAGCGCACTCCAGTGAAAAGCCATAAGGTTGAGAGACATGGTCCAGGGCGAATAACCCAGGTACTCAAATCCGGGTTTACGGATAACCAAAGGCATTCCGGTGGCTGCCGAGTGTGGAAAATCCCGGTCGATGATATCTTCCTGCATCAGGGATTCCAACACAGGTCCGGAGGTAGCGATGCCGCCACCGCGGCCGACCAGATCGCTGGCAGAGCGTTCAAATACACGGACGTGGTGTCCGGCCCGGCTGAGGAGAATGGCAGCGGAACAACCCGCAATTGAACCTCCGACAATACCGATATTGAGTCTGTGCTGCATAGGATATACTGGTGTTCTATATGCAATGCCGAATGTAAGGGTTTTGCTAATTCTCCAATTAAAAATAGTTTACACAAAAAAAACCGGCCCGGCAGGATGTCCTGCCGGGCCGGTTTGTCCGGCACCGTTCAATTCATCCCTTATTTGTCGGAAGGTTGTGCGTTTATCGTGATTTCTACCGTTTCTTTGTCTTCGTTCCAGTTCATTGTCCAGCCTTTTGACTCAACGCGAAGTTTTACCAGATTTTTCCAGACAGCATTGATATCCGCTTTTGTCACGCCTTTTATATCCGTCCGGTCGCCAAAATATTTATCCCAGACTTTGGAAATCCGGTATTTCACCATACCGGGCTTGTCCTCCAAAACATCAAAAGTACCGTTGGAGGTAGCTTGGCCGATCCTGGCTTCCAGCATCATGGCCTGCGGATCGGGTGGCCAGTCATTGGTCCCGCCACTGTGCCAGAAATCATAATACTCTTTGGCAATGGCATCCGTGCTCAGCCCGCGTTTTTTACCTGTTCCGATGGTGAATATCACGCTGTAAAAATTATCCAGATCCGAACGCTCCAACAAGACGCTGGTCGAGAAGGTTTCCAGTTTGTCGTATTGCTGAACAGGGGTTTTCTGCGCACCGTCGACCAGGGTTACTTCGCGGTTACCCATTGGCCCGAGCAAATCGTTTTCCCAGCCGTCTTCGCTGTGGATAAACTTGTATTGCAGTGGTTCGCCGGCCTTGCAATTATCGAAGGACACGGTCAGCGTGTAGACCCCGTCTTTGTCCGCATCCTGCATGGGCATGGTTTTATTCCAGTCTAACGGCGCTTTGCTGCCGCGGATGCCTATGGTTCCCGGATCATTTACCTCCACACCGCGAAAGTCCGCCTGGAAGGTTACCGTACACGTTTGGGCCTGTACATGTGATGTTGAAATTAACGCCAGGAAGAAAAGAATGGCGGCAGGATAGAGTGTTCGTTTCATTTTGAGCGTTTTAGTGAATAGATGTTTACAGGCTGGTATTGGAGTGATCGAATAAATATATAAAAATTATACACGGAAATTACTGCCCAGGGAAACTTATTTGCGTTTGCTGAGCAGGATATCCCCACAGGCCGCCCGTGCCCCGCACGAGCCGGCGTTTGTTTTGACAGGATGTATATTTGAAGGCTTGGAGACTGTTTGAGAAAAACACCCTCTTACTCACACCGGACCACTTCCCGGCGACTGGTATTACAGATCAGCACCCCGTAGGCCTGCGTCCCGTTTGCTTTATTGTATTTACAAAGTGCAGCCCTGGCGACAAGTTTGCTGGGGAACGGGCCAATATACACCTGGTATAATTTTTCGCCCGACAAACAATTATAATCCGGCACCCAGAAAAAACCGGCCTTGCCGTTAAGTCCCTTATTTGTCAGCTGGGCCACCCGGCGCTGGGCCTCCTCCTTCCGTTCGAACGTGCTTTCACAGATCACATATTTGTTTTCCAGCGGGTCGGATTTCACAGTTTCAGTAACGGGCGTAGTACTGGCGGGTTTGGCGGATTTATCCGAACCTCCCCGCATGGCGACGTAGCCGATAATGATCAGGCTGAGCACAACAGAAACGACCAAATAGGGATTGATACCGGAACGTTTCCGCGTGGCGCCGGAAACCGGCGCATGGGTTTCCCCTGACATGCCGAATGGCGGATCATCCAGTTTATCGGCAATTTCAATGATCGCCACATTGATCTGGGCAAATTCCAGATTCGCGTCCTCCCGGGAAACCACGCCCAGACGCAGTTCTTCCTTGACCTTATTGAACTTGCTGTTGAGCAAAATGATCTCCCGCTCCAGGTTGCTGAAGTGGCTCTTTGCCAGAAACTCAATGGCTTCCTCGGTCCGGTTTTGTGCTACCAGCTGCTGAACGGTCCGTTTGATCGATTCGTTGTTCATTTTTATTTTACGTTCCCGGCGGATCGGTATCCGCCGGTTTGAAGGCATCTAATAATCGACAAATATAATAAACGCAGGAATCGGGAGAAGGCCGGCAGGCTTTTTCCCGGCAGCCTGAACGCCGGGTACATTGCGGCATGCAACAATAGCAGTGCCCGAAATGGGCAGGCTGTTAAAAACCTGATTTCCGGCATCCGTCTGATATCATCGGCATGTTGAAACTGTCGGAAGATTGGCATCTGGTCGATTTCCTGTTAAAGTATCCGGTTTTTCACAATATATATCGGATTTTTAAGGTGTTGGATTGAACCGGCAAGTTTCCGTATCCTCCCAGTCAGTCCTGACAAACACTAAAACCCGGCGCTCATGCGATACCTGTTCTCCACAGGTGTGTCCGTACTGTTACTCCTGCTACCTCTGGGAAGTTTCGCACAGATCTCCCCGGGGCCACTCGCTGCTGCGCACGCTGAATTGGAGGGTGTATTCAACTGCACCAAATGCCACGAGCTGGGCAACAAAGTGACCAATGCCAAGTGTCTGGAGTGCCACAAAGAGATCAATACCCGCATTCGCCAGAATAAAGGTTACCACGCCGCACCGCAAGTCCGAAAAAAGGATTGCTTCGAATGCCATAGCGAGCATCATGGCCGCAATTTCAAAATGGTGCGATTTGACGAAAGCAGTTTCAACCACGACTGGACAGGCTACAAATTAACAGGAGCACACCGCACGACAGACTGCCGGGAATGCCACAAGCCGGATAATATTCAGGATCCGAAATACAAAACGGACAAAGAAACCTACCTGGGTTTGGGCCAGGAATGTGTAAGCTGTCATACCGACGTCCACCAGAACACGCTTTCCCAGAACTGCGCCGATTGCCACAACACGCGCTCTTTTGCTATTTCGGCGAGCTTTGATCACAGTAAAACGGATTTTGCGCTTTTCGGGAAGCACCGCCAGGTGGAATGTGCCGATTGCCACCGCAAAGAAACCCGCAACGGCAGGCCGTTCCAGCAGTTTGCCGATGTACCGTTTGCCAATTGTACCAGCTGCCATACCGATCCGCACCACGACAACCTCGGCACCGACTGCAAGGCCTGCCATTCCGAACTGGGCTGGCAGGCATTTGCCGGCCAAGACAGGTTCGACCACACCTCTACGCATTTCCCGCTGAAAGGACGCCACCAGAACCTGGATTGCTGGGTATGTCACGACCGGGATCGCAATGCCGGTACAGTTTTCCAGGACCGCCTGGGGATCAGAACTACAGATTGCGCTACTTGTCATAAGGATATCCATGACGGCCGATTCGGCGTGAATTGCGCCGAATGCCACACCGAGCAGGGATTCCGGGGACGGAATGCCTGGGATAATTTCAACCACAACCGGACGGACTTCCCGCTGGCCGGAAAACACCAGGAGGTTGATTGCCGGAAATGCCATACCGGCAGCATGGTCGATCCGCTCGACCACCACGCCTGCACCTCCTGCCATGCCGATTTTCACGATGGTCAATTCGTAAAAAATGGCGCCGCACCGGATTGTGATGCCTGCCACACGGTAGAGGGTTTTGCCGGAAGCACCTTCGGCTTTGATCAACACGAAAAAACAGCGTTTCCGCTCCAGGGGGCGCATATGGCCACGCCTTGTTTTGAATGCCACCTTTCAGATGCCGGCAAATGGGAATTTGCCAGCCTGGATACCCGCTGCGTTGCCTGCCATGCCGATGTACACCAGGGTGAGATCGGGGCACAATATTATCCGGAGCAGGATTGCGCGCAATGCCATAGTCCGGAGTCCTGGTTTCAGCATGCATTTGACCATAGCCAAACCAATTTTTTACTGGAGGGTGCTCACCTTCAGCAAAAATGCTCCGGTTGTCACCTCCGGAATGAGGAATATCAGTATGGAAAATTCAAAAACCTCGGAACAGAATGCCTAACTTGCCATGCAGATGTACATGGTGCCCAATTTTCGGATGAAAACAACAAGACTGACTGTAGCCGTTGCCATGGTTTTGAAGACTGGTCTGCCGAAAAATTCGACCATAGCCAGACCAATTTTCAACTGGAAGGACGACATGCTGAAATAGCCTGTTCGGCCTGCCATAAACCATCGGTATCCAATGGCGAAACCATAATAGTGTACAAGATCGAAAAGTACGCATGTACAGATTGTCACTGATCGTTTGCCTCCTGGGTCTGTGCGCCGCTGGGTACGCACAATCCCCGCACGGCGAGGAACTCCAACTGGATTGCGGCGACTGTCATACCGCCGCGAGCTGGGAGATCCCTGCGTCGATGTGGCAGCAAACGACCAATGAGCCGGCCCCGCTGCCCGGGCAAGACAAACCTGCGCAACAACTCCGGCTACGGTTCGATCACGATTCCACCTTCTTCCGGCTGACTGGCCAGCATGCACGGACGGATTGCCGTGAATGTCACCCGTCGCTGGTGTTTTCCGAAGCCAGCTCAGCCTGCGTTTCCTGCCATACCGATGTGCACCAGCAAACCGTGGGTATGGACTGCGCACGGTGCCACACCACTAACAACTGGCTGATTGATAATATTACCGAGCTGCATATTGACAATGGCTTCCCGCTGTTGGGGGCACATGCTTCGGCCAACTGTATCGACTGCCACACTTCCGAGAGCAACCTGCGATTTGACCGGATCGGCAACGATTGTATCAATTGCCACCTGGATGATTACCAGGGCACGACCAGTCCGAATCACCCGCAGGCCGGTTTTTCCACCAACTGCGCAGATTGCCATGACCCGGCCCAGAACGGCTGGAACACCACATTGGTTGATCATAGTTTTTTCCCGCTGGAAAAAGGGCACGACATCATGGATTGCACGGAATGCCATACCAGCGGCACCTTTTCCAATACACCTACGGACTGTATTGCCTGCCACCAGAGCGACTACGAATCCGCGCTGAGCCCCAACCACCTGGCTGCCAATTTCTCCACCAACTGCACCGATTGCCACACCACCGATCCGGACTGGATGCCTGCAATATTCCAGCAACATGACCCGGAGTATTTTCCGATATACAGTGGTGGGCACCAGGGGGAATGGACAGCTTGTATTGACTGCCATTTAAATCCCGCTGACTTTTCTGAATTCACTTGTATCGCATGCCATACCAATCCGGAAACAGACGATGAACATGATGGTGTCGGCGGGTATATATATGAGGACCATGCCTGCCTGGCCTGCCACCCCACCGGCGATGCGGATCTGGTTTTTGACCATAACAACACTAATTTCCCCCTGACCGGGCAGCACCTTACCGTCCAGTGCATCGATTGCCATACTGCGGGCTATGCCGGCACACCTACAGATTGTGCCGCTTGCCATACAGAACAGTATGATCAAACCACCAATCCCGCTCATGCTGCCATTGGGATTTCTACCGATTGTGCCACCTGCCACTCTACGGACGGGTGGATGCCCGCTGAATTCCCGGATCATGATGCGCATTACCCGCTGAACGGCGCGCATGCGGCAATTGCCAATGACTGTGCTGCCTGCCATAACGGCGACTATAATAATACCCCAAACACCTGTATCGGTTGCCACCTGGATGATTTCAATGCGACCACCAGCCCCGATCACCAGGATGCACAGTTCCCGGATGATTGTACGTTGTGCCATTCGGAAACAGCCTGGATACCGGCTTCCTTCGATCACAACAATATCTGGCCGCTTACCGGCGCGCACGCCAGCGTGCCCAACTGTACTGACTGTCATATCGGCGGCAACTACACCAATACGCCAAATACCTGCGCCGGTTGTCACCAACCAGATTTTGACGGCACCACCAACCCCGATCACAATGCGATCGGAATACCCACCGATTGTGAAACCTGCCATACCACGACAGGCTGGATGCCCGCCGCATTCCCGATCCATGACAACTATTACCAGTTGAACGGCGCCCATATTCCCATTGCCAACGACTGTGCCGCCTGCCATAACGGCGATTATACTAATACCCCCAATACCTGTGTCGGATGCCACCTGGATGATTTCAATGCGACCACCAACCCCGATCACCAGGCCAACCAGTTCCCGGACGATTGCACACTGTGCCACTCCGAAACGGCTTGGGTGCCGGCTACATTTAACCACGACGATAAATGGCCGCTCACCGGTGCACACGCCAGCGTGCCCAACTGCACCGATTGCCATATCGGTGGTAATTACACCAATACACCAAACACCTGCGCCGGTTGTCACCAACCCGATTTCGACGGCACCACCAACCCCGATCACAATGCGATCGGAATACCCACCGATTGCGAAACCTGTCATACCACGACTGACTGGGAGCCTGCGGCATTCCCGATCCATGACAACTATTACCAGTTGAATGGTGCGCACGCTGTCATCGCCAGCGATTGTGCCGCCTGCCACAACGGCGACTATAACAACACCCCCAACACCTGTTTTGCCTGCCACGAAGCAGATTACAATGCTACTGTCAATCCCAATCACCTGACCGCACAGTTCAATACCGATTGTGCGATCTGCCACAACGAAACGGCCTGGATACCGTCGGACTTCGATCACGACAATCAGTATTTCCCGATTTACAGCGGTGAACACCAGGGGGAATGGGTGGAATGCACAGACTGCCACACGAACCCGTCCAACTATGCAGAGTTCACATGTACCGGCTGTCATACCAATCCGGGTACCGACAATGAGCACGTCGGGATAAACGGCTACGTGTATAATGATATCGCCTGCCTGGCCTGCCACCCCACTGGCGATGCCACTAATATTTTCGATCACAGTAGCACCAATTTCCCGCTGACCGGACAGCACCTCACAGTGCAGTGTCTGGAATGTCATGCCAGCGGGTTTGCCGGCACGCCAACGGATTGTGCAGCCTGCCACTCGGTGGAGTATTACCAGACCACCAATCCGGATCATGCGGCAGTAGGCATGCCAACTGACTGTGAGAATTGCCATACACCGGATGGCTGGTCGCCGGCAGTGTTCCCAAATCACGACGATTATTATCCGCTGGTGGGCGCTCATGCTGCAATAGCCAATGATTGCGAAGCCTGCCACAACGGCAACTACAATAACACGCCCAACACCTGTGTCGGCTGTCACCTGGATAATTACAATGCCACCACCAACCCCGATCACCAGGCGGCACAATACCCGGATGAGTGTGTTTTATGCCATAATGAAACCGCCTGGATACCGTCGTCTTATAACCATGACGATATCTGGCCGCTTACCGGCGCCCATGCCAGTATCCCGAACTGCACCGATTGCCACATAGGCGGAAACTTCTCCAATACCCCCAACACCTGTGTCGGCTGCCACCAGCCCGATTTTGACGCCACCACCAACCCCGACCACGACGCCATCGGCATCCCCACCGATTGCGAAACCTGCCACTCCACCGATGGCTGGATGCCCGCCGCATTCCCAATCCACGATAACTATTACCAGTTGAACGGCGCACACCTCGTCATCGCCAACGACTGTGCCGCCTGCCACAACGGCAACTACAACAATACCCCCAACACCTGCTTCGGCTGTCACCAGGCAGACTACAATGCCGCCACAAACCCTGATCACCAGGCTAACCAGTTCCCCGAGAACTGTACCATCTGCCACTCCGAGACAGCTTGGGTGCCCTCCACCTTCGACCACGAAACCATCTGGCCACTCACCGGAGCGCACGCCAGCGTGCCCAACTGTACCGATTGCCATGTCAATGGCAACTACAGCAACACACCCAATACCTGTGTCGGCTGTCACCAGCCCGACTTTGACGCTACCACCAACCCCGACCACGACGCCATCGGCATCCCCACCGATTGCGAAACCTGCCACTCCACCGATGGCTGGATGCCCGCTGCATTCCCAATCCACGATAACTATTATCAATTGAATGGCGCACACCTCGTCATTGCCAACGACTGTGCCGCCTGCCACAACGGCAACTACAACAATACCCCCAACACCTGCTTCGGATGTCACCAGGCAGACTACAACGCTGCCACAAACCCCGACCACCAGGCAAACCAGTTCCCCGAGGACTGTACCATCTGCCACTC
>SBHD01000157.1 GCA_006226345.1 Bacteroidota bacterium | reverse complement strand
CGGAAAGAAAGGTGTGTTTTTCATACTGATTTTCTTGGGACACTTTTGTATGCGGTACATGCCGTGTGCAGGGCTATCGGGCAACAGAAGTGTCGGTTGACAGAAGAGGAGTAGCGGGCATTGGGTTATTCCTTGAAATAGGTTTGCATCAATTCGGTATACCGGGGCAGGGAGCGAAGCGGGGCAAGGGCTTCGTCGTTTTCAATTTTCTCCCTGTTGGAAAACCCTTTTTCCAGGGCTTTTTCCAGGTATTCCAACCCTTCCCGGTGGTGGCCGTTGAGGGTGCTGACCGTTGCAAGATCAAACCAGGTATTGGCGCCGGGATCTGTATATTTTATTAATTCAAGATATTGGGCTTCTGCTTTTTCATATTCCTTCAGGCCGGTGTAGAAACCTGCCAGCATTGACCTGGCTGCTTCATGTTCAGGATCGAGTTCGACAGCCCGCAAGAAGTACCTTTCCGCATTTTCAAATTTCCCCCAACGGTAATAATTGATACCAAGGTAATAATAAGCCGTTTGGAAGGTGGTATCCAGGCTGATACTTTTAAGGAGGGCGACCTCTGCCGAATCGAATTTATACTGGTTTTGTAGCAGGTTGCCGATGTTCAGCCATATAAAAGGGTCGTTGGGCGCATATTGGGCGGCGGTTTGGGCAGCGTGCAGCGCTTCCGGGATGCGCTTTTGGTAGGCGTACCAGGAAGTCCAGCCCTTCCAGACGTTGGCATCGGTGGAATCAAAAGCCATGGCCTGATCCAGATACAGTTTGGCCGTATCGAACTGTTTGAAGTTTTTAGCCAGGTAATAGGCGAGGTGTACATATGGCAGGGTCCAGGTGCCCGCCGATTCGACGGCCCGTGTTGCCGACTCCCGGGCTTTTTCCGGGTCGCTCAGGATCCGGCCATAACAAACGCTCCTGAAAAAATGGGCCAGGGGAAATGCAGGTTCGTGCTCCAGGGCCCTGGTATAGCAGGCAAGGATCGCATTGCCCTGTTCTGTTGTCGGGTTTTTGGCGGCTTTGTATTTAAAGTACAGCAATATTCCTTCAAACAAATGTTCCCGGGCTTTCAGGGTATGGTACATATAATGTTGCTCGCCCAGCAGACTTGCAGCCCGGTTTATTAATTGGGGGAAGTCGGCGAATGAAGTATAAATTTCGAGCCTGGAGCGCAGGATCTGATCCGGATCGGCCCGCAGAATTGCGTTTGCCGATTGTTGGGAAGCATCCTGCAGGGCAGCTGCATAATTGCGCTTCAGATACGGATGGAGGGGGGTAAGCGCCGGTGTACCGGCCAGTTGCTGATAATACAATTCGGCACAGTTGCCGGCGGGCGTCAAAAAGCGTTTTTCCCGGATGGCAAGTTGAAATTGCCGGTAATATTCCTGTATCGTGGAATCCGCGCCAGCCAGCAGATCCTCCTCGATACCGCGTTGCTCCACCGGTGCGAATACCGGCAACTGCCCGGCCTTGAATTTTTTCAGCTGGTCCAGCACCTCAGGGTCTACGGCGGCAATCAATTCCCTTTTATCCCCCAGTACCACCGGTATCTGCACTTGTGGTTCGGCTTCGCGGGTTACGTGGTCTTCCAGGTAGCGGTCGATCTCGGAAAGCGATATCAGGGCATCGTTATTATTGTCGGCCAGTCCATACAGGCCGTCCACCAGGTGGTAGCTGAATACCCCGCGGCCGTCGCCCCATTGCTCGCCTTCCACACTGTATTCATTGGCCTGGCAACTCAGTATTTTAGTCTCGTTGGCAAATTGTTTGGCCAGGTTGAGACCGGTGATCTGTGGCCCTCCGATCGCGCTGCCGGCCAGTTTGCCGGCATGGCAGGCATCGGTGATAACGACCACTCTTGCCTGGTTTTGGGTGGACAGGGTGGAGATCACCGCCTGCAGAAAATACACCGGGTAGGCGCCGGCCATGTAGGATCGGGCGGGGGAGTCCCAGGGTAGCAGGAACCCCAACTGGAACGCGGTTTTTTCCTCGACGTCGCCGTGCCCGCTGAAATAAATGATCACCCGGTCGTTTTCGCGGGCCACATCCATCAGCCATTCGAAGGCGGCTACGATCTGGCCTGCGGTGGCCTGGCTGTTTGTCAGCAAATGCAGGTGCTGGTGGTCGAGGCTGCCGCCTGCCGGGGAGCGTAAAAAACCGGCAAAGGCTTCAGCGTCGCGGTGGGCAAACTGCAGATCGGGAATAGCCTCGTCCTGGTAGTCGGAAATACCGATGACGACGGCGTAGGTGGTGGTATTTGGATGGTTAGAGGGTTGGATGGTTGGATGGTTGGATGGGGTGACGCCGCGTTCCTGGGCGGAGAGGGGTGCCAGGAGCAGAAACAGAAAGGCACAAAGCAGCAAGTTCGTTTTCATACAGTGTTTTGAATTCGGGTGATCCGACGCGACAGTTTTTTTACCGCGGAGACGCCAGGACGCGGAGGTCAATTTATAGCGTCCTGGCGTCTTAGCGTTGAAAAAACAGCAGGCTGCTAAACGGTATTACTTTGAGGCTCTCTCCTGGCTCCAAACTGGTTCACCATCAGCGTGGTGACACAATCAAATATACTTAAGTTCTCTGACAAGATTATTGAAACGTTTTGACCAGGCAGTTTTGGTACTGTTCAAGACGCAAACGATGCGAATACCCTATGGTCTTTAAGGAGTTTGTAACGCAGAACAGTGGCAAAAGGGGCGGTCAGAAACGGTTATAATAATCTTGTCAGAGAACTTAAT
The DNA here is from genome assembly GCA_006226345.1 of Bacteroidota bacterium. Classification (GTDB taxonomy): domain Bacteria; phylum Bacteroidota; class Bacteroidia; order Chitinophagales; family Saprospiraceae; genus M3007. Next base: position 565 of record SBHD01000157.1, on the reverse strand, counting down.
GTCCCAAACCCGTTTTAAATTATTTCTTCAGGACCGCTTTCCGGCATACTTTGCTAAAGGACCGGCAGGGTCACAACTTCTCGTTTGGGAAATATTGCCGCATCAGTTGTCTCCAACGCCATTTTTGTTTGCGCAGTGGCCAGAAGTCAGCATCCTGCCGCAGGCGTTCTGTATCAGCATAGCCTTTTTGAAGTGCGCGTTCGAGGTAGCGGAACGCCAGCCGTTTATCTCCTTCGTGGATGTATACCCGGGCGTATTCAAAGTAAACCAACGGATTATCCGGGTACAGGCCCAGTACTTTCCCAAAGACCTTATGTGCCTCCTCGGTCCAGGGCAGGCGTTCGTAATAGGTAGAGAGCAAAGCGACAGCCCTGGGTGCGTTCAGGTGCATAGCGGCGTGGATTTGCTGTTCGGCCTTGGCCACTTGCCCGATCTGCAGGAACAGTGCTGCGTAGCCCAGGCAACGCTCCACATCGTTTGGGCCTTCCAGCCCGATCTCGTTCAGCAGCTTGGCGGCATCCCGGGGCTGGTCCATTTTGATATACAACAGTGCCAGCCTGTTTTT
>SBHD01000380.1 GCA_006226345.1 Bacteroidota bacterium | reverse complement strand
AGGTAATACCGGCAAGAGAACTTTTAGGAGATATGTTAATTGCAATGAACAAGTTTCCCGAAGCTTTGGAAGCATATGGATTAGATCTAGAATCGCATCCAAACAGGTTCAATGGAGTTTATGGATTCGCAATTGCTTCAAAAAATATGGGCAAACAAGAAAAAACTAAATTGTATTTTGAAAAATTGCTCAAACTAGCTGATTCATCTGATAGTGATAGAGTTGAAATTAATGAAGCAAGCGCATTCATCAAGAAGAGATAAATGAAACAAAAAAAATGAGAGTCCCCTACAGAACAAAGTCCGCCTGATATAACATCCGAGGCTGAAAACTAGAAAGAGCACCTTCCCATAGCGACTTCCAGGCCCCAGACCAGTAAATAAAAGCCTCACCGTACCACCAACCACCCCCGCCCCCGAATATCCGCAGAAGACGCCCCCACCATAACCCTAAAAACCCCGGGCTCGATCACCTGCTGCAGGTCCCGGTCGAGCAGAGTGAGCATTTCCGGGGTGATCACAAACCGTACCTCCCGGGACTCCCCTGGCTGCAGGTGGATCCGCTGAAATCCTTTGAGTTCCAGCACCGGCCGGGCGACGGAGGCCAGCTCATCCCGCAGGTATAGTTGCACTACCTCATCTCCGGCTACCTGCCCGGTGTTGTACACCTGTATGTATACAAATGCCGTATCACCCGGCGAAATAGTATCGGGTTCGAGACGGATACCCCGGTACCCGAACCGGGTATAACTCAACCCGAACCCGAAGGGGAACTGCGGCCTGCCGGTCAGGTCCATATAATCGTCGCCCCGGCCGGTGGGCTTGTGGTTGTACACCAGGGGCAATTGACCTACTGATACCGGAAAAGTGACCGGCAAACGCCCCGCCGGACTGTAATCGCCGAACAAGACCTCCGCCACCGCAGGACCGCCGGCCTCACCCGGATACCAAACGGCCAGAATACCCTGCACCCGGTTGATCCACTGTTGCATATCCACCGCGCTTCCGCCCACCAGCACCACTACTACCGTTGTGCCCGTAGCTGTTACCTGTTCAATTAGTTCCTCCTGGCGCCCCGGCAGCCGCAGGTCGGCACGATCCCGGAACTCGCCCTCCTCGATACCGACCACCACCACAGCCACGTCACTGCCGGCGGCCAATTGTGCGGCCTGCCGGATCGTTTCGCTTTGTTGATCCTGCACGCCGACCGTCCAGACCAGCCGGAACCAGGCGTTGCCAGTGGGTTCATAATATTCAATGCGCAGGTCATACGCCCGGCCTTTTTCAAACCGGAAGTCCGCGAGTTTGGCTTGCCGGGTCCGTTTCACCGTGTTGTCGATCAGCAGCTGGCCGTCGAGGTACAGGCGGTAGCCGTCATTCCCGTCAATACCGATCCGGAACTGGCCGCTCTCGGGTGCCGTGATGCGGCCCGTCCACCGGACAGAGTAGAAATCATAGGTCAATCGTTCGGGATCAGGAGAGAACAACGTCCACTGGAACCGGATCTGTGGATCGCGCCGCACGAATACCGGCTCGCCTGCCCAGGTTACATTGTCAAAATATTCCCCGCGCAAGCCCGGTTGTTCGCCCCCGTCGAGCGTACAGGACAGGGCACTTTCCGGGACCGTGACATACGTTACCTCGTTACGCAGGCAGCCTTCGGCATACTGAACGTCCACCCCTTCCCCGGCCCGTTCCCGGATAGCCTGCAGGATGCTCACCGGCGCATTGCCGGGACCGCTGTACCCGCCCAGCCGCGCTTCGGCCGCATCCGGGCCAATGACGGCAATGGAGCGCACCGATGTGGATAAAGGCAGCACCGCCTGCTGATTCTGCAACAGGACGATAGATTCCAGCGCTGCCTTTTTGGCCAGGGCCCGGTGCGCCGGATGCCCGTTCCAGGCGGCAGCCTGTTCCGGGTCCGTGTATGTATCCTCAAACAGCCCCAGTTCGAATTTCACCTGCAGCACCCGTGCCACGGCTTCGTCGATAGCCTCTTGCTTGATGCTGCCGTCGAGAAACGGCGGTTCGAACAACGTGTGATGGGCGTAGTCCGTTTGAAAGATCACATCCAGTCCGGCAGTTATGGACTGCGCAGTCGCATCTGCATAGTCGCGGGCGGTAAAATGCAGGACGTTGGCGCCACCTGTGGCGCCGGCGTCGGAGATGACGAACCCCGGGAAGCCCCATTCTTCCTTGAGCAGCCGGCGCAGCAGCCTCTCATTAGCGGTACAGGGCCTGCCGTCGTAGGAATTGTATGCCGTCATCAGCGAACGGGCGCCACCGCGCCGGATACAGGCTTCAAAAGGCGGCAGGTGGGTTTCCCGCATGCCACGCTCATTCATCTGGATGGGGTAACTGTCGCGCCCACCGTCACCCACATTCGCCACAAAGTGCTTGGGCGTGGTGACAATGCCCTGCTTTTCAAAGGCCGAGACAAAGGCCACGCCCATTTCCGAAGCCAGAAAGGGATCTTCCCCATAGGTTTCTTCCGTGCGGCCCCAGCGCACGTCGGTGGCGATATTGACCACCGGCGACAGCACCTGCCGGATCCCCCGGGTGCGACATTCCGTGGCGATAGCGCCGGCTACGGCATGCACCAGTGCGGTGTCCCAGGTTGCCGCCAGGCCGATAGCCTGCGGAAAGGCCGTAGCGCCCGAGCGTACCAGTCCGTGCAGGGCCTCGTCGAAGGGAATGATCGGGATACCGAGCCGGCTCTCTTCCCGAAAAAACCGCTGCAGGGCATTGATCTTCACAGCCGCTTCATACGCCTGCGCGCCGCGGTCGTACCGTAACATTTGTCCTGCAGCGTGGCTCTCCTGACCAGCAGCGCTGACCTGAAAGCCAAACAGACCTGCGCGGTACCGTAGGCTGTCCGCTCCCAGGTCGCCGGGCAGCATAAACAACTGCCGGAATTTTTCTTCCGGTGTCATACGCGCTAACAAATCCTGCACACGTACTTCTATGGGCAGGGAGGGATCCCGGTAGGCCTGGCTCCGGGCAGTCAGGGAGCAGACGAGGCAAAGCAGCAGGGAGAGGGTTATTCGCATGGTATGAGTTTACTGGGTGTAACGTTTGGTATAAGGTTCATGGATGACCAATTTGGTCCTTGAAAATAAATGGAAAGATCCGTAAAGGGTGTCTCAAAAGTCAATTTAGCAAATTGCTCTCCGCAGATTAGTCCAATTCACCGCCAAGGTGCAAAGACACGGAGTTTAATACTTTGCGCCCCTGCGTCTTTGCGGTGAAAAATAAGCCAACCGGAAATCACACAACTGATAACACGGGCACGAACCAGGTAT
>SBHD01000202.1 GCA_006226345.1 Bacteroidota bacterium | reverse complement strand
GACTTCTATGCTTTCGAGGCATCTGCTGAGGCTGATAGCTATGTCCGGCAGATTTGTGATGCAGTAAGTTTGGAAAAAAACTTTGTCGTAAAATCCTCCAATGTACAAAATGCCCTGGCCACCATGGCTGCCGGGAAACGTGTCATTTTATACAGCACCAATTTTTTAGAAAAATTCAAGGCTGACGCTAACACCCGATGGGCGGCTTATTCTGTTCTCGCCCATGAGATTGGCCACCACCTGAACGGGCATGATTTTGACGAAACTAATCCCACTAAACGGAAAATGATGGAATTACAGGCCGACCGCTTTTCAGGAGGCGCCTTGCGTCTGCTTGGTGCCTCGTTGGAAGAAGCCAAGGCCGGGATCGAGACCTTTGCCGGAGAACAGGAAACCCAAACCCATCCGCCCCGAAGTGCGCGAAGGGAGGCGATTGCCAGCGGTTGGAAAAAACAGGATGACCGCCTGAACGCTATGGGGGTAGCACAACCGGAAGTGCCCTCGCCCCTGTCGGATATTGATCAGGACGGGATACCTGATAATGAAGATAAATGCCCCGATAAAAAGGGCACTGCTTCCAACCAGGGATGTCCACAATTGCCGCAAAATCTGATATTGGTAAAGGGCGGTATTTTTCAGATGGGAGATGTGTTCGGCGATGGTTACGACAATGAAAAACCGGTACATGCAGTTCAGGTCGCCGATTTTTACCTGGGTAAAACGGAAGTAACCTTTGATGAATATGATCTTTACTGCCAGGCAAATGGTATTGACCATCCCTGGGATGAAGGTTGGGGGCGTGGTAAAAACCCGGTGATCAATGTGAGCTGGATAGATGCAGCGCGGTATTGCAATTGGCTGAGTTCGGAATACGGTTTGCAACCCGTGTATGAAATTGATGGAAAAGCAGCACATGCAAATTGGCTTGCTTCAGGATTTCGACTGCCCACTGAAGCCGAGTGGGAGTATGCAGCAAGGGCAGTACAAACCCCTTCCGGCGATGTGCAAGGCGGCGGCAGCGTACGTTTTGGCAACGGTGACAACCGCGCCGATCCGTATGCAATCAATTTCAACGGAAATGCTCAGTTTAAGGCTGCGTATTCCGATGCCGGGCCGGAACGCAGCAAAATACTTCCGGTTGCAAGCTTTAAAGCCAATTCTCTCGGCATATTTGACCTGAGTGGAAATGTGGAAGAATGGTGTTGGGATTATTATGCACCGTACAGCTCCATGCAGGAAAATAATCCGAAAGGCGCGGTTTCCGGGTTTACCCATATACAGCGGGGTGGCAGCTGGCAGGCAGGACCTGCCGGAGTACGGATTACCGCGCGCAACTGGGGCGGTCCAGAACAAAAATCCACCTCTTGTGGATTCCGCATTGCCCGTAATGCCGATTAGTATATATCGAGCTTAACTTTGTTGTCCAACATTAACACCTCGAATATGCGTATTTGCTACCTGGCAGCATTGGTTTTCTGGGCCGTACTGCCACTTTCTGCACAGGATTTTTTTAACCTGCAAGCACCAAAATACTGCCAGTACTGGGGTGACACCCTGGAGCAGGAACTGTACCGGTTTGAACCTAATGAAAGTGTGCCACAGGCAGTCGATAAAATTTTACAATGGACCGGGCAGGAAGCTAACTTCGAACTGGTACAATGCAATGCCGCCAGTGTTGCAGCCGTTCTGGACGGCGATAAACGCTATCTCCTGTATAGCCAGGACTTTTTTTATCACCTGGAAACACCCCTTGAGGCCTATGCTCTTTTGGCCCACGAGATCGGCCACCACCTGAACAACCACCGTTTTGATTCCTGTTGTCGAAAGAGCGAAGAGTACGAAGCAGATCATTTCATGGGTTATGTATTATACCGCTCAAATCTGACGGATTCACTGGGGAGCGTGGCAATGGCAGACTGGCAGTATGAGCAGGCAGGTTTTTCTTTTCAAAGTTTAGTGAAAGATGATCGTCGGCAAGCCATTGCCCGCGGTTGGGCAAGGTCGGATGCCGCCTTACAGTCGGGGAACAGCCTGGCTTTTTATGAAAATGAAGAAAAGGCACGTACGGCAGGGCTACGTGCCTTTCCCTGGCCGCCACCTTCCTGTGCCGAACGGTACACCATTGGCAAAAACCTGGATCAAACGTTTTCCACTATCGGCGATATCGATACCTGGCTTTGCCATGCACTGGATAATAAAGAGTACTGGTCCCGCAGCTATCACTATCTGCCGGATGGGTTTGCCCTGGTCACCCGCCTGGAACAGTTTCAGGTGGACGGATCCAGTGTGGCGGAAAAATACCGTTGGGTGGATTATCCCGCAACGGCGGGAGATGGTGGTCTGTTGGATTACCTGTATTCAATCTTTGTCCCGCGGAAAGGCTATTTCCGGGTGTTCGTATTCGCTGTAACAGACGAAGCAGCAGGTTCAAGCGGGAAACCTGTCCGCCGTGAGGAGGCGCAAAAATGGCTGGAAAACGCTACCTCCAACCTGCCCGGCCGGATTGCAGCCCTGCCCGTCAATTCCGATCATTTTGTGGAAGTCCTGGTTTATGAGTTTGAATCCACGGACAGCAACCTGAAGGCGAACCGGAAGTGTCCCTGTGCACAGCCATGCAGGGTCCATCTGGAAAAGTCGGGACTGATGCAGTTCCTAAAGTGATACATTAAACCACTACGTAATATTGGGTTTCCTTCCCGGCATGCTCTAAGTTTGCAGGGTGTTGCGGAAATCCTGCAGGCAAGTTCAAACCAAGGTAAATCATGTGGAAATTACTTTCCGAAACAAGATCCCGAAGCCTGGCCGCCTTTATGACAGGTGCCGGCATCGTCACGCTGTTCGTACTGGTGCAATCCGTTACGGGCAAACTGGTATCGGAGGATCTTCCCTTTGCCTGGGGGTGGGTGGCAATAAACCTGATGCCGGGGCTTTTACTACTACTTTATGCCATCCTGCGGCACCGGGCTCCTGCCAAACTGGTGCATCCGGCAGCACACCGGGTCCTGGTCCTGGGGACTTACGGGTATGCGCTCATGTTGCTAATGACCTTTTTGGCGCTTGGGCTTGCACTTCGCCAGGGGATCAGTGTGATCGGTTATTTTAAAAATTCCCTGAACTGGCTGCTACCTGCTCAGGGTATCCTGCTGCTGGGGTATTTGTTGGCGTTTTACCGAAAAAAGGAAATTTTCCGGCCTGATGAGTCTACGATAGCGGCGATTACACGGCAAAAGGCCGAGCAATGGCGCTCTAAGGGAAACCTGCAGCGTTACCAGTGTTTTGAACTGGTCGCTACAAATCAGTTACCCGCCGCCTTTGATACCCTGAAAGCGGCATTTGCAGGAAAGAAAACAGCGAACCACCATGCGACCATTACCCTGGAAAGTCAGTTCAGGACATTACAAACTCAGCGGAACATGAATACCATAGACCGGGGGGAGGCGCAGGTCCTCCTGAACCGGATCACTATGGGTGTATTAAATTTGATTGAAGAACTTTGAATATGAACCGTTACCTGTTGCCGGGCATCGCCACGATCATTATGGCCTTTTTTTCTTTCTGTAAATCTGCTCAATATGCCAATGCCCCCAATCCGGGCGAGCGTTATGATCCCTCGACAGATATCCCCTTGGTTTCTACGCTCACCATTCCGGTCAATATTGCGATAAACGACCTCGTGAGCAGCCTGAATTCCATGACACAGGGGGTTTTGTATGAAGACTATTCCTTTACGGATAACGGGAACGATAACCTGATGCTCAAGATTACCAAGGTCCAGCCCATCACCATGTTTGTGAACGGACAAACATTGAAATACCGCATTCCGGTGCAGATATGGGCGAAACAGAAACTGTTTCTTGGTTCGGCCGAAGTACAGGGTGACCTGGCCCTGAACATGAAAACCACCTTCAGCATCAACCCGGACTGGTCCCTCCGTACTCAAACTACGGTGGAATACCACGAATGGCTGAAAAACCCGGTATTGAAAACCGGGCTGGGAAACATCAATATCCAGTCGCTGGCCAATATTATGTTGAACCGCAGTAAGACCACCCTGAGTGAGACCCTCGATCGTATGGTCAGCCAGCAGTTCACACTTCGTCCGTATATACAGGAAGCCTGGATCGCTATCCAGGAGCCGGTGTTGCTGGATGAAGAATACAGGGCCTGGATCAAGACAACCCCGATCTCCATAGGAATGACGCCTCTGGAAACGGACTGGAACACTATCCGGGCTAAAATAGCCGTCGAGTGCCACAACGATGTTTCTTTTGGCGAAAAGCCCGTATTCCGGCAAAACTCCAGTCTGCCCAATCTGAAAATGATACACCGGGCCCCGGATGATTTCCAGGTTCGAATCGTAACCGATGTGCCGTTTGAGGAAGCCCAGCGGCTGGCACGCACCATGATGGTCGGGCAGGTGTTTGAATCCGGGCGGAAAAAGGTGCGGATTGATGATATTCGCATCTGGGGTAATGGAGCACGGCTGGTCGTCAATGCCCAGCTTTCCGGTTCCTTCAACGGGAATATTTACTTTACCGGCAGGCCGTTATTCAATCCGCAACGAAACCAGATCGAGGTAGCTGATCTGGATTTTCATACCGATACCCGCAATTTGCTGCTGAAATCCGCCGCTTGGCTGTTTTCCGGTCCGATCAAGAAACGGATGGCCGATGCCATGGCCTTCCCGCTTGACCAGGACCTGGCTGATCTGAAAAGTACAATCCAGGAAACGCTGAATCACTATGAGATCCAGCAAGGTGTAGTGCTTACAGGCACAGTGGATAGTATTGCCGTTGAACAAACCATGGTCACGCCGGCAGGGATCCGGGTAGACTTGTTTTCAAAAGGCAAACTCAATGTGGAAGTAAAAGGCTTATAATGCCCCGGACTCCGGCGTGCTGCCCGAAGTTTTCGAAGTAAAGATCTTCCACACCTCAAACCAGCCTACACTAGCCAGTGAAACAGCCACGCACAAGCCTATGTCGTGTATATGCATTGGCGCCATCCGGAACAGATGATTTACCCAGGGAATGAACAGGATGGCAGCCAGTATAGCGAGCGTGCTCGTTAAAATGATCGGGATGTACCGGTTGGGCTGCCGGATCGTTTGAAAAATACTGTATTCGAAAGACCGGTTGGCCAGGGTCAGGAAAATATTGGACAACATCAGGGTCGTAAAGACATAAGCCCGGGTTTGTGCTTCGTTTGCACCCTGAGCGATGGCAAAATGGTATATGCCCAATACACCTGCTGTGATCATCAGTCCCTGGAAAATGCTGAATAACAATTCACGCCTGGTGAAAAGCGGTGTGTCTGCCTTTCGGGGCGATTTTCGCATGAGGCCGGGTTCGGCGGGTTCATTTTCAAACATTATAGCACAAGTCGGGTCCATGATCAGCTCCATGAAGATCACATGGATAGGCCCTAACATGTACAAATAAGGCCAGCCAAAGAGCAGGGGAAGGATCACGACCAATATGATTGGCGTGTGGATACTGATCACATACCGGATGGCCTTTCGCAGGTTGTTGTAGATGTTTCTGCCCAGCCTTATTGCTGTTACCATTCGGGTCAGGTCGTCGTCGACCAATACCATGGAGGCTGCACTTTGGGCAACCTCGGTGCCCCGTTGTCCCATTGCCACGCCAACCTGGGCGGCTTTGAGTGCCGGACCGTCATTGACGCCGTCACCGGTCATGGCTACAACGGCTCCAGCGGCTTTCAGTGCTTCAATTACCCGTAGTTTGGCTTCGGGAAACATGCGGGCAAAGATCGCTGTGGGCCCTACTTCTGCCTCCAGGGTGCCCTTGCTCATATCCAGTACCGCAGGCCCGGTAAGTACTTTGCCGTTATTCTTAAGGCCACTTTGCCGGGCTATATTAAGCGCAGTTTCCGGATAATCTCCGGTGATCATTTTTATCTGAATACCGGCCTGGTAAAACTGTTCCAGTACCGAACGGATATTGGCTTTGGGCGGATCGTACAGGGCTACCATTCCGACGAATTCCCAGGGGAAGGCATCCTGGTCTTCCGGGTAATCCATTCCGGACCAATCTGCCCTGGCGACACCCAGTATCCGGTGCCCGGAGGAGGCCAGCGCATGTGTTTTCTTCAAGATTTCCGTTCGCGAAGCATCATCCAGCCCGTGACAGACATTCAGTAACCGCTCAACCGCACCTTTCGCTGCCACAACTCGAATACCCTGGTCATTTTCATAAATGTGGGTCATCATTGGCGGGAGCCCTCCAAGCGGATATTCATGGATCATCCGGAATTCAGGCCTGCGGTCTTTACCGCAGGCAGTCGTATATGCCTGGTGAATAGCCAGCTCCATGGCGTCAAAGGGATGCGGTTCACTGGCCCACATAGCATATTCCAGGCAGCAGCCTGCCGAGGTAAACTCCAGTACTTCGGCCACTTCCATTCGGTTTTCCGTGATAGTGCCGGTTTTATCTAGACAGATGACGGTAGCCGAGCCGAGACTTTCCACAGTGCGGGGTTGCCGGACGAGTATTTTTTCACGGGACATCCGGTAGGCTCCTAACGCCAGAAAAGAGGCGAATGCTACCGGAATTTCCGCAGGTACCAGTGCCAATGCCAAAGCAAGGGAGAACAACAAGGCCGATACAACCGAGCCGACGTAATATATATTGACTGCAAAAACCAGCAGGAAGGCAACAAGACCTGCCAGCATCATTTGCCGGACGAAACGGTCGATCTGTTGCTGCAGCGGCGTCGGAGAGGTGTCAATGGATTCTATGGATGTGCCCAGTTTCCCGAGTTTGGTTTGATGTCCGATGGCCCCGACCTGTCCGATGCCCATCCCCGAGGTTACCACGGTACCCTGATATACCAGGTCATTTCCTTCCTCCGTACTTTTATAGACGGGAAGGGATTCACCTGTGAGCAGGGCTTCATCCACACTCAGGTCATACTGTTGTACCAGCTGCGCGTCTGCTACAAGGCGTTCGCCTTCTGAAAACTGGATGATGTCTCCCTGGACCACCTCTTCTGCCGGAATGCGTTGTTCCGTTCCATTTCGTATGACCCGCACATTGGGTTGGGTGAACTTGCGCAAGGCCAGGAGGGTTTTTTCACTCCTGTACTCCTGTACGATCTCGATGGCGGTGACAAAGCAAAGAGCCGCTACCATTAGCCAGGCTTCGGCATCATCCCCCAAAATGAAATACAGCAGGCAGGCCAGTACCAGCAAGATAAAAACCGGTTCGCGGATCACTTCGACAAGGATATGCCAGAACTGTCTTTTAGGTCGCAGGAAAAGGACATTCCGACCATGCTTCGCCCGGCTGGTGCGTACTTCTGCATCGGTAAGGCCATAAAGTGGTATGTCGGAATTATGATTGGAAGGCAAAGCAGTGTTTTTTTGGTGGGATCCCAAAGTTAAGGGGTTAGGCGTATTGTTAAAAGGCAAATTGGGTATGCTCTTGCCAGACCTGTTCTTCTTCAGTATACCGACCTGATTAAACCCATTTGGTAACACTGCCATCAGGATGATAGGTCACTTCCAGCAGGTTGGGGAAATAGTCTTTCTGGCTGTCGATATGGGATACGATATAGATCTGGCGGAATTGTTCCTGCAGGTAGTGCAGGGCCAGCATCATTTCATGCCGGCGTTCTTCATCCTGGCTGCCGAATATTTCATCAAATGCCAGGAATTCCACCCCCTGACCGTTTCCGCTCAGGTCCACGATCGCTTTAGTGATTGCAATCCGGAGACAGAAGTTGGCGAGGTCAATCTCGCCGCCTGAAAACCGTTCGATCGGATATAACATGCCACCATCGGCAATAAAAAAATCGAAATTTTCATCTACATGGATGCGGTCGTATTTCCCTTTGGTGATCCGGCTGAACAGGTCGCTGGCTTCCCGGGAAATACTGGGGCTTACCCGTTCCAGGATCTCTGTTTTAAACTGCAGGAGGAGTTCAGTCAGTTTCTTTAACAGTTCAACCTCAGCCTGTTTAGCACCAATCTGCTCCTGAATTTGTGCATTGACACGTAGTTTTTCTTTTTTTTGTTCAATACCGCTGTTCATTTCGATGCCGGTCTTTTCCAGTGCCCTGACTCTGGAAGATTGTGCTGAAAAGGCATCGCCAAAGGTGCTCAGCGCGTTCTTGGCCTTTTCATAGGCAGCAGGTTCATATTCGGTCTTCTCCAGCAAATGCGTGTTTTCACGGAGCAGTTTTTCCGTTTTCTGCTGCTCTTCCAGGGCTGCCTTGTAAGCCGACCGGGTTGCCGGCAGTTCCTTGTTCACATAAGCGAGATCATTTCTATACTGCAAATAAAGCGGTTCCGTTGCCGCTGTTTTCTCCTGGAGCGCCTCAAACTGCCGTGTATCAAATTGCACCTCCCCGATCTCTTTCAGCACCACCTGGATACGGGTAATCTGAGTCTCGTAATTGCCGACCAGCTGGGCTTCCTGGCTGCGTTGTTTTCGGATTTCCTGAAAGCGGGTGTTTTCAGCAAGGAGATTATCCAGTGCTTGCCGAATGGAAGTTTGCCGGTTCCGGAGCTGGAGCCCCTCCAGTTTAATGGTTTCTTTTTGTTGTTCCAGTTTTGCCAGAGTTTCTCCCTGGAGTGCATTTATCTCTTCATTCAAGTGTGCCAAAACCTGATCGTAGGCCTCCAGCACCGGCTGAAAACAGGTCGGGCAGGTGCCGGTTTTGCCGATCGCCCGGAGGCTTTCAATTTTGTTTCGCCGTTCTTCAACCCGGACACCCAGAGCGCCAATCTGCCTTTTTATTTGTTCATAACTTTCCCGTTTTTCCTCAATGGCCTTATCTGCTTCCGCCGCCTCTTTCTGGGTGACAGCCAGCTTCTGTTCCGTTTCCTGTCCGGCCTTCAGGGCTTTGTCCAGGGATGATAATCGTTGGCGGCTTTCCTGCAACATGGGTTCCAGGTCTTGCAATTGCACCAGATACGCATCGCGGTTCAGGTGTTTCTGGCGAAGTTGTTCCAGCTCCCGGAGTTGCTTTTTTTCCTGTTCATAACCGGCAAACTGCTTCTGCTGAGCCGCCAGTTGCTTTTGTTGTGCTTCGAGTTCGGTTGATTTCTCCTGCAGGCTGGCGAGCCGGTTCCGGATACCTTCTAACCGTTCCTGCAGCCGGCTGACTTCCTGTTGGATTTGGTTGAAAGTGGTCTGTTTGCGCGTTTCCGCTTCAAAGTCCTCCCGGGCTTTCCGGTGCTCCGCCTCTACTGTTTTCAGTTGCTTCTGCTCCTGTTTCAGGAGCCGGTTATTCTCTTTGTATAATTTGGTTTGGGCTTTGATATCGGCCTCCAAAACCTTACTGACTTCGGGATCCAGCAGGTTTTGTCGTTGTCCGGTGATCTGGCTGCTTATTTCCCGGGAATCAGCATTCACCCGGCTTTGGATGTCATCCAGCGTGTCCAGCCCCAACATCTTGCGCACCATCCGTTTACGCGCTTCGCCGCTGGTATCCGAGAGTTCGGACAATTCCTTTTGTCCGGAGAAGACAGACCGTTTGAAAGCATCCCGTTCCATATTCAGCACCCGGACTACTTCATCGTTCACGGCTGCTACGCCCTTTGCGATCAGGTCGTCATTTTTATATAATTCTGCGTTGACGGACATGGCCTTACCCCGAAATTCCCGCTTTACCTCGTATTCTGCTGCACCAATAACAAACCGCAAGGCCAGCACAACAGTCGCTTTAGGATCGGCAAAGGACGAGCGGATCAGGTTCTTATTGCGCTCATCCTTCCCATACAGGCAATATAATATAGCTTCGAACAGGGTCGATTTGCCCGATCCGTTGCGCCCAATAATACCAACCAGCCCATCCCGGAACTCAAGGTCGAGTTGGTTGTATTGCTTGTAGTGTTCGAGGTGGAGTGCGCGGAGAATCATGGTGGTCGACTATTTCTGCAAGATGCCGGTATGAATACGGAAGCCGGAAGTTAATGGGTTTACATAGTGCCTGGTCAGGGTTGTCCGGATTGGAAATAGTGCCTGGCCCTGTCAGTAAGATGCCCGGCCAGTTCGGTGTTATCCCGGTATTTTTCCCGGATATACTCGGCAAAGATCTGATCCAGCCGGTCAAATTGGTCTGCTTCGAGGTTTCGGACAAAATTCCGGTCGGCAAAGGGGCGGCGCTTGGTCAGGAGTTGAAAACAATCCGGAAACAGCTCTTTCAGCGCCATGTTTGATAATTCGAGCGTTTGTTCTGCCCGGATATCATGGAACACCAATGTGAGGATGGATCCGGCTGTCTGGTGCTGTGCTTTGAATTGTTCCAGTTCCGTCTGAATATCGGCTACAGTTTTTTCCTGGCAGTTCCGGATATCCAGTTTGAGCCATGGCCGGGTGGGCACGGACTCAAAACGAGTGATGCAGGAATTGTCCGGGCCAATTTCCAGGAGCATAAATCCTTTTTCTGTACCACATTCCGTATCGCTTAACCGTTCGAGCGAGCCGCAGTACCAACCGTTGGGATGGACATCTACCTGCTGATAGTTGTGCCAGTGCCCCAGCGCCAGGTATTGAAAGCCGGTGAGTTTTTCCTGGAAGGCTTCCGGAAAGATCTGTTCGCCATATTCCTCCATCAGGAAGCGTTTGCCCAGAGAGGTGTGCAACATCAGGATGTTAAACTTGTTGGGCACTGGTTTCAGACGTTCCAGTTCCACTTGCAACGTACGCAGGTCGTTGATGTGCGGAATGCCATGGATGACAATGTCGTCCAGCCCGGCCATTTCCCAGGTTTCCCCGAAAAACGGGTGCACACAAGGCAGGCTGCGAAAGGCGCGCAGGATCGGACTGGTATACACGGTCTTGGGTGTTTCATGGTTGCCCGCGATGATATACACCGGAATTTGCGCGTCGCAAAGCCGGCGCAACTGCTCCAGGGCAAAAGTAAGGGCCCGGTTGGAAGGGCTGGGCCGGTGAAAGAAATCCCCCGAATGGATCACCGCATCCGGCCTGATTTCCAGGATCCGGTCAACCGTATGCTGAAAAGCCTGGTATACATCCTGTTCGCGTGCATTGACCCCGTCTTCATTGACGACATCAAATGCCTGGAATCCCAGATGTGTATCGGAAAAGTGTACGATCTGCATTTCAGGTTAGTTTCTGCAAAAATCAAAAAAATGCGCACCAACGCAGCAAGAATGCATCACAAAAAAGCCGCAGTCCGGGAATAGAAGCGTCAGCATGGCGACAACATCGGACAAAACGTGTGTTTGCAGGCCGGCCCGGTGGATAATTGTATATTTTTGATCAAAATCAGTATGCGTCATGTCCCGACTTTACTATCTGATCCTGCTGCTGCTCGGGTTCTCGATTACTCAGTGTAGGCAGGATACCGGCTTGTTTCCGGATCCGGCTATTCCACAAGGCCCCCAATCCAGGGTCCGGCTTCTGGTTGATACGCTGGATGATAGGGCCATATTGGTAATAGGTGAACCTACACTGAAGTTTTACACTGCATTTTACCATCCGGCGCCAACTGACGAATCCCGTG
The DNA here is from genome assembly GCA_006226345.1 of Bacteroidota bacterium. Lineage (GTDB taxonomy): Bacteria > Bacteroidota > Bacteroidia > Chitinophagales > Saprospiraceae > M3007. Next base: position 5,179 of record SBHD01000202.1, on the reverse strand, counting down.
CCTTCCGGGCAGTCCAGGATTCGCTGCCTGTGGTGATGGCAGATGCACATGGGAATTACTACAACGTTTGGGGGGACCATGTTTCCGGTCCTGATGCAGGGGAGCATCTGAAGCCGGCCAATTCCATGATTGCATATTGGTTCGCTTGGGGTGCATTCTTTCCTGGGTGCGCAATATATGATCATCCCGACATAGCAGCCCCTGATCCGCCACCCGGCGATAACGACTGGCTTATTCCGTATTCCCGCTTGAATCAGGGGGCTTTGCCAGGTACCATCCCCGCAATAGATGCACCCGAGTATATCGAACATATTACCGAGTATATGCCGTATCTGGAAGATGAAACGCTGTGTTTGGCTATCCGGTTCGGCAAGGAGGTATTTGTATTCCCGCATCCGGTTTTGGAGTGGCACGAGGTGGTAAATGACGTGCAGGCTAACATTGACTTTTCGGTCCTGTATTGTCCGCTTACCGGTTCGGGTTGTGCATGGAAGCACCCGGCTGGGGGCCCGGCGCTGAAGTTTGAAGTTTCAGGACTGCTCTACAACAGCAACCTGATCACCTATGAACGAAACAGTGGCTCCTATTGGTCGCAAATGCAACACCAGGCAGTAGCGGGGAGCCAGAAAGGGCAGGCGGCTGAGACAATACAGGTCTTTGAGGTCCCGCTGGCAACTGCCCGTCGGCTGTTTGGCAGGTTTAAAGTATTGAGTGACAAGACTCCCTATGATCTGGAGTACGGAAACTTTCCCTGTGGAGACTATTGTACCAACCACAACTTGATCCTGTATTCATTATTTTTTGACGATCCCCGCATACCGCGGAAAGAACGCATTTTCGGTGTGCAGGCAGGTGGCAAGGCCAAGGTGTACCGGGCTTCGGCATTTGAGTGAATGCAGCCCGGTTATAGCCGCAAGTAGGCGATGTAGTCGGTTTGAGGCGGATCGGTCAGGCCGAGGCTGCGCCCCATCGTCACGATCTGCCCGCGGTGGTAGGTGCTGTGTTGGAGGCAATGCAGGGCAACCTGTGGATTCGGGGTATGAAAAGCCTGTCCTTTGGTGTTTTGGTATGCTAGTTTCTCCTCAAAAAATACCGGCCCAGCGCTGATAAGAAAATCCGTAAATGCCTGACTGTTTCCCAAAAGACCGGCAAACAGGTCTTCTTTGCTACCGCGGAAGGTGTTGGCGATAAAATCAGTGGGTGATGCGCCTTTTAGCCGCCGGAGCCAGATATCTTCCGCTCCCCAGATGTGGAGAAGTGTTGCGTAAATGGACGGAAAACTGGATGATGTTTCCGTCATGAGGATACCTGCCGGTTTGGAGCGGAGCCAATGTATCATCCGGTCGTTTGCCCAGTGATTATACCTGGAAAAATCGATCAGTAAATCCTGTGTGAGCATAGGGGTAAGGTCTTGATGTTAACCAGTGTTCAGTCTTTTTTTTGCAGTAAGGCCATGTAAAATCCGTCATATCCTTCATCCTGTGGCAGGATCTTTCTGTCGCGGACGAACACAAAATCCTGCCCTGCTTCTGACTGTAGAAATGCATCAATCTGCTGGTTGTTTTCCGATGGCAGGATGCTGCAGGTTGCATAAACCATGTATCCGCCAGGCTTGAGCATTTTTGAATACGATTGCAGGATCTCTTGTTGCGTTTGCCTTAATTGTTCGATGAAGGCAGGCTGTAACTTCCATTTACTGTCCGGATTGCGCCGCAGCACACCAAGGCCGCTACAAGGCACATCGAGCAACAGGGCATCGGCAGTATTGTGCAGGCGTTTGATCACCTTTGAATTTTCGATCGGCCGGGTTTCAATATTGGAAATGCCTGCCCGCCGGGCCCGTTGACGAAGTTCGTCCAGTTTCCATTTCAGCGTGTCCAGTGCGATTAGTTGACCGCGGCCTTCCATTAGAGCGGCCAGATGCAGCGACTTGCCACCGCCTCCCGCACAGGCGTCGATCACCCGCATGCCGGGCTGTGGGTTCAGGAACGAGGCGACCTGCTGGCTGCTGTAATCCTGCACTTCGAATAACCCGGCCTTGAAGGCTTTGGTCCGGAATACATTTTTCCGGCGGGTTAGTACCAGGGCGTCTTCGTCTCCCAGCAGACTGGTCTCTATCCCTTCTGCTGCAAGGGCTTTTTGAAGGTTGTTTCGATCAGTCTTCAACCTGTTGGTCCGCAATACTACATCAGCAGGGCGATTCAACCAGGCGAGGGTTTTGTCCCAGCCACTTCCCAGTTCGGCAGATCCGATTGCATCAAGCCAATCCGGTATGCTTTCACGGTATTTCCGCTCTTTCTGAAACTGCGTGGCCTTTTCCCTGATCCGCTCCGGATTCAGATCGGAAAATTCCTGCCAGGCCGGCAGGGTGGCGCCCGTTAAAGCGGAAGGTTGCAGGATCAGGTGGATTCCGACTATTTGCCAAAAATCCAGGTCTGTTTCAGGTGTTCTGCCCAGCACAGTAGCATATAAGCGAAAGTGTCGTACGACTTCGTAGGTTGTTTCTGCGATAAAGGAACGGTCCCGTGCGCCGGCTTTGGGATTTTGGCGTAGCGTGTATTCAATTACTTTATCGGCATACCGCTGTTCCACAAAAACAGCCCGGAGGGCCTGTACAACGGCGCGTGCCAGAAGGGGATGTAACATGCAGTCAGGTTTGGAATTATTCTTCTATCTGGCGGACGGTGCCAAAACTGCGCACCATCTTGTCATAAAGGTCCGGATGCAGCGATTTAGGATATTGTGCGGTTAATACCAGGGTGAAGCCTCTGTATGGACGGATGTACATCAGGGAGTAGAAAACCACCGTGTCAAGTCCGGCCAGCGGGGCCAGTTCCAGTATTACCAGGTGCCCGTCGATATCATTCAGAGAAAGTGGTTTTTGCTCTATTATCTTTTGTCCTTCCTCGGAGTGTAGAGCCTCCAGGTCAGCAAGCATCCGTTCATACGAAACCGGCATGGCCATACCGACCAGGTTGGATTGTGTGTCCGGTGCTTCCCAACCGTCAGCATCCTCCATTTTCCGGAACGAGTTATCCGGGGCATCGGTCTGGAACCGCCAGCTGAATACCTCAGCCATTTCAGTCTCGCTTTGTGCGGTCAGAGTGCCTGCTGCGAAAAAGCATAGGAGCAGGAGCGCCACATTCCAAAGAATCCGTGTTGTCATATGATAGGAATTTTTTGCAAAGGTACGTCCTGGAGCGCCAACAGTGGGAAAACCAGGTAAAGTATGACAGGGGCTCCTGCCGATCTCTTATCTTGCCACCTAAAAGAACGGTATTATGGAATTTCGTCGGGCGGTACTTCGCATGAGTGGCTCGGAAGGGATCAAGACCTACGAACTCGTGCCGGATCGGGCCAACTCTTTTGCAGAGTTGTATGTCGATTTTCAATTCCGGGAAGAGGCTGGTGGCAGGCGGTTTACGGTTTTTTTACATCCGAAGGAGACTATTACTGTTCTTGAACTGGCGCTGGACTTCAACTGCCCGACTTCCGAACTGGATGCGGGTTTTTTTGCCAACGGCTACCAATCCTGGAGTGAAAGCCGCCTTTATGCTGCGACAGAAAGGCAGGAAGGCTTACGCCGGATCGCCCGTCCGTTTATCGGGCATTCCGGTGATGATATGATTACAGGCTTACCCCGCGGTTCGGGGTATTTGCATTCCTGGACGTATACCTATCTGTTGAGCACTTCCGGAAAGCCCTGTCTCCTGGGATCGCTGAATGAACATACAGGGTTCACCCGGATCGTGTATGATGCCCAAAACCAGCTAATAGTAGTAAAGAAGGACCTGGAAGGGCTGGAAATTCCACATTCATTTCCGGGGCTGGATCTATGGATCGGTCAGGGACCACTTAATGACCAGGCCGACCGGTATTTTCATTTGCTGCATGATGGTGCTGAAAAGCGGCCGCTTCCCGGTGCTGCGGCATCGCCTTTGTTGAACTGGACCAGTTGGTATCGCTATTATACGGATATATCGGAAGAGAAAATACGCTGCAATACGGAAGCGATTGTTGAAAGCGGACTACCGTTTCGTTTTATTCAGATTGATGATGGCTGGCAAACTGCTGTCGGGGACTGGCGGTCTGTAAAGCGAGTATTCCCGGGAGGCATGGGAAGCCTTGCTGCAGAAATCCGCAACAGAGGGCTTTCCCCGGGCCTTTGGCTGGCTCCTTTTGTGGCTTCTGGAAAATCAGAATTGGTGCGGCGCAACCCGGATTGGTTACTAAAGAATAACGCCGGAAAGCCGGTTCGTGCCGGCTGGAATCCATACTGGGGCGGCTGGTTTTATGCACTTGATCTGTACCACCAGCCGGTACAGGACTACCTGAGTGGGGTATTTCATATTATGCTGGATCATTGGGGGTATGACATGCTCAAGCTGGATTTCCTGTATGCAGCATGCCTGTTCCCCCCGAAGGGTAAAACCAGAGGGCAGGTTATGGCAGATGCAATGGGATTTCTGCGCCGGCAAATGGGAGACCGGATCATGTTGGCGTGTGGTGTGCCACTTGGGGCTGCCATGGGCCATGCCGATATCTGTCGTACCGGTGGCGATGTGCACCTGGCATGGGAGCACGGTATGCTGGCCTGGCTGCGGCATCGGGAGCGGGTAAGCACGCTGGCCGCTCTGCGATCTACCCTGGGGAGGTGGCTGCTCCATAACCGGGCTTTTTGCAGCGACCCGGACGTATTTATATTACGCACAGATCAACAGCGCCTTTCGCCGGTACAACAGCATACCCTGCTTACGATCAATGCTTTGCTGGGAGGTATCCTGTTCACCTCCGACGATGTCAGTGCCTATACTCCGGAACAGCGCTGTGAGTTGGAAGCAGCACTTGATCTGGCCGGGAGCAGGGTGACTTCAGTTTCTGTTTTATTACCGGATGTGTATAGCATCCGGTTTGAGCAGGAAGACCAGGCATTCCGGGTGTATTGCAACCTGAATAAAAAACCGGTGGTTTTGGAACATACCAAAAACGGCCGGATCGAGATCCAGCCGTTTGAGACAATTATTTTGAAAGCCTGAAAAACTGCTTAATGGGGGGTGTTAATTCCAACTAATATGTTCGGGGAGATCAGCAATGACCTCGTATACATCGCCCTTGTTGTACATAACATGTTTCCAAAGCCGGTTGGGTTTGAATTTGAACACATAATTCGGGCCCAAAG